>JBJEIU010000143.1:0-14323 GCA_051877355.1 Hominilimicola sp.
TACTTCTATTCTACACCATGATGAGGGTTTACACAATACTTGAAATAGACTCTAATATCTTAATATGTGGAAAATATTGATACTTCTAATAATGCTTTGCTGTTTTGCGTACTGTAGCGTTATGTTCGATTATGTACTGTGCCAGTTCGACCGCCCTTTTTTCGATATAATCCTTCATTCTCCCACCGACCTTTCTGTACAACATATATATGAAAATATATTGTTGTTTATGAGATGAAAATTTTATATGTCGGTGTTTGCGGAGAAAGAGACGTGAAGGTGTCGATTTTTAAGGTGTTTGGGTAGTATTTTTGTCTATAGTCTGAGCGGACGGAATCACAATTCCGTCCGCTTAAATTTTCTGCAATATCCTGATTTTACACAAAAACCGAAGAAGTACGCTTAGTTGTTTTCGGATATCTATTAATATACGATACCCATAAACTGATAGAGCATCTGTGCAAATTCTTCTTTGGTAACATTATTCTGAGGCTTGAAGCTGCCGTCATCATAACCGTTAATCAAACCTTCTGCATTTGCCCACATGATTGCCTGAGCTGCCCAGTCGGAAATTGAAGTGCTGTCTGTATATACAGAAGTGTCAGTCTCAGAAGTGTCAAGCTCAAGCGCATTTGCACAACGGTAAAGCATTGCAACTGCCTGCTCACGGGTCACATCATCATTGTAGCCGAAGGTAACGTCATCATAACCTTCAACAATGCCCTTTTCCTGTACCCAGCCGATGTATATGTCATCTTCGGGAACATCAGCAAATGTTGTCATGACGCCGTCAAAGTCGTCATTACAAAGCTTTGCAATACCGTCTGCAACAACTGCTCTTGAAGCATTTTTGCCAATACCGTATTCCGTGTCTGAATTACCGTTAATGTAATCAAGTGTTGCAAATACAGGTGAGAAATACCAGTCTTCTTTATTTACGTCAGAATAGTCAAGACCGAATTTCTTTTTAAGCGTATTGGCAAGCTTCTGTGAATATTCTTCTGTGAATATATTTTCCAGATCACAGTCTGAAAGGGATTTCTGAAAATCTATACTGTCCCCAAGAGCTGACAATCTGAAATACTTGTCGCATGCAACGTCAAAATCTGTTTGTGATTGCATCCATATATCAAGTGCGGACATTAAGCTTGTGCCATAGCTTATGTAATAAAGCGGCGACTCGAATATATGCGGGACAGTTATCCACCAGTTGTCACTATCAGCATCACCGGAACCCAAGCCGTATTTTTCGGAAAGCTCTATGTAAGTCTTGCTGAGTTCATCGAGGGTTATATCGGGATGTGTAAAGGCTGCGTTTTCAAACTCAGTAAGTAAACCGCATGATGTGAGAGTATACATCATGGTTGCTATTGTGTTTAAACTTTCAGTATTTGCGTGGCTGCCGAAAATATCTTTATAATAATGCATCATCAGAAGCTCAAGCCCCTGTGAGTTTACCTCGGCAACATCAAGACTCATCGTTTTACTGTTGCTTTCAAAATCCGAACGGTGTACCGGATCATGAAGCATTGTATTGAAGTGACCGAATTCATGTATCATCGTGCCGAATTTCCAACGTTGACCTTCCTTATCGGGACTGAAAAACATATACGGTGTTTTATACGAACTAAGATATGCAGTGTAGGCGCTTCCTGGCTGGACTTTTGAAGTCGAATAGTCCCAGTCATACATATTGTAAGCAAGAACATAATCAAATGCGGCAGATAATTCGCTGCTCATATCATCAAAACATGGCTTTAATGTGTCTATGATTTTTTCATCTGTCATGGTGCTGTAATCGGCATGCTCTGCGGTGGAAGAAACTGATAAAATATCAGAAGCAACAGGAACAATATAATTCTTTACTCCTTCTGAAAATTTTAACGCGTCCTCAATTGTGAAGTCACGGTCGTAGATTTTTTCATAGGCATAGTCTACATAATTATCGTAACCTTCTTCTTTTGCTATTTTATTGCGGATATTGATAAGCTTTAAATATATATCACCAATTATCTGACGGCTGTCGTCATAATACTGATTATATAAATCTAACGCTTTTTCTTTTTCTGCTTTAAGCTCATCTGTTTCGCCTTCTTCATCCCGCCTCTTTTTAATGTCACGGATCATATTATAAATATCTTCATACGACAGCTCCTTGCCGTCATCTGTTTTAAGGATATAAGAGCCGAACTGATTTTGGAAATAGTTGCTCAAAAGCGCCTGTTCGTCATCGGAAAGAGAATAGTATTCATCGGTATGATTATTGCCAAGAAATTCATTAAGAGCTTCCTCATCACCAAAATAGAAAACCAAAGCTTTTCTGTAATCAGTTGCTGCCATTTCAGTAATAATCTCTCTGTATTTTTTGTCGGCTTCGAGATTCAGTGATTTAGCTGTAGCATTCTCATTGATGTTTTCTTCAGTGTTATTCTGACTCATTAAAATATAGGTAAAATTGAAACAGGTGTCAAGCTTGAGAAGTTGATCATTAAATTCCGATAAAATGCCTTCCATATCAGTTATATTTTTTTCGCTTGCTTCTGATTTCATCAGATTGCGTGCTTTTTCGATTATGGCATCAAAATCTGCCATGTTGTATCTTTCGTACTTAAATTCTGAAAAATCAGTTTGCGGTATTGTGAAATCACCATAATAGTGTGTTTCCTTTGCTAGTGCCGGTGTAAATGCCGAAACAAGCAGTACAGATGCTATGGAGGCGCAAATAATGTTTTTTGATTTTTTCATTTGAAAATCTCCTTGCTTAAATATTATTTTATAAATTGAGTATAACATAATGATATAATATGAATCAAGTTGTTTTTGTATATTATTCAACTTTTTACAACTATTTAACAGTTTTTATTCTAACTTTTTTCCAAAAATCATTGACAATAAAGAATAGAAGCTTGATGAGGAAGATAGATAAAGTAAGAAACGCATCATTTCTGATGCGCTTTCATTATGGTTCAAAATTCATTATTATATAAAAACCACACATATATTGACTACCGTATGAACAGTGGATTTGCTAATATTAAAAACCTTTGCTGTTTTGCGTACTGTAGCGTTATGTTCGATTATGTACTGTGCCAGTTCGACCGCCCTTTTTTCGATATAATCCTTCATTCTCCCACCGACCTTTCTGTACAACATATATATGAAAATATATTGCCGTTTATGAAATGAAAATTTTTTGTATAGGTGCCGATAGTGTAAAGTAAGCTATGAAAACCGTCCCCCTTGACAGTTTAGGAAAAACAATGCAAAAAAGAAGTGCCGACGGTGAGAAACTCAAGAACAAATTGAATTTTACCAATCTTTCCTCCCAGAAGATTCAGGGAGGAATTTTTGTATTATGAAAACCCATAGATAGTCCGGGGGCGGTGTAGCTTTAGCGATGAAAAATAAAACTCCTTTTGATATAATAAAATTGCGACTGCCAGAAGCGATAATATTAATATAAAAGGAGAATTAAACAATATGAAAAATAATGATATTCATGTGTTAACGCTATAATAAATATTACTGCCTGATATAGCTTTGATCAACCCGGTGCTGATATCGTTTGCAGCAGTTCCCAGTATTTATTCAGTAGGATGCGATTTTTACAGAGTTTTTGATGCTTTAAGTAAAATTTTCAAAAATACTTGATTTTATTTCGGTATAGCGATATAATAATAGGCGGTTAATAATGAGCATAAACGAAATTTTAGAAAATAAAGGAATGACAAAGTACCGTCTTGCAAAATTGAGCGGTATTCCAAATGCAACACTAAGCGAATTGTGCAGCGGTAAAACTAGTATTGAAAAATGCTCTGCAGAAACATTATATAAAATTGCAAAGGTTTTGAATGTTTTTATGGAAAGTTTGCTTGATGAGAGGATGACAGCTCTTGAGAGGGAGCGCTCATACGAGTACGGACTCCCTGCATATCTGCAGCATGATTTAGATGCATACAAAGACGCACTGTCAAAGAAATCATCGTTAATTGACTGCTATTGGGGCGAACTTTACGGAAGCATTAACATGGCGGAAATAAGCGATGGACTTATAACTCCTGAGCATGCCGATTATTTAAGACAGAAATATTTATGGATATGAAATCATGCAAAAGAAAGTTATTTTTACAGATTGTAAGAGAATAATTGGAAGAGCCTATAATGGTGCAAACGGTAAGAAGATTGCAGTTGAATACAATGGCATGAGATATATGCTGAAGTTTCCTCCTTCAGGCAAAAAGAAGCTGACAGAACTTTCCTATACAAACAGCTGTATCAGCGAACATATTGCCAGCAGTATCTTTAATATGCTTGGCATCAAAGCACAGGAAACACTTCTTGGTACATTTAGTGTGAACGGAAAAGAAAAGATTGTTTGTGCCTGCAAAGATTTTACAGATAAGGGCAAACAATTATTCGACTTTTGTTCTATAAAAAATACAGTAATTGATTCAGAGCATAACGGCACCGGAACTGAACTTGCGGATGTGATTGAAACCATTGAAAAGCAGCAGTTTGTTAATCCTAAAAGGCTGCTCGAGCATTTCTGGAACATGTTTATTGCCGATAGCCTTCTTGGCAATTTTGCAAATTGTGCCTAATATTGATATTGAGAAAATAAATAACTTCATTGATGATGTACCTTATATTCAAAATTTGCAAAAGGAGTTTTATAAAACTTATATCAAGGCAAGACATGAGAAAATTTTATTGCCTGCATATGAAAAATTAAGTCGGTGACGATTATGAGAGGGACAAAGATGTTAAATTTATTATTCAAAAGTATTATAGATCAAGACAATGCGGCAGTTGTCGTTTGCAACATGAGCTCAATCATTGTGTATATGAATCCGTCTGCTGTAAAGCGTTATCACGGTAACTTAACCGGCAAAAGCCTTAAGGACTGCCATAACGCAAAATCAAATGAAATGATTGAAAAGGTTCTTGTGTGGTTTGGTGAAAGCAAAGACAATAATATTATATACACATACCACAACGAAAAGGAAAATAAGGATGTTTATATGGTCGCACTTCGTGATGATGAGGGCAATCTAATCGGCTATTACGAAAAACATGAGTATAGGAATAAAGAAACCGCCAAGCCTTATCAGTTTTAGGGAAAAGTCAGAAATGATAATGTTTTTCATCTCTTATCACAATATGAAAAGGTATAGAAGTGCTTTATTAAAAAAGGTAAGTAGAATTGCAAGTATTGCTGATGCATAACATAAAATGGTGTAGAAAATAAATATTTGAGTGGACGGAATTTGATTCTGTCCGCTTTTTCGTTATCTTACGTGGCTGATAGTTAAATCTCACTGCGGTATTAGTGGTGTAGATAAGCGTGCGAACAGCTTGCAAATACTTGAAATATGTGGATGTGGATTCAAAAGATGCAGTATTGTTATGATATATTAATAAAAGGACATTTTTTGGCTTGTTGTATTAAAGTTGCTACTGTTTTACTTTATGGTTCAAAATTTCATAAAACACACAAAAACCTGTAAACGGCTTGTTTACAGGTTTTTCAAATGGTTGCGAGGGCTGGACTTGAACCAACGACCTTCGGGTTATGAGTTGGTGCTTATTCTTAAAATACTGTTTTATATCACTTTATATTGAAGTGTAACAATACCTTGAAAGCGGCTAAAAACCTATACTTCCACGCAATCTTAACTCTGTATCGTGTTGTATCGTCTATCATTGTTTTCTCCCATAAAATCAAAATGTGTCCAGCTTTTTATTTTTCAAGCATGGAAATATATTTTTGCAGTTCTTCCACTTCATAACCGCTAATCAATTCTACCATACTGTCAATATTACCGCTCTGTGCATATTCGTCAAAGCAATCATAATATTTACGCCTGTCAGTAAACTTTATATTAACTGGCAAATATCCAGCCTTAACAAGTTCAAGATTTAATATAAGCCGTCCAGTGCGTCCGTTGCCGTCAATAAATGGGTGTATACTCTCAAATTTCAAATGAAATTCTGCGGCGGCGGAAATAATGTGCTTTGCGTTTAGTGCTGTATCATAGTCAACAATTAACTGCTCCATCTGCACTGGTACAAGATACGGTTGCGGTGGTGTGTGTACCGCCCCTAAAATAGTGACTGGCAAAGAACGGTATACACCCCTGTTCTGCACGTCATTCATAAGCACAAGAGAATGTATATCTTTTATAACCTTTTCTGTAAGCGGTGTATTAGCGTCTGCAAGCGTCATTATATATTCAAATGCGTCTTTATGTCCTATTGCTTCCAAATGCTCTTTAACTGGCTTTTCCGCTATTGTAATACCCTCCTGCAATATAAGAGCCGTTTCTCTTAATGTAAGAGTGTTTCCCTCAATGGCGTTTGAATTGTAGGTGTTGTTAATCATAAATTCTTCTCTTAATCTCTGCAATTCTGTCTGATTAAGAGGACGCATTGATTTTAACTTGTCCTTTAAACCGTCTACCTCTATGAAATTCATAATTCCGCTCCTGTCATTCATTTATGTGGTTATTATACTATATAAATCACAAAACTGCAACACCTGTTTAACAGCATTTGTTATTAAAATAGTCCTAACTTCTGCTAAAAGTCAGGACTATTTTTGTTATTCAATAAAATTTTATTTATGCGGCGGTAAAGTATTTACTATGACAGTGGTATAACACCTTTATATTTAATTCCGTTCAAGCTTATCCAATCAGTTATCTCAATATAAACAGGTGATGTATTATTTCTCAAAATATGAGCTTCTTGCACATCAAATATGCCGCCTTGCTGTATTTTTCTTTGACTTAAACCAGCGTCATACCCATCAACGAAATAAGCATTTTCAAGTTCTACTCCGTCTTGATACATCGTTACATTTGCTGTTGTAAAAAATGGTCTTGCTTCTGATGATAAATTTTCAAAAGTTAAATTTTCTATAATTACAGCATTGCCATTATAATCTGACGAAAACGAAAAACTGTTATATGTAACTTTATAATCTGAAAACACACAAGGAACACCGCATAACACTTCATTTTTATTAGATTTGGTGTTATTTGATTGCTGTGTATTCTGTTGCGGTGGTACAGTAGGTACTGGTGTTGGTGTCTGAGTGGGAGCAGGTGTCTGTGTTGGTGTCGCTTGCATTTTTATTTTATAGTCGGTATATTCTGTTCTTAAATCGGAATATGCTTTTTCCAATGAAGTGTAGCATTCTTCTAATTCATTGACTTTACTATTATAATGACAAATAAGAAAAATTATAATAAACACAAGGACAATAGCTATAATCGCAGCAGGAATAATAAATTTTTTATCATGAAGATCATCTCTTTTTGAATTTTCAGTAATAGTTTCCTCAAAATTCTCCATTTTTGATGTTGCTAATCCGCAATCAGGACAATATGGCGCTTGAGTATCCACCATTTTTTTACATCTCGGACATTGTATGTACTGTTGCTCTCCATCTTGGTTTCCTGTTAATACATTTGTTTTTGTCACTCACTTCATTTTGACATTCGGGACATTTTATAATTGCCATTGTCTATTCCTCCTATAATAATTTAATTCCTTTATTGATACTATAAAATTTTATTTTCGGCGTTTGCAAACAACCCCTTAAACATATAAAAATTATAATAATTTTTGTTTTTGCGTTTCAAATTCTTCTTGTGTGATAACACCAGCGTCCAATAATGATTTTAATTTAATCAATTCGTCAGCAGTAGAAGAACCACTTTCTGTTTTTTTGTTGCTTATTATATTTTCTTCATTATATGCTTTTATTTTTCTTAGTAATGACATACATTTTTGAACAGTCTCAAAAGTTTTATTATGAGACAATGACCCTTTTTCATTACTTGCAAAACGTATATACTGGTCTTGAATTGATAAATCTTTAAAAGATATTCGTATCATCATAGAAGAATATTCCTTTGCTTCTACATATGTATTTGTTGCCGTAGGAACATCTAACATTGCCCCCAGGAAACTTGGCGCGGTACTTGCCTTCGCATAACTTCCATTTGACTTTTCCAGTAATTCAAAATCTCGTAAATCTTTATAATCATATATAGTACCTTTATTAACTCTCCAGCGTTTATTAGATGTATCTACTTCCATACATATTACCAAATTATTATATACTATTTCCTGCGGATTGAATTTATCATTGTATTCACTTGATACCCTATCTTTTTCTTTTTCTGCCATATAAGAATTGAGACCACCCTCAACCGCACCACCTATAACATTAGGTAGTACTACTACCAATATCAAAATTAAAATACCTCCTATAATGATACCAAACATAATTTTATCCTCCCTTAAAAATATTGTTGAATTTTGTTATATAAAATATTGTAACATAATCAGCCCTTTTAGTCAAGATTATGGCTGTTAAGTTATTTAATTTTATGGCTATCAGTTTATAATAAGTCTAAAAGGAGTGATTTCAATGGAATTTAACTATGCCGCTATGGGGCGGAGAATAAAAAAAGCAAGAAAAGAAAAGGGACTAACGCAGGAACAGTTAGCCGAACTATGCGACCTGTCAACCGCACACATAGGTCACGTTGAACGTGGTAGCAGAGCTTTATCTATTGAAACGCTTGTAAAAATTGCTATTATATTAGAGGTCAGTACAGATTATATACTATTAGATATAGTCGCTGATAAAGACATGAATTTTGAAAAAATAACCGTTGCAATAGGTGAATATCCTCAGGAGCGTATCGACCGTTTTTATAATGTTGTTAAAATCTTAGCCGACAACATTGACCGTATATAAAAATAAGCGGCAAAAACCGCTTATTTTACTTTCCGTAATTCAATACACTGTTTATTACATCACTTGCCGTTTCGTCCGATTTACGCAAACATTTGATGTCAGTCTTGATTATTTAGTAGGTATGAGTGATAATCGACATAGTAATGCTGACAACGAGATAACAGAATTTAAAGAACGCATTGAAGAATTATTTCAGCAACAGCAGGACAATTTTGATATGCTTTCATTATAACAAACAGAACATTCAAACACTTCCACCAATGCAAAATTAGTCTCAAGATTTGGTTTGGCTGCTCTCACTAAAGAGGAATTTTATAAGTTTTTACATCTTGACATATAAATTTATTCATAATTCATACAAAATACACTTATATCTAACGTACAAATTTTTGATGTGTCGAGCTTTTGTCCAGCTTTTTATAAAAAATAAATAAAACAAAATCCAGTGTCAACCGCCGCAAATGGCTTAAACACTGGATTTTTAATTGGTTGCGAGGGCTGGACTTGAACCAACGACCTTCGGGTTATGAGCCCGACGAGCTACCAACTGCTCTACCTCGCGATATATTAAATTGATGCCCTATCTCAATAGTGCTTAATAATTATAGCACAATATGTGTCAAATGTCAAGTGTTTCTGTGAATTATTTTTTACATATTCGTATTCTATTTTTCACCAAAATACACTATTGTTTTTATTCCATATTTAGTATATAATATAATTATTACTTTAGAGGAGATGATAGACATGGATAAGGTTCTGTCTGATTTACGCGTCAAACTCAGCCGACACCTGCCGCCGGGTGTTATGCGTGCGGTAAGACCGTTTCTAACTGTTCAGTTTATCATTTTCATGATTATGGGAATTATTAACACAGCGGTATCTGTATTTACAGCCTCATTACTGGATATACTCCACCGCAATTTCATCTCGTCTGATAATATAATCCGCGCAATGGCTGAACATTTAAGGTCAAACTTTATTTTCGGATATATTGTAAGCATTGTGACCTCGTTTTTCCTGAACTGTAAATTCACCTTCAGACAAAAGCCAACATGGGAGAAGTTTATAAAATTCCCCATAAGCTATATACCGAATTTTATTTTTCAATATATTATTGTATTCATTTTTACGTCACTGCACTGGAATTCAACAGTGGCATACATATGTGCCGCAATCATTGGAACACCGCTTACGTTTGCGGCAATGAAGCTCATGGTATTCAGAAGAAAAAAAACTACTTGAATTTGAGGTGAAGCTATGTTATCACATATTTATTCCCGGGGACTTTCGGGTATTGATGCTTTCCCGGTATGCGTGGAAACTGATATTTCCAACGGTTTGCCGGGATTTGACATTGTCGGTTTGCCGGATGCTGCCGTCAAGGAGGCAAAGGAGCGTATACGCTCCGCAATAAAAAATACAGGCTTTAAATTTCCCGCTAAGCACATAGTAATCAATCTTGCACCTGCCTCGCAGCGCAAGGAGGGTTCAGGCTATGACCTGCCGATGGCTCTTTCAATTCTTACCGCCACAGAACAGATATGTACAGGAAATACAGATAAGTGCGCATTTTTTGGAGAATTGTCGCTTGACGGTTCCGTTCAGTCTATAAACGGGATACTTCCCATGGTAATATCCGCTTACAAGCAAGGTTTTACCGATGTGTTTGTTCCATTGGACAATGCCGACGAGGCAGCGGTCATAGACGGTATTAACGTCTATCCGGTACCGTCGCTCAAGGCGCTTTGCGACCACTTCTGCGATATAAAGAAAATTTCAACCCATACTGTTGACCTTACAGATTACTTTGCATCAAACGCTGCAAGTGTCCTTGATTTCTGTGACGTAAAGGGTCAGGAAAATGTAAAGCGCGCATTGGAAATCGCCGCTGCGGGCAACCACAACATACTTCTCATCGGTAGTCCCGGCACAGGCAAAACAATGCTTGCGCAGCGTATGCCGGGTATTCTCCCAGACCTCACCTTTGACGAGGCTTTGGAGGTAACTAAAATACATTCAATTGCAGGACTTCTACATAAAAATGAGCCCCTCATTCTTAACAGACCTTTCAGAAGTCCGCACCATACAATTTCGGCTTCCAGCCTCTCAGGAGGAGGCTCAGTACCAAAACCGGGTGAGTTGTCGCTTGCCCATAACGGAATATTATTTCTTGACGAGCTGCCTGAGTTCAAGCGTGACGCGCTGGAGGTGCTTCGTCAGCCGCTTGAGGACGGACAAGTAACAATATCACGCGTCAGCGCTACGCTTACATATCCCTGCAACATCATGCTTATCGCAAGCATGAACCCTTGTAAATGCGGTTATTTCGGCGATAGCCGGCATCAGTGTACATGCACTCCTCATCAGATTAACCAGTACCGCAGCAAAATATCAGGTCCGCTGCTCGACAGGATTGATATTCAGGTGGAGGTGCCAAGCGTAGATTATAACGACCTCAGTTCGAACACAAAGGGTGAAACGAGCAGCGTTATTAAGGAGCGAGTGAACAGAACAAGAAAAATTCAGCTTGAACGCTATAAGGGACTTAATATCTACTCAAACTCACAGCTTGACGCTGGTATGCTGCAAACATTCTGTCCGCTGGGTGAGGAGGAAAACGCAATACTCCGTGCGGCATTTGATAATCTTGGGTTAAGCGCAAGAGCGCACAGCCGTATTCTTAAGGTTGCGCGCACAATAGCAGATCTGGAGGGGGCGGAAAACATCAGCAGCGCACATATTGCAGAAGCTATACAGTACCGCAGTCTTGACAGAAAATATTTTGAATAAAACTTGCTCACCCTTTGAGCAAGTTCATATGTTATTAAAAACCGCCTTGAAAAATCAAGGCGGTTTTGTTGTATTCTTTCTAATGAGGCATTGCGGCATAGCTGCGGTCTATGGTGACAACCGTATAATAATTCGGATATTTTTCGGCAACTATATTAGCTGCAAATCTTTTAATTTCCTTTTCTCCTATTTCCATATCGTGCGGCACAACACAGTCAAAAATAACATTCGTGTGAGTAGTACCCTTTACGATACGCAAATCGTGAATTGTAAGGCGTGAATCAAGATGCTTTATCTGCTCGCTTATCCATGTTCGCAATTCATTTACAAGCGAATCCTTTGTGGAAATCGGGTCAAAGTGTACTATCATATGTAATCCGTCATTTTTCAGAAAATCACGTTCAATGTTGTCTATAACGTCATGGCTCTCTAATACATCGTCCTCCGCAGCCATCTCCACGTGTACGCTTGCAAACTGTCTGCCTGGTCCGTAATCATGTACCATAAGGTCATGGGTGCCAAGCACTCCCTTGTAGCTAAGAATTTTTTCCCGTATCGTCTTTACCTGTTCCTCGTCAGGAGCTTTTCCAAGCATAGGGTCCATAGTATCCTTTACAAGTCCGAAGCCGCTGTACAGTATAAACATTGCGACTGCCAATCCCATCCAGCCGTCAAGCTCCACTCCTGTGAAACGCGATATAACCGCGGCAATAAGGACTGCCGATGTGGTTATAACGTCGTTGCGGCTGTCTGCAGCCGTAGCGATGAGCGTCTTTGAATTGATAACATTGCCAATCTTCTTATTAAAGAGCATCATCCACACCTTCAGAAGAATTGAACATATAAGTACTATTGCAGATATCAGGCTGAATTCCACATGCTCGGGATGAAGTATTTTTCTTACGCTATTCTTAAACAGTTCTACGCCTATTACCATTATAAGCACAGCAACCATAAGTCCCGAAAGATACTCATAGCGTCCGTGACCATATGGATGTTCCTCATCGGCAGGACGGCTTGCAAGCTTGAAGCCAAGCAGGCTTATCACGCTTGATGACGCGTCGGAAAGGTTGTTTACGGCATCCGCGGTTATTGCGACAGAATGCGAAAGTGTGCCCACGGTTATTTTTCCTGCAAACAAAGCCGCGTTGCATATTATACCGACAAATCCGGCAAACTTGCCGTAGGATGTGCGCACTTTGCCGTCATCTGTATCTTTGTAATTCTTCACAAATTTTCTTACAAGGAAATTTGTCATCTATATTCCTCCATTATTATTTGATAATATATATTATTCAGCGATTAGAACAGTATATCATATAACAATGGAAACTTCAACCAATGGTTTATGCAAATTTTTTTACCGTATGATAATATTTGTTAAGACTATGCAAACTTATTTTAATTTATGCACGAATTCTCATATCATAAACGGAAATATATTTTTGTATAAAATAATATGTTATATATTGATTTGTATATGTATCATTTGTATATACTGACAAAATACCGTTGAAATATAAACAAAAAAACAACCAATGTTGAAAAATATATATTTATATGAAAATTGACGGTTGACGGACAAGGTGTATGAAATTATAATATAATAATAGGAAAACAAATAATCGGAGATGTGTGACATGAGCAGTAAAAATAAAGACTTGAACAATGAAGAAAAAAATAACGATATAATGGTTAAAATAGCTACGTTTATTGTGGATAAAAGGCGTGCGTTTTACTTTATTTTTGCGGTAATTCTTGTGCTGTGTTTTATTACTATACCCAAAGTAAGGGTAAACAATGATATAAGCTCATATTTGCCTGATGAAACTGAAACAAGGCGCGGACTTACCCTTATGGACGAGGAGTTTATTACATACGATACGGAAAAAATAATGGTGACCACCATAACAGAGGAAACTGCAGAGGAACTCAAGGAAAAGATGGAAAAGGTGGACGGCGTCAAGGAAGTGGAATTTGAGGATGACGAGGACCATTACAAGCAGTCCGCGGCGCTTTTTACAGTGACGCTTGAGGTACATGACGACCTTGACAGGGAACTTGAAATAGTTGAGGACGTGAAGAAGCAGCTTGACGGATATGACTATTACGCGTATTCAGACTCCATAGACGACAGCTCAAAGCAGCTTGACAATGAAATGACCATAATTCTGGCGATTGCGCTTGTTATTATAATCCTTGTGCTGCTGTTTACGTCAAGCAGCTTTATGGAGGTGCCGATATTCCTTGCGGTATTCGGAATTGCGGCGTTGATGAATATGGGCACAAACTACATATTTGGAGAAATATCGTTTATTACAAAATCCGTTGCGGTGGTGCTTCAGCTTGCACTGGCGATAGACTATTCGATTATTCTTTCTCACAGATTTGCCGAGGAAAAGCGTACAAAAAATTCATATGACGCAATAGTTGCGGCGCTGTCAAAGGCAATTATCGAAATCAGCTCTTCCAGTCTTACAACCCTTGCAGGTCTGGCGGCGCTTACAGTAATGCAGTTGAAAATCGGTATGGATATGGGACTTGTACTGTGTAAGGGTATTATATGTTCGCTTTTGACTGTGTTCCTTATCATGCCGGGACTTTTGCTCGCGTTTTCCGATAAGATTGACAAAACAACCCATAAATCCTTTGTACCCAGTATAGAGAAATGGTGTAATCTTGTTATAAAGCTGCGCAATGTAGTGCCGTACATATTCATTGCCGTAATCATTGCGGGGGCGGTGCTTTCGAGTATGA
>JBJEIU010000144.1:0-3113 GCA_051877355.1 Hominilimicola sp.
CAGATATAAATAGAGCCATATAAGCATCTTACAGACGTGGCACTTTATGAGGCTCTGAAAGCTTAATAAAACAGGGATAACATTTGTCTTTGTAAATAAAAATGGGCGGCAAGGAAATCTTACCGCATGTTTGTATGAAGATAAAATCGAATAGTCCGGATGTTCGGTATAGCTTGAGTTATGAAAAAACTACTTTTTACAAATTGAATAATCAGCGTCGCTTTCGAACACATCAGCAATACCCTCTGTTACATAAATCATGCCGCTGTCATCAACAAAAACAGCGTCGAAATCGCTGCTGCTGCGCCAAAGTTCTATAGCTTTATCAAGTCCCATAACAAAAAGCGCAGTGGATAAGCCGTCAGCCGTCATGCCGCTGTCTGCTATGACAGTGACGGAGGCAAGTCCGCTGTCAGCACTTTTTCCTGTGGTTGGGTCAATAATGTGATGATACGTTATTCCCTCCTGTTTGAAATAGCGCTGATAAGCACCTGAGGTAATAACGGCTTTATCACTTATTTTCAGCTTACCTATAAGCTGTGATTTATCGTGAGGGTCTGTAATGCCTACGGTCCATGCGCTTCCGTCGTTTCTTTTGCCTATGGCGTGAATATTTCCTCCGAGGGATATGATTGCAGACCGGACTCCCTTATTTTTCAGTAAGGCTGCAATCCGGTCAGAGGTATAGCCCTTTACGATGCCGCCAAGGTCTATGCCTGTGTTTTCAGGTATAGAAATGCAGGTGTTGTCAAGATGTATTTTCTCATATCCGATGCCCTCAAGCGCTGATTTCAGTTCGCTGTCTGACGGTACATTAAACTCGTTTCCGTAAAATCCCCATAAATCCATAACAGGCGCAACCGTAATATCAAACGCTCCGCTTGTTCTGTCGGAAATTGAAAGCGCGGCGCGTATAACATCTGTTGTTTCAGCGGAAATATCAGCGGATTTGTTTTTGTTAATTCGATAAATATCGCTGTTTTCATTTCCTCTGTCAAATAGCGTGTCTATGCGCCGGATTTCCGCTTTGGCTTCTGACAGTGCTTCGTCATTTTCGGAATAGATTTTTAAATCCATAACAGTATCCATTGCAAAAATGTTCTCCGTATATTCCTTCATGTTATTCTGCGAGCATCCGCACATCAGCAGGCATATTAAAATATTTGCGGCAAAAAATATTTTACGCATGATTTCTATCCTCCAGTATTTTTGATATAATACCTGTTTTTCTCATATGCTTCAAAGCAGCCTGCGCCGCTGCGCCTGTAAAGGTACCTGTTATTATTGCCGAAATCATAAGTATCGGCAGATACCATATAATCTGAAACGTTCCCATAATAAAGCACGCAATTATTATCTGACCTATATTGTGGCCTATTGCACCGAAAACACTTACGACCCACATTCTATTTTCTTTTATAAATAATGACATTACACCCATAAACAAAAAACAGATGATGCCGCCTGAAATGCTGTACATAAACCCTGTGAAATTTCCGGCGAATATGCTGCTTAAAACAATTCTTAATACAAGAATAATAAATGATTCCCTGCGTCCGAGCATATACATAGCCATTAAATTGATAACATTTGCAAGGCCTAATTTAATTCCGGGAATGGGGGCGAGAGGAGGAAGCTGCGATTCGACTGTGAAAATGATTATTGCCAAAACCAAAAGCATTGACATAAAGGCTAATTTCCTTGTTTTCATTGCGTAATTCCTCCTGCTACAGCGTCCAATTCGCTGCTGTCGTCTGTAATCACAACTGACAGCTTATTCGGAAGACATACGACAGGCAGTACGCCATCGGCTATAAAGCCCTGTTTAACACATATCTGGTCGGGGCAGCTTGCATGAATAATGCCGATTTTTCCGTATTCCACGCGAACGGTATTATATCCGCCATCAGGAGATATAACTTCAAATTCATACGGCATTGGAACATTCTGTAAATCCACAGTGCGGATAACCTCTCCGTTTTGGATAATCTCGGCAGTTTTTGCGGTTTTGGACGAATTGTTATGAAAAAGTATTACAAGTGTACATATAATAATAAGGAGAAGAAATGCAAGCGCCCATTTTAAATTTTTTTTGAATTCAGTCATATTTTTGTTTCCTTATTAACTATGCTGACTATACGCGGTGTGTATTTACGCTTGATTTTTCTATCAATACGTGTAATCACGATAAATGTAACCGCCATAAATAAAAATCCTATAATAATGCCAAGAACTTCGCTGTTAAATACTGCGTGACCTGAAAAGTATCCGATAATCATCATAATAAGCGGTACAATATATACTAAAAATGCTGCGCCAAGCACCTTGTTGTCTGCCATATCTATTATAACCGTGTCACCGACAGCGGCATTTATATCGTTTATGGCAAAGACCTTTGCCTCTCTTCCGAGGCAAAGTCCGCACGAAGCACAGTTTTCGCCACAGGATGATGAACGCGTGATTTTAACTTCGGCAATATTGTGTTGTAGTTTTTGCACAATTCCTGTTTGTTGCATAGTCTCTCCTTTAGTATAATGTATATTTTCTGTAGCCATTATATATTAACATAATAAATTTTTCAAGTAAAATGTTGAAAAATGGTAATGCGTGTGTTATAATGACAAATAATTATCAATCTTCAATGCAAAGGCATGAATGACAACAGTAAAGGAAGGTATAAATATGGCGTCAACATTTAAAGGCGGCTTTCACATAAGGGACTATAAGGAGATGACAAAGGATATTCCTGCTTCAGCTTTGCCGGATTGTGATATGCACATTTTTCCTATGCGTCAGCACATAGGAGCACCTCTGCACTCACTTGTTAAAATCGGAGATAAGGTGACTGTAGGGCAGAAAATCGCTGACAGCGCGGAGCCTGTTTCGGCTCCCGTACATTCATCGGTTTCGGGAATAGTAACGGATATTAAACCGTATTTCCACGATTCGGGAACAATGGTAGAGGCAATATTTGTTGAAAATGATAAGCAGTACACTGTATCGGATGAGATTTGTCCAAAGGATTATGAAAGCATGACCAAGGAGGAAATACTATCCGTTATCCGCGAGGCAGGTATAGTAGGAATGGGAGGCGCAGGCTTCCCGACTCATAT
>JBJEIU010000145.1:0-3110 GCA_051877355.1 Hominilimicola sp.
AAATGAATATATGAAGAATTTTGGATAATAATTTTTATGTACACTTAAATTCAAAAAAGGAGCAATATTATGAATACTGAACTGAAAAATCAGATTGAAGAATTCCGCGCAAAGGCAAACGCCTTTGCAAATGGCGAAATAAGTGTAAAGGATTTCAAAAGCTTTTCAGGCAAGTTTGGCAGCTATGCTCAGCGCGGCGGCGAAGCAGGCATGCTTCGTCTGCGCATGGCAGGCGGACAACTTATTAAGGACAAGCTAAAGTCGATAATTGACATATGCGATAAGTATGACATAAAGCTTTTGCACTTGACCACCTGTCAGACAATTCAGCTTCACGACCTTCCACTTGACAAAATTGCGGATATAATGACGGACGCAATTGAAAGCGGCTTTTACACTCTCGGAGGTGGAGGAGATTTCCCCAGAAACGTGATGGTTTCACCGCTCACCGGCGTTGAAAAGGACGAAAATTTTGACGTGTTCCCCTATGCCCAAAAAGCTGGCGAATATCTCATTTCACAGATTGACGCGGTAAAAATGCCGAGAAAATTAAAGGTTGCATTTTCAAATTCCCCCTCTAACGCTGTTCATGCGACGTTCCGCGACCTTGGCTTTGTCGCGCGCCCCGACGGCTTGTTTGACGTGTACTGCGCAGGCGGTATGGGTTTGTTCCCGCGTATGGGTGTTAAGGTGGCTGAAAAGGTTGAAGGCTCAAAAGTAATCTACTATATAAAGGCAATGATTTCTCTTTTCTGCAAGTACGGCAACTACGAAAACCGCGCAAAAGCGCGCACAAGATATATGCAGGATACCCTCGGCGATAAACTTGTTGACGAATTTAACACGCAGCTTCAAGAAGCTTTTGACGAGGGCGGTCTCGATATTGAGGTAAGCACAAATGAGATAACAAAGAACGGTATTGAAACGAAAGTTTCCTCACCACGTATAATCGAACAAAAGCAAAAGGGACTGTATGCTGTTAAATTCCACCCCATCGGCGGCAGACTTACCCCTCAAATGCTCAAGGATATTTACAATGCAATTTCAGACGATGTTTCGCTGCGCATTACACCAGACGAGGCGATGTACATCATAAACTGTAACGGCAATGAAGTGCAAAAAGTGCTTGACGCCACAGACTGCGGCGCACAATCTGCCGTTGAGGAATCAGTGGCATGTATAGGCGCATCCATATGCCAACAGGGACTGCGCGATTCACAGGAGCTTCTAAAAAACATTCTTGACTTCGTAAAACCCCATAGCTTCCCCGCAGACGCACTTCCGCAGCTTCATATAAGCGGCTGTATGTCCTCCTGCGGCACTCATCAGATTGGTTCTATCGGATTTCACGGCAAGGTCAAAATGATTGACAAAAAACCGCTGCCTGCTTTCACAATTAATATAAACGGCTGCGACAAGCAGGGACAGGAAAAATTCGGCGAAGAAATAGGCGTTATGCTTGCAGAGGATATTCCGAAATTTATGGTTGAGCTTGGCGAAGCCGTAACAGCGTCAAATATGAGCTACAGCGAATTTGCCGAAAAAAAGGCGGAGGAGCTTGATAAACTGATTAAGAAATATATTTAATTACCGCAAAAAAACGTCAGAGCATTATGCTCTGACGTTTTTCTTTGCTGAAGTTCTTTTATTTGTTGTAGCCTTTTTATTTGCTTTTTCTTCCTTTTTCTTCTTCTTTTTAACAGCCTCAACTATTTTCTGAAATTCAAGTGCTTTATCAATGCTGCCCTCTACCTTAAGTTTACCCGTTGTGAAAGCAAATACTGAATCAAGCGAGCCATCTGCCATCTTAAGGAAATCCTTTGCGGATACGATGAACTTGCAGTCATTGTCATAGTACTCGTATGGCTCAACATAAAGCGCCCCGTCCAAAAGCTCTATATAAAAAGCGCCTTCACCCTCGCCGACAATGTCAATTTCAACGGCAAGATGACCTTCTATTCCGCTGACGTCGCTCGCCATAATTATCTCCTTTGATTTGCTGAATACTTCCTCATATGTCATATCTTTTGTTCCTTTCTTTCATATCCAAAATTTTCTCCGAAGGACATGATATTATATATTATAATACAAAATTACAGCAGAGGCAACCCCCTGCTGTAATTTTTTTCTTAATAATTAAATTAAATCTCCCTTTATGCTTTGAGCACGCTTAACCTTCTTTGAGGTGGTCTTGTCAAATTCCACATCTCTCAAACGTACTCTGCGAATAGTCTTTGAAGATGTAACAGTAGTGTTGATTTTGTTGATAAGCTCTGTAAGCTCTGCGGCTATTTCCTCGCGGCTCTTATCCTTGCAGTAATCCTCGCTCGGATAAACCTCCGCAGTAACCTGTCCGTCCTCGGCGTAAACAAGCACCTCGGATATTAAATCCTTGCCGGCAAACTTGTTTTCCAACTCCTCCGGAGAGATATTTTCACCATTTGAAAGAATAATAAGATTTTTCTTACGTCCCGTAATATATATTCTGTTATCCTCCACATAGCCAAGGTCACCTGTATGAAGCCATCCGTCGGCAGTCAGCACCTCTGCCGTTGCCTCGGGATCCTTATAATAGCCCTGCATTACCGACGGGCTCTTTACAACGATTTCTCCGTCTTCAATCTTTACCTGACAGCCGTTTACGACAATTCCCACATCGCCGAAACTGCCCTCGCCCAATGTAATTGAAGATATTCTCGGACTGCACTCAGTCATACCATAGCCCTGTGCAATTGGTATACCAACATCCGCATATGCCTTTATAATTTCCGGAGCAAGATATGCGCCGCCGCTGTAAATTCCCTTTAATTTTCCGCCGAAAACTGCATTTGCAAGCACAGTAATCGGAATATCCGGCTTTGCCGCGGCAGCCGCTTTTATCTGCTTAAATATGGTTTCCGCTATCATCGGCACAAGAAGAATTACCGTCGGCTGGAACAGCTTCAGGTTCTGTGCAATTCTCATCATTGAATCGTTAACGCATACCGTTGAGCCGTATCTTAATGACAGCAGAATATCACATGTGAAGCAGTAAACATGATGAATAGGCAATACCGTCAGAAGCGAATCCTCGCTGGTAGACTCGTTGTCACGGCAGAAGGTGTTGTCCA
>JBJEIU010000146.1:0-3103 GCA_051877355.1 Hominilimicola sp.
CAGCTATTTATAAAAAATTTATTCTACTGTTTGGACCTACAGATACCGGCAAAAGTCTTTACGGTAGTTTGGCAGAACATCTTGTGGGTTTAAATAATTGTTCGCATATAGCATTGGAGCGATTGGGTGATAAATATTCAGCTGCCCGATTGTATGGAAAAATGCTTAATACAAGCCTTGATAATTCCGCGGTTGAGCTAAAAAATCTCGGTATTTTAAAAAGGCTAACAAGCGGAGGTAAAGACTATATTGAAGCAGAAGGTAAATATGCAGGATTTTGCAAAATCCGTCCAGATAGGATAAAATTAATGTTTGCATCAAATTCTTTACCGCACATCAGCATAAAAGAAGATGCTGCTTCTATTAAGAATAGACTACTGATTATACCTTTTTTAAATCAAGTTCCAAAAAGTCAGCAAGATCCTAATTTATTGGATAAATTGTTGGAAGAAAAAGACTACATAATCAAAAAGGCTATGAAAGCATATCGCAAATTAATAGAAAATAACTTTGAGTTTTCAAAGTGTTCATTAACGGATGAAATTATGGATATAACTTTTAAAAATATTCCTCAAAAAGATTCCGTTGATGAATTCATTAAATCGGATTATATCTCCATTGAACCTCACGAATGTGTACGTGGGAATGATTTATATGAAGCATATAAATCATTCTGTGAAGACAGGGGTTTTATGGCAATCAAGGAAAAACCTTTTGTCCATAAAGTTTCATTATATTCATTTGTAGAAAGGGATAGAGTTGATACTTTTGATGGATATGTCAGAGTCCTGCGAGGTATTAAGTTAAATTAACACCTCGTAAATATCCATTCTGACCGGTTTAACCAATTATTATTAAAAGAAATGAGCACAAAAAGGACGGGACAGTGCCGTAGCGAAAAGTTACCGAATTCAATCATACAATATTTTTATGTCAAATATATTGTAGAAGGGAAAGGTGGTGCGGATTATGGCTCAGAACTATAACATACGCGTCAATTATAAGACTCGGGACGAGAAGGAGAGAAAATACGTTGTCAGCAAAAAACTGACGAGTATTATCAACTTAGCTTTAAACAGCAGAAAACTGTAAAGGATACGGCGGCTATATGCCGCTGTATTTTTTACACACAAGGGAGGTACAGAAATGGACACTGTGGCAATTTACATAAGATTAAGCAAGGAGGACAGAGACAAAGGCAATGAGGAAAGCGAGAGCATCCAGAATCAGCGAATGATTCTGGATGCCTATGCCCACAACCAGGGATGGCAGATTTATGACCATTACATAGACGAGGACTGGTCGGGCAGTGACCGCGGCAGACCTGAATTTCACCGCATGATAAGTGATGCGGAAGCTGGTAAATTTAATATTGTGCTTGTCAAGACACAGAGCCGTTTTGCTCGTGACAGCAAGTATATTGAGGATTATGTACACAATCTGTTTATGGAAAAGGGCATACGATTTGTGTCCGTGGTTGACAACATAGACACAAACCAAATCGGCTCAAAATTGAACAGCCGTGTACACGCCATATTTGACGAGGAACAGCTTGATTTACTTTCCTCTAATATACGCAAGAGCTTTGAGGAAAAATCCAAACAAGGGCAATTTTTCGGCTCAATGCCGCCATACGGCTACAAAAAAGACCTAAACGATAAAAATCACCTTGTCATTGATGACGAGGCGGCAAAGGTAGTGCGGACTATTTTTGAAATGACCGCCGCCGGATATACATATTTAGCTACTGCACAGTATTTGAATGACAGAGGTTATCTTATACCATCCGAATATAAAAAGCAGCACGGCTATAAGGTTGACGGCATGTATGACCGTCATATGAAGCTCGGCAAATGGACGCGGGATATGGTTCGGACATTTATCACCAATGAGGTTTATCGCGGCACAATTGTCAATCATAAAAGCACCGTTGTGAATTTCCGTACCAAGAAAAAACGGAATCTGCCAAAGGAATATCATGTAAAAGTTGAGCATATGCACGAGGCAATAATTGATGATGAATTATGGAATAAGGTGCAGGACATACGCAAAACACGCCGCAGAGCCGGCAATGGAACAGACGGTGTGAAGCACCCACTTTCAAGCAAGATATTCTGCGAAAAATGTGGCTCAAAAATGTATAAGTGCAAATCGGGCGGCATTGAATATTTTCGATGCTACAGAGCATCCTCCACCGGCGAATGTGATAATCACAAGCGCATACGACTTGACGTACTTGAAAGCCTTGTTGTTGATAAAATTAATGAAACTATATCACTATATGCAAGCGGAGATTATTTGAGCAAAAATGTGGTTATTTCCAACCGTTTTGAGCAGCAGTTGTCAGATTGTGTGCGACGGAAAAATGAGCTTGAAAAAGCGATTGAAGCTCAACGTTTTAATCTGAAAAATCTTCTTAAAGCATATACCGACAATGTTGTTGAGCGTTCCATATATGAGGAGGTGCAAAGCGATTACCTCAAGGAAAAAGAGGAATTCCAAAAGCGTATTAATGCCATTGATGAAGAAATTACCGCAATCAAGGAATCTATGCTGAAGCAGGAGGACAAGGAAAGCATTCTAAAAAAATACACCCATATTGACCACCTAACTATTCCGATAGTACAGGAATTTATTGATTCAATTATTATTGGCGAAATAACCGGTCAAACCGGTCAGAGGGATATTATAATTAATATGGCTATCTGATAAAATAATAATTGTATTATCGTCCAATATGTGATAAAATGTTACCAGGATAAGCGAGGAAGTGATAAAAATGGATTTGCTGATAATGTACAAGGACACGATTGCGGGCAAGTGGATTGATAATAAATTCACTGCTGTAAATTCTGCCCTGCTGCCGTTGTATCTTCAAAGAACAGGCAATGTTGAAAAGTGGCTTGAAATGCGCGCGATTGATTATCACAGGGCAAATTCAAGACTTCTTAAAAAGGCGCTCAGGCTTGCCGAACGTGACGATATAAACACCGTTATAAGTGTGAATGCCGTCACCATTACCGACAATTTCTGGGTTAGGTCTGCGGACAGCGATTTGACATATGATGATGTGAAGTTCAGAAACGACTACTTCGCAACCCTT
>JBJEIU010000147.1:0-14200 GCA_051877355.1 Hominilimicola sp.
AGGTGATAACAGTGGTAATAAGCTTGGAACAAACATCGGACTCGGCGGAAACGACAATATTCTTACTACCATCGAAACGGTTAAGGCAGGCGAATCAAATGCGGCTGATCCTACCGCTCCGATACAGAACATTTGGATGGCAGCCGTAAGCGCGTCGGGTGAAGTATCAGCATTTATCGACAGAAACGGTAATATTATGACTGTCGGAAGCAACAGCAGAGGACAGCTTGGCACAGGTTTACTGGACGACAGCAAGCTTCCTGTATATACATATTCTAAGCAGATTAAGCTTACCAATGTGGAAAACAATCACATACTTGCAAAAGCGGGTACAAGCGCGTTTATTGAGCCGGAACTTGATGAATTCAACGTTCTTCACAAAGTAAGCGATATTACTCCGTCATTCAAGTATACAACAACAAATCCGAATGTTGCTTCATTCGAAGAGGGTACAAATGAAATTAAGTACAACTCAATTGGTTCTGTAAAGGTAATAGTATACGAAGAAAACACAGGCTTGTACGCATTGTGCAACCTTGAGGTTCTTCCTGTAAATACTAAGGACCTTTCAACTGCCGTATCACCGCAGGTTGTAGTAGGTGACAAGTTCTCGGCAGCGCTTACAAGCAGCGGTAAGGTATATACATGGGGTGATAACCAGAAAGCGCAGACAGGATTTATTACCATTGAAAAGTTCAAGAATGAACCGTATGCTGTACAGCGTGACGGTAAAGACTTGGAGAATATCGTATCTATCGCGGCAGGCGATGAATTTATGCTTGCGGTTGACAGAGATGGTACAGTATGGTCATGGGGACGTAACTCAAGAGATGTCGGACAGCTTGGACGTAACAGCGGTATACCTACAAGCGCGTATATCCCAACAAAGGTATATACAGTAAATCAGACTCCGCCGAGCGTGACTGTAAACGCGCAGACTGGCGTACTCGGAGGACCTGATACAGGTAAGGTAATTAAGGTTGTTGCGGCAGGAGATACGGCTGCGGCTCTTACAGAATACGGAACAGTATATGTATGGGGTGCAAACGACAGCGGCAAGCTTGGTATAGGTCCTGAAAAGACAGATACATTTGCGTCAAAGAAACCAAATCAGTATATACCACAGCGTATGTACGGCATTGATGACGCAATAGACATAATTGTTGCTGAAAATAACATTGCTATAATCAATGCTGATTCTACAATGTATATCACAGGCAGCAATGAAGACGGTCTGCTTGCAAACGGACAAATTGAAGGTACAGACAAACTGAGAACAATAGCGCTTCCTGTAATGGACGGTGCAGAGACGAAGAAGGGCTTTGTATCGGCAGCTATCGGTACGCATCAGGAAATCTTTAACATTTATACATATAACGACGCTGCATTCACTAATGCGGTATACGCATACGGAAGAAATGTTGACGGCGTGCTGGGCAATGGTATTAATAACAGCATGCAGGATGAAAACGGCAATGCCGCGGAGGGCGGAAAAGATGCCCTTGGCAGAGAAACAAAGGGCACGCTGTTATATCCTGACGATGCAGACCTTGCAAGATTGTATTCATGGACAACCCAGATGGAGGTTGATGACTACCAGAATGTAACATATACCGATATTCCGGAAATCATGCAGGATGTTGTAAGCGTATTCGCCGGTGACGGCGTGAGCGGAGCGGTTACTCAGTCGGGTGAAGTATACATGTGGGGTACAAACGGTGCTGTAGAATCAGGTATACTTGGTCATAAGACATTTGAAGGAAGTCAGTATAAAGCAAGGACAGTCTATAAGGATGATATTTCAAGCGACAGCTTGAAGGGAATTATATATGCGACGCCGCAGGTAAACGGAAATCACATGAGCGTTATTTCTAATACAGGTGTTGTATATAGCTGGGGCTACAACGACAGATATCAGCTTGGTAACAAGAATACAGATAATCAAGCGGTTCCGGTTGTGACAGGAAGCTCAAGCATTGTTATGAGTCCTTCAACTATGAAGCTGAAGATTGGCGGCAGAGAAGATGTTGTCATTATGAATTCCAATAAGTTCTCAATTTATACAGAGCTTGAGAATAATATAGGTTCATATACGTGGAAGTCGCTTGATGACACCATTGTAAAGGTGGCAACTAATCCGAATGACCCGACCATTGCAAACATAACGGCATACAGTGAAGGTGAAACAAGAATTGTCGCTACAAACACAGTAACAGGACAATCGGCATTTAACAGAGTTGTTGTAACAGACGGATTTACGTATCCGCAGATGCAGTTAGGCAAAGACTTTACAATAGCTCTTAAGAAAGACGGTACTTTGTGGGCATGGGGTAATAATGAAAATAATTACACCGGAACAGGTACTGCACAGGATGCACTGACAGTTCCCGTACAGATAGAAAAGAGATATTCAGATATGATGGATACTCTTGAAGATATGGAAAAGATTTCTGTAATATCTGTAGGAGAAAACCACGCTATAGCGCTTGGTCAGAGCGGCAGCGTATATGTATGGGGTGATAATACTTATGGTCAATTAGGCTTAGACCCGACATACATCAAGAATGTGGACCGTCCTGTAAGAGTAGCTCTGGATAACGATTCGGAGATTATCAGTATTGCGGCAGGTACAGACCATACAGTTGCCGTGACTGCGTCAGGCGAAGTTTACGCATGGGGCAGAAACAACATGAGTCAGCTGGGCAGAAAGACTGTAACCAGTGATAATGACAGCACTAACTGGAAGCCTCAGAAGATGAGAGGCGTCGGCGACTCAAATGTAACAGGCGTAGTTATGGCGGCAGCCAATAAAGACGCGACAGCTTTACTTCTTGCAAACGGCACAGTATGGACCGTCGGAGGCAACACAAGAGGTGAGCTTGGCAGTGGTATGGCTATAAGAGATGCCGGCGGAAATCCGACATATAGTACAGACCTTGTAAGAGTTGAAGATATAGGCGGCGGTGAAAAGCTTGAAGGCGTAAACAGAATCGTCGGCAGAGGCTATAACTTTGCGGCTATATCCGAAGTTAAGGAGCCTGTACTTAATGAAAACGGCGAAATTGTGAAAGATGAAGAAAATCATCCTGTATATAAATATACGAAGTTCAGACAGGTATACACATGGGGTGATAACTCATCAGAACAGCTTGGTACAAACGACACAAGAATCCTTGCTCATACAGATAAGTATTCAAATCTGCCTACATCAGTAACGCTTAATAACAGTTATGACCCTGAAACAGGCAGTGATAAGCCTCTTGATAACATATCCAATATTTCAATCGGATATTATGTTGATGATGAAGGTGTTGAACATACTCATATGCTGGCAACCGACAGAGAATTCCAGGCTTATGCATGGGGTTCAAACGACGGTAATATGCTTGGTGTGGGTATAGCAGGAAATGTTGCAAGAGCGTCTAAGATAATTGACTTGTATGAAAAAGAACCCGACAGACGTATAACAGGCGCTGTTTCAGGCGGAACTCATTCGGCTGCGTTTATTGAAGACGGACTTGTATACATGTGGGGCAGCAACGATTACGGTCAGCTTGGTAACTTCAAGCTTGAAAATGCGAATATGTATCCTAATATTGTATATGAGGAATATATTGCGCTTGACAATTATAATGAGAATCTTAAGGTTGGCGACAGCGTTCAGCTTACGGCTGCATATATGAGATCATTCAGTTTGGATAAACAGATTGATCTTGATAAGACAGCGCAGATTGAGTATGTGTCAATGGACGAAAGCATAGCAAAGGTTTCAGCAACAGGTGAAATAACTGCTGTCGGTGAAGGCGCTACCAAGATTTATGCAAAATATACATATGTACCGGAAGAAAATCTGGAAGAAAAGCCTGATATGTATGCGGTAGCCAATGTTATGGTAACAGGGGCAGATGCCGAGTATAAGGCTGTTCCTCAGATGGCTCTCGGAAATGGATTTACTGTTGCTTTGAAGTCAGACGGAACTGTCTGGACATGGGGCAGCAATGATTACGGTCAGCTTGGTATAGGAGGCCGCGGCGGCGCAGGAAATGATATGACAGTGCCTGCCAATAAGCTTGTATTCTCAGATGACGTCTATATTGTTAAGATAGCCGCAGGTGAAGACCATGCAATGGCGCTTGACAGTAATGGCGATGTCTGGACATGGGGCAGCAATGAATATGGTCAGCTTGGTCTTGGCAATGTTGATGCTTCGTATATTACAGTACCGAGAAAGATAAATCTTGGAAATATAACAGATAAGGTTTCTGACATATTTGCAGGACCGCACAGTGGATATATCATTACAGATAAGATTGACACATATGAACAGAATAATTCTGACAATGAAACAGTATCATTTGATTTAATAGTAAACAGAAATCTGTATGCATTCGGTAATGAGGATATAGAGAATTCTGAAACAGGTTATGGCAAAACACCTGTATTGCTGAGTCTTGCAAAGAGAATCAGTAAGGTAAGCAACGGCGTAATGCTGAAAACAAGCGGAACCGTATGGAATCTGCCTGTAGATCCTGAAAGTCCGATACTTGAAAAGGTTCAGGAAGATAAGCTTACCAATATAGTAGACTTGTCATCAGGCAGCGGACATGTACTTCTTGTCGATGCCGATGGAAATGCATGGTCTTACGGCGCAAATAATAGAGGTCAGCTGGGTATATGCAACGTGGACGCTGGCAGCAATGACGCGGTGGCTGTAAGATTGAGCGAAGACGGCGATCAGCTTTCGAACGTGGTTAAGGTTGAAGCGGGCGATGAATTCAGTATGGCAATGACTGCTGACGGCAGCGTTTACACATGGGGTGATAATACCTACGGTCAGTTGGGTACAAATCAGTTGGCGACATACAGCCACACACCTACTGTCATTGTATATGAAAACGATGATTCATCTGAAACAATCAGTATTGCAGCAGGAAGCACTCACGGCTCAGCATTGAAGTCTACAGGATATATGTGGACATTCGGTGAAAACACCCACGGTCAGCTTGGTAATGAGGATACAACCAATTCTATAATTCCTGTACTTGTCGGCAAGGGCGCAATTAACGTTACACCGACCACGTTGAATATACCTAAGAATGAGGTAATCAGCCTTGAAACAGGCGACTACGCGTTGACAGTGAATATGGAGGATGCGTTCAACCTGTTGAATAAGTCAGGCTCAGACTCAGTTAATATAAAATATGAGTCACTTGATACAACGATGCTGAAGGTGGATGATACCGCTAAGACTATCGAAGGTATTCAGGTAGGTAAAGCGCTTCTGAAAGTTATAGGAAACGGAGTATCCGCGCTTGTAACCGTTAATATAAGAAACAGCGGCTCAGCTGATAAGACATATCCAATGGTTGCAGTAGGACAAGACCATACAGTTGTTCTTAAGGCAGACGGAACAGTCTGGACATGGGGCAGCAATGAATATGGTCAGCTCGGCAGAACAGACGGAAATACTATCTTCAGAGTAGAAATTCCGCAGGAAAAGAATCCTGTAACAGGCGAGATTGAAAGCGCAGTAGTAGTATCTGTGGCAGCAGGTAAGTATTCATCATATGCTGTAACGCAGAACGGCAGAGCATACTCATGGGGTGACAATTCATTCCGTCAGCTTGGAGTAACTGCTGCCGGAGGCACAGATGTTCAGCTTATTAAGGATGCTGACGGAAATGTTATTGAGAATGTTTCTCAGATTTCCGCTGATGATAACACTGTTCTTATTATGACAACGGACGGCAAGCTGTATGGATTGGGTGAAGACTATGTTTATACATCATATAAGCCATCGGTTGTTTCGGGAATAGAAAAGGTATCACAGATAAGCGGAATGTATGCATTAACCATGGCAGGAACCGTATGGAAAATTACTGCAAACGGAACTCCTCAGAAGGTAATGTATAAGAACAGCGACGGCGATGAAGTATCTATTGTCAAGATAGCGGCAGGCAAGGAACATCTGCTTGCTCTTGATGATAACGGAAACGTATGGGCTGTCGGAAATAATGAATACGGACAGCTCGGTATTGAATCTACGGATGACAGTATTACTCCTATACTTGTAAAGAGCAGTAAGGACAGCATTGACGCGACTCTTGGAGGTATAACAGGCATTGCCGCTGGTGCATATTCATCATATGCAGTATCAGAAGATAATATTGTATACGCATGGGGTCTGAATACAAACGGACAGCTTGGTCTTGCAAGCGGCGATGAATATGTGACGCTGCCAGAAAAAGCAGTGACAGACAAGAATATCTTTGATATATCGGCAGGATATAACCAGACATTTATTGTTGACGAAGACGGTAATGTTTGGGGCGCAGGTTCAAATGAATATGGTCAGCTTGCAAACGGTGAAAGCGCTGACAGCAATAAGTTCATTGTCTGCGGAGACAGCCAGATAGAAATAACAAAGATAGACGATTCAATGAATATAACATCCGGCTTCGGCACAATTTATCTGTATGAAGGCGATACAACAAGTATAATTGAAGCGTCATTTGATGCATTTAACGTATATGATAAGGCAAGCGGTACTTATCAGTATGAGTTTACGTCAAACAATACTGATGTACTTGGAATTGATGCAGCAAGCGGTGTGGTAAATGCGCATAAGGCAGGTACGGCATATATTAAGGTAACAGAAAGTGTTGATATACTAAAGACTTCTTATGCGAAGGTAGTCGTTCTTCCGTCAATACTTGAAGGAACACAGATGTCGGCATTCCAGCCAAAGGTTGTATCAGGCAAAAACCATACTGTTGCAGTAAGATATGATGGCAGTGTATGGGGTTACGGCGTAAATGACAACGGACAGCTTGGCACGGGAGATAATATCTCAAGCGACGCTCCCGTAAAGGCAATCTCATTTGCAGAAAGAGCTGTTGATGTTGCAGCCGGCGCTGATCATACATTGATTCTTGACGCAAAGGGCAACGTATGGGCAGCAGGCTCAAATGAATACGGACAGCTTGGTACAGGCTCGTCAGATACTTCAAGCAATCAGTTTACGAAGATAAACGGTTTGAGCAATGTTGTAGCAATTGCAGCAGGCAACGGATATAGTATTGCGCTTACAGATAAAGGTAACGTATTTGTATGGGGTAATAATGCCCGCGGTCAGATTGGTCTTGGAGAAACAGCATCTGCGGACACACCGCGTCAGTTAGTTCTTTCAAATATAAGAGCTATATCTGCCGGAAGTGAACATTCGATGTTTGTAAGAGTAGACGGTGTGGTTTATGCTACGGGTAACCATGAGAATAACAGACTGGGAATTATTACAGACGAAGATATTAAAGTGCCTGTAAGAGTTCCGTCGCTTGTTGGTATGGTTGATATATCAGCAGGAGATAAACATACACTTGCTCTTAATATTAACAAGACGGTTTCATCGTTTGGAAATAATGAAAACGGTGAATTGGGTATTTCACATACAAATGAAACAATAAGTGTAGAAACAATAGAAGTAATTTCTGAAATAATTGCGGTATCAGCAGGATATAATCATTCACTTGCTCTTGATATAAACGGCAGGTTGTGGGCTTGGGGTCTGAATAACAGAGGCCAGCTTGGACTTGGTGGATTCAATGACGGCACAATTGTCAGAATTGTAGAGCCTAAGGTAAATGAGAAATATCTTAGCGGAGTAAATATAGTAAATATTTCAGCAGGAACAGAATACAGTAATATCTCAGACAGCGAGGGTATGGTTTACGGATTTGGTGACTATACTCAGGGTCAGACATTTGACGGAATCACAGAAATGAAGACATACAGCGACACACCTGTAGTTGTCGGTGAGTCAAGATTGTTTGCCGGAAATAATGATGTTGCTGTAAATAAAGGAGCGGAAAAACTGCTTGAAGTTCCGGAAAGCACACGTTTCAATCTTCTTACAGATTACAACTCATCAGATAAGTCTATAACAGCTGTAAGCAAGAATGAAAACATTGCAAAAGTCAATATTGTAGATGGCAAGGTATACGTAACAGGAGTTTCAGCAGGTAAGACAACTGTAACGGTTACAAAGGGCATTTACAATGTTAATGGTACAAAGATAGGCGATGAAACTATTCTGTACTTTGTAACTACAATTGGTGAAAGCGCGGTTGTAGCTCCGGTAATTTCTTCCGGATATGCGCATACTCTTGTACTTAAGGAAGACGGCAGCGTATGGGCATTCGGTTCAAATGAATACGGACAGCTTGGTATAGGTATAGAAACAACGTCAAATAAATCAGTACCTGTAAGAATAACAGCTCTTGACGAGATAATGGAAAAGGACGGCAGCAGAGTAATTTCAGTTTATGCCGGAGAATATCACTCAGTTGCGCTTACAGATACGGGTAAGGTATATACATGGGGCAGCAACGAGTATGGACAGCTTGGTCTTACGAATGAATCAGGAAATGCTATAATAGCTGATAAGGTTCCGACACCGACTCTTGTAAATGGACTTCCGGCAATATCCAAGATTGCCGCAGGTGCTATACACACGGTTGCTCTTGCAAAGAGTGGACTTGTATACACATGGGGCGACAACCAGAAGGGTCAGTTAGGTAATGGTGACAGCGGCATAGAAAGCAGTTCCGCAATACCGCAGATTGTTAAGAACATCAATAAGATGGTTGATATAAGCGGCGGAAGCGGCGGTTATGCAGTACGAGCAATAAGCTATAACGGAGAAATCTGGGGTTGGGGTGACAATACCACAAGACAGATTGACCCGGGTTCAAATACCGACATATTCAGAGAGCCTGTAAAGATAAAGATGGGTGAATACAGCGGAAAGATTGCTCGTATATACGACGGTCTGAGCCACTCAATCGCGCTGTTGAATGACGGAAGCGTTATTTCATGGGGCAGCAATCAGTATGAACAGCTTGGCCGTGACATTATTGAAAGCTCATCGGCGTCCTCTCAGCATGTAAGCGCTGATATAGGTTACGTGGAAACTCTTGACGGAACAGCAAATTATGTTGTTGATATAGCAGTCGGAGCAACACATAATCTGGCATTGCTGTCAGACCAGACAGTAGTTGCATGGGGCGATGGAACTCAGGGCAGACTTGGTCTTGGAAACCAAAATAACGTACGTACTCCTGAAAAACTGACAATTAAGAATGTGACAGTAAATCCTGACTCGGGCGAGATTAGCAGTACAGAAACAGATATGACCGCGCTTATAGTGGCGGCAGGCGGCGCGTTCTCAGTTGTGGGACGTAAATCCGACGATGTATCTAAGAACGGTCTTCTGTATGCATTCGGTCTGAATAATAAGGGTCAGTTAGCTACAGGTGAAGAAGTTATCATTCTTGGCGAACAGACAAATCTGATTCAGACTACTCCGAGAATGGTTGCGGGCAGCGAACCTGCAATGTATCCGCAGAATTCTGTAATGAAGCTTAATGCGACTCAGAAGATGGATATAAGACTGCCTAAATTCTATATTGTTGCTAATCCGGAAAATACAGCAGAGCTTTATATAAGCACAATAGACAATAATCCGGAAAGCGGCTCAGGCGATGTTATAACATTCAAGAATGGTGTTGTAACGGCGGTTGGAATCGGTAATGCAACGCTGATGATAACAGATGCGGAAACACATACAACTTTGGCGTCTAAATTTACTGTTCAGGCTGCTGAAAAGTTCAGAGCAACAGGATTGTTCTTTGATGAAACAAAGGGCACTACCGACGAGGATATATTCGACTGGTTCATGAACCATGGTTATCTGAGAAGCAAGCAAACTGTAGACGGTAATGTTGTTTATGAAGATGAGTATGATGAAGCAACAGCTACTTTGAAAAACAACATCACTCAGCTTTATAAGGTGATTGCACCTGTTACAGACGGAAAGGGTACGCTTATAATTGCAGCGGAAGTTAATACGGATACTCTGGAAATAGTAGATGAGGACGGCAATATTATTGCTTCAACGATAACACAGGAAGCTACGCTTCTTCCTGACGGAACAGTTGTTCCATCGTCAATCAGACAGATAACGCTAAAGACCGCCCAGGAAGACAATGCATACTTTGCGGCAGGTACGGAATATTTTGAAGTATCTGATATTCCTGTTGATGAGGTTGCATTGTATTACCTGCATTATACTAATGCAGGAAACAACGGACAGAACACGTTCGACGGATATACAAAGCTTGCGATTGTAGAACAGTCAACTGATAATACAATTGCGGCTGAGGGAGACCATAAGAAGATTTCTGTATATCCTGCGGAAGCGGCAGTAAATCCTGACGATCCTTCTACACTGTATAATAATCCTGAGCATATCTATAGAACTGACTATGGATACAGAGTATACGAATCTGTAAAGGGTTCAGACCGCTACTATTATGTAGTAGACGATGATGTTGATAATGTGGCAGTATATCTTGAGGCTGAGAGCAGAAGTGCGTCAGTATCAATCGGCAATATTCCTGTGAACTCAGACCATTATCAGCAGAAACTGATTAATTCAGAATTTGTCGGACCTACTCAGATTTCTAAGCATGAAACATACTTTGATGTGCAGGATATTGCAATAGACGGTAATATTAAGAATACGGTTCTGTATGTATCGTCACAGGCTGCGGCGGAGGCTGCATATCCGACAGCCGCAAACGAAATGGCATATCCATTGACAATTTATAAAGAAAGTCTTGCAACAAGCGTAAGCGGAGTGACAGTATCCGCAAGCGGAACTGATTATGAAGCGCGTATGGTAGGACAGGATGAGCAGGGATATGTAGTTTACGAGGTTGTAATACCTAATACAATTTCCAAGGTTGATATTAAGACCTCGGCAGGTATAGAAGAAGCGGCGGTATACTATTCGGGAACGGACAAGAATCCAAGCTTGGGTCCTGAATACAGTGTATCAACATATAAGGACTTCGTACTTGATAAGTCGGAAATTGTTGAAAGTGAAGATATTACAATCAGAACAGGAAACAAGAGCAAGAATTATAAACTTAATATTCTTAAGATTTCTGAGGAAAATGACCCGTATGTATCAGTAAACGGCGGAGAAGGTATAACACCGACAATTAACGGCTGGTATGTTGATACTATCAGTATTGATGATACGGAAGCTACCGTAAAGGTAGTAACTGTTGTACCGGGTGCTAAGATTCAGATTGAGGACAGTACTCCAAAGCTTACTGTGGCTCAGGAAACAGTAACAGTTCCTTCTGAATTCAGGACTCTCGGATACTTTGATGTTGACTTTACATTGCTTTATACAAATAATACATCAGATAATCATAAAGTGCGTCTGTATGCAAATGAAGCAGATGTAAGAGCAGAATACGTCAAAGTAAACGGCGTAGAGGCTGAGTATGATACAACTTATAATCAGTATGTAGTATTTATTCCTGAGGACGCAATGAACGATGACGGTTCAGCGTTAACGCTTAATATTGAAGCTAAACCATATAGTGACAATGCGAAATCTGTTATTGCGCAAACAAGAGCAGATGCAGAGAATGCATTGGCAGCTGCAAACATATCCACATATGTCGGCGCGGCAAACAATATTATGAACGACTTCTATATTAAGGTTGAACCGGAGGATACGGCATACAGCACAGCAACAGTATATAAACTGCTTGTTGTTAAGGAATCACATGACATAACAGCACAGGCAAATACGGCTGCATTTACAACATATTCAACAGCCGTGCCTGACAGTGAAAACGCTGCGGTACTTACAGCGAAGATTTACTATGACGCAAAGGGCGCTAATCTTAGAATTAAGCCTGTTCATATGTATGAATCAATAGCAATAGACAGCAGCGGAAAATATAAGTCTCTTGAGGCGGGTAAGGAATACATTGAATTCAGCAATGTAACATTACGTCCTATAGATGACAATATAACGGAAACAATTGTCAATATATATGTAAAGACTCCGGGTGATACAAATTCAGGAAAGCATTATGAATTACATCTGTCATATATGACAAGCAACCTGAAGTTGAAAGAACTTGACGAGCTTACAACATATAAGGGCAAAATTCAGCAAATCACGGATAAGGATTATAATTACAGACTTGCAGTATCTGAGGCGGATGCAAAGGGTAATCCTGAATCATCTACAATTCAGAGCGAGGACGGTCTTGTAACTATTAAGGCAGTAGCTGAAGACAGTAAGAATATCGTAAGTGTTGATATAACCGGCGACGGAACATTCAACACAGTCGGAACGGGCAGCGTTGAAGCAACAGCTCGTATAGATAACTTTATCAAGGATAACGCTCCTACGGGCAAATACCTTCAGGTTAAGGTGACGTCTGAAAACGGAGAAGAGTTTATCTATAAGATATTGCTTGAACTACAGTCAACAGATATTACCATAGATGGCGATAACGGATATGTTAAGGCTGTTAAGATAGGAGAGGATGATCCGAAACTTGCGGCTAAGCCAATATATATAACAAATGAGGAAACAACAAAGAATGTAATAGACCTTAACAGAGCATATTTTGCGTTGGTAGGAGGTCTGGACGCTTCAACGCCGATAAAGGTTGTTGCAAACGACCAGTATGCAAAGATTGCAGTAGGTGACTTTATGACAGCAGGCAGCGTAAGCGGTAAGACCGATGCTGAAATCAAGGATTTGATTAGAAGAAATAAGCTTCTTGATGATAAGTACACAAGTATGCGAGTATATGAAAATACAGCATATTCACTTGAAGGCGCTAACCTGTCAGAGGGTGTTGTTGTTCCTATAGGTATTATGGCTGAAAACGGTTCGACAGAGATTTACTTCCTTGTTCTTCGTGAAGATAAGAGTAATCTATCCATAAGCAAGGTAGAAATTCTTAATGATGACGGAACATGGAAAGAAGCAAACGCTCCTGTTGAAGACGGCGACAAGAACTTTACTATAGGTGTTCCTGACGGAATTAACAATATCATAATAAGAGTAACACCTGTAAGAAATGATGTAAGATATATCTTTATCAACGGTGATAATGTTGAAGAACTGGATAATTATGAAAAGGTTCTTGACGGAAATACGCTCACATTTAAGAAGAAGTCACAGTATCTGGCATGGACAAGCGATTCAGATGAAGTGGCAGTTCCGATTGCGGTATATGCTGATAACGGCGGCGTTGTGGATAACGGCGACGGAACGGTAAGCGGATTGCTTACAAATGAAGACAAGCCATATTATCTGGTTGTAAGAAAACTGTCTAAGGATGCGGGAGTTGTAGAAATAACCGCAAATCCGGGAACAAGATACGAAAATTCCGATAATTCGGCAAGAGCAGAAGTAATTGGTGATGTGACATATTCAGCATATGACCTGTTCATCAATGAAGATACGTCAAAAACATCATATAATGAAACATTTACAATTAACCTTTCCGATAAAAATGCCAAGGTTACAATAAACGGCGCAGAATATGAACCGACAGTTACAGAAGACGGAAAGAATCTTGTAACATTTGACCAGACTCTTGTAGACAAGCAGGACGGTAAGTACAAGATAGACTTTATAGTTACTGCCGAGGCAGGTAATACAGAGCATTATGTAATTTATGCAGAACCTCAGAATTTGAACATCTCACTTGATTACCTACAGTATGTCGGTAGAGATGTTACAGATTATGACGAAGCAACAAAGACATATACTCAGTTCATCGACAGAAGCGATGCCATTGGACCGAATTATCTGTATGCATCTTCAACCTTAGGCACAGAAATAAGAGTCAAGGTTGCTGAAACCACATATGAAAGCGGTTCAAATATATTTGCTGATACAGTAATATTTGACTCGCAGACAGAAAACGGTGAAACATATTCTAAGTATACGATTGAAGTTGTAAAGACATTTAACAACGGTGAGGAATTTGTAAGAACATATTATTTGATGGCGAAGGTCAAGAGCTCAAATAATAAGCTTGAAAAGGTTATTGTTAACGGTAAGGAATATGTTGCGGGAACAGATTTCGTATCTGCTGACGGAGTTATAACCGTACCGGTTTCCAAGACAAGCAATACAATCTCTGTACAAGCAGTTACAGTGAATGAATACGCACTTGTGGGTATTGATAACGATACGCCTGCAAATACACATATCGACATTAAGCAAAATATCGAAATTCCTGAAATTCAGGAGGGAGATACATACGCATATATTCCGATATATGTAACAGCGCAGGACGGCACCAAGTTT
>JBJEIU010000148.1:0-3095 GCA_051877355.1 Hominilimicola sp.
ATCCTGCAATCATATTCCCAAGCCATACTCCAATTAAACACCCCAACAAGCTAAGTATAACATATAAGCCTGCTTGAAAGTAACTACCGCCTTGAAATAGATTATATGTTTCCAAAGAAAAAGTAGAAAATGTTGTAAATCCCCCGCATAAACCTGTCTTTAAAAATAAGTTTACGTTTTGAGGAATCGTTCTTTTTGAGGCAAGACCGATTATGTATCCTATAAGCAATGCGCCGCAAATATTCGTTATCAATGTCAGAACAGGAAATGTTTGCTTATACGGTATCAAACTTATAGAATAACGCAGCATTGAGCCTACTGCACCGCCAAGCCCCACAAATATAAAACCAAGCATTGTTGTATATCCTTTCACTAACCGATTAAATATTTATTATGTATCCTTTTCGGCTTTATTTATAATTTCTTCGGCTCTATTTAAGCCGTTTTCTACCCATTCCTCAAACTCTGTCTGAACAATCATTGACGAATCGATATGTTCCTCCACCATTTACACCTGCCTTAGTATAATACTATCTGTTCAAAAATGTGATTTTTACAACACTAATGCTTTTTTAGGACAAAAATTTGAACATTTACCGCAAGCTATACACTTGTCATAATCTATCGCAGGTGCTTCAAAATCTTTTTGACTTAAAGCTCCAACAGGACAAACATTTACTGCAGGGCATTTGTGATTTTGAGGACAATTATCTATAATTATTTTTAATTTCCCTTCCACTTTTTATCTCCTTCCAAATCATTAATTTTCTATTTGTCTGTAAGATAATTATACCATAGACTCTGTAAAAATACAATACATAAAATCAGAATGCTTTCCTCAATTCCAGCTTGTCAAAGTGCCATCCGTCCTTATAACTGTGGTCGGTGCTTTCAATTACATAGTTTATTCCATCAACAGAAATGACCTCGCCTGCCCGTGTATAGCTGTCATACTTTTCAACAATCTCAAATGAGAATGTTTCGTTCTCTCTTGCATTTTCGTTAAGCTCGCGCTTTGCGACAGCATCTGCGCTTTCCTTTTCAGGGTCAATCTTGACTATTTTCTGCAAAAAGCCGTACTTATCAATAAGTTCACGGTTTTGAAGTACCATCAGTTCCTTATACACGCTGTCCTTTTCAGATGTAATCTTAATAGAGTTATGCATTTCCTCAATGGATATGCTGTGGCTTACATTCCCTTTATAATCAGGTCCGTATGCCTGTCTGACGTTGCTTGCCACCCTGAATTCCGGATACGCGACTAAATCTCCGATTTTGTATATCCTCAGTCCTTCCGGCACAAAGTCAAAATTATAGTCCCCGCCGCACCTTTCAAGAATATCCTTTAATATATCCGACACCGTCTTATCAAAATATATCTGCTTTATGTTCGTTGTCAGCTCCGGCAGCATTGCTATTGATATAGATAAATCATTACAGATTTCCTTTATGGCATCTGACGCCGATATATTCCTGAACTGATAGGTCTGACTTGTTTTGTTCAGATACCAGCCGAGGTCAACAATCGTGTATTTATTGCTGTTCTCATCACCGTCATCCACCTTCGTTATAACTCCCCTGAATATCTCTGTATTTGTTACCATTCGCACTATGTCTCCGACCTGCGGTATATACATCAAATCCTGCAGATATGCAGCATCGGTCTTTGCCACATCAAAAGACATAGTGGTCGCAAGCTCATAGATACTGTTCTTCCACGACAGATTTCCTATCATCTTCGTTATATCCACATCGTTTGCGTATATCGCCATCTCGCCTGTTGACGCAATCGGTGATATATTCGCCATTCGCGCGTGAATATTTTCTTTTGACCTGTTATTCCATACGGCGGTTGGTTCTTTCTCTCCGTCGCCATATGAATTCTCCGAATACATATAGCTTTCAACATTTCCGGAGGAGGATATTCTGCCGTCTGACTTGTCAGGGTAATCGGGATTAAACACATAATCATAATTACCGCCTGAAAAGCTCCAAGTATGACTTCCGACAGTTCTGCAATTTGAAGTGCCTCCTGTGTTTCCTTCCACAGTTGTGAACTGACTTCCGCTCACGGACACAATAATCCCTGTATGCCCTTCACGCAGGAATATATCGCCCGCCTGCGGTGTATATGAACCACCTGCAATCTGCGACTTTGAATGAAGTCTGCCCTTACTTCTCGCCCAATCAATGCAATCGGGACAATACGCAAAGTTCGGTACAACGCTTGTCGGAACACCGCACTGACGCACAACATAGCTTACAAATACCGCACACCACCAAAAGTTATATCCAATATTGTCCACATTATCTGAATACCAATGCGTATATTTATTATTGTTGCCGCACCTGCCGCCGATTTCCTGCATCTCGGCTCTTGCACAGCTTGCAACAGTTGCTCCTGAAGCCATCAATTAAGCAGCCCCAATCTGTCAAGCCATACAAGCACACGCAAATCATCGTACCGCAAGTCCAATCCTTCACCCGTTCCGCTCAAAACACCTTTGTTAATGGCTTTCTGAACGCTTGACCGCGCCCATTCGGGCATATTATCGTCAACATAGTTATATATAAAGGGATTGGCAAGTGTCTCAACCAATCCCACCAAATATGTAACCTGTTCTTTGAGTTTATTAAGTTCCTCCATATCTATTTCCTCCCCGTCCTCCTGCGGATTTTCATAGCTTAGAAGATTAAACTCCTCTAAGTCCAGCTTATACCACAAATCACCATCAGTCTTAATCGTGTACTCGAAGTTCTTTACCGCTACCGCCATATTTATCGGTGTATCGGTAATAATGAGCCGTATCGGGAGTTTCTGCGCTATCCAAGTATCAATCTTATATACATACTCCCATCCTTTCATTGATGTATCACGAAGGTACGGATAATCCCGGACAGGAAAAAAGCTCGAAATTGATATGCTCTTTAGCTTCGGGTTTCCTATCAGCATCAGTTCTCCCTTCGACACAGTTTCAAACACTTCTGTCGATTGCGGCTTGCTTATTGTAAACGACGGAGGAAGGACAGGGATTTTCAATATATCTGCTCGGTTATTCACACTTAAATATATATCCAAATCCTCACCTCGTCAT
>JBJEIU010000149.1:0-3092 GCA_051877355.1 Hominilimicola sp.
GTGAAATCAAGGACTATCTCAGATATTATGAAAAGGGACAGCTTACAGTTCAGGTGAAATTCATTGTCGATTATTACGAAAACTACAGCGGCAATACCGATAGGGAATATCAGTATACCACACCCGGAGAAATAACTAATTTTGCTGAATGTGCCTATGAGCTATTACATATGATTTTAAAACAGCAAAAGCTTATCTGAACAAATAAAATCCGTCAGGCTTGCCTAACGGATTTTATTATATCTTGGGATATTCTTTTTATCATTAAAAGCAATAATGGCCTTTGTGCTGCCTGTGACAGGCTCGTCAAGGTCGGTAACGTGTCTACCGTCTGTTATGCCGCCGCTTATAACAACCGCGGGGGATGTGTATCCTGAATTCGTCAGCAGTGAGGCTATCGGTGTGCCGATTGGAACACGGTAATTATCGGGAGGCAGTATATCATCACCCGAGACGGTTACGATTTTTTTTGTGACGGGCTGTCCGTTTTCAAATATATCAGCTATGCTGCACAGCGTTTCTGAGGAAAGTATTACCGCGTTTATATTATCTATGCTTTTTCCTGTCAGAGTTTTAACGAGTATATCGTCATGGCTCTGCGGGAAACGCGCCTTGAGCGAATATAGGGAAATATCTGTATTATAGCGAAGATGACATTTAAAGTCGGAATAAATTTTTTTTGTGTCGTTTTCAACTCCGATAACGGCTTTTTTTATGCCGAGTATCCTCAGCGCTATATTAAGTCCATTTAATATTTTTTCAGCATTGCCTGTAGCTGCTGCCTGGGGCGAGGAAACATAGGGGTCGCTGTCAAAACAGCAGACTATGACGCAGTCCGAAGCTTTTTCTCCTCCTAAAAGTATATGAACGGGTATGCCGTTTTGTACTTCACATATACCGCTTTCGCGCAGAAGCCATAAAAGCTCGCGTGTTGTGAGGGCATTATATGGTTTTTCAGGAGGCGTGTAAGGATATTCATCAGACAGCATATCGTTTTCCACAGAAATCATATCCTCTGTTACGGATGCAACCCTGCCCGAAATACTGCTGAATACCGGCAGCGCGTCATAGCTGTCGAGGTCGGCAATTTTCTGACGGGCGAGTATACGTTCTCCTTTTTTTACCATCGGCTGCAAGATTATATCATCGCCTTGCCTGAGGCTGTAAAAGTGAATGGGCGAGGGAAGAGGTGTTTTTATTTTGGCAGATGCAGGAAATCCGTTATGCTTTTTATATTTTTTTGCGCCCGAAAATGAAATTGACATGTATATAATCTCCTTAAGATAATTTACTTGTTTTCATTGATTTTACCACAACAGACAGTAAAATGCAAATAATAAATATTACGGACAAAAGTGCTGAAAATCTATTGAAAAAGTATGGGAAGTGGTGTATAATAAAAAGTAATTAACAAAAATACGGAGGTGGAACATACATGAAAAGAATTGCGGTAATTCCAAACAGCGACAAGGATATCGGACTTGTAAACACAAAGCGTCTTATTGGATTTTTGTGTGATAAGTCTACTGTGTATATGGATGAAGCCTACAGAGTTCTCGGAATGAATGTCAGATATGTTTCATCTTCTGCAATATATGATAATGCGGACTATGTAATAGTGCTCGGCGGTGACGGAACAATACTGCGCAGGGCATCGGAATGTGCAAAGCGCAGAATACCTGTTCTCGGAATAAATCTGGGTAAAATCGGATTTATGACGGAAATTGAGCTTGACGATATGGAGAATGCCTTAACAAAATTGCTTGACGATGACTTTGTGATTGAAAAAAGAATGATGATGAAGTCCGAAATCAGAAAGAACGGTGAGGTTCAGTTTGCTTTCCATGCGCTCAATGATGTGGTGGTATCAAAATCCATAGGTGAGAAGCTTATTTGCATGGAGCTTTCCACAGACGGCGAGGCGGTAAACAAATATACGGCGGATGGACTTATAATAGCAACTCCGACAGGCTCTACGGGATATTCAATTTCTGCGGGAGGTCCTGTGGTTGACCCGCGTATGAGACTTTTTGTGGCAACACCCATATGTGCGCATATGCTTTCGGTAAGGAGTGCCGTGCTTTCATCGGATAAGATGATGAAAATCAGGCTTGACAGCGAATACGGCGGAAGCGACGCTGTTGTAACGGCGGACGGCGATGTTCAGTGCTACATAAAGGATACGGATGAGGTTGTTATAACCGAGTCGGAATATGATTTTGAACTAATAAAGATTGGAAATCAGTCTTTTTATGATACTCTTATAAAGAAACTTTCATAAAAAGGAAGGGGTTATGACGTGAAATACAGAAGACAGGGACAAATTCTGAGAATAATTCATGAACAGAATATACAGACGCACGAGCAGCTTATAAAGGAGCTTAGTAAAAAGGGATTCAGCGTCACGCAGGCAACTGTTTCAAGAGATATAAAAGAACTTGGACTTATCAAGATACCGATGCCCGGAGGCGGAAGTGTGTATTCCTCCTCAAAAGATATTCCTGAGGAATTGGACAGAAGAATTAATATGATTACCGATACCGTCAGAAGTGTTGAATATGCAATGAACAATGTTGTGGTAAAGACATATCCCGGTATGGCGTCGGCAGTGGCGGCGTCTGTGGACGCTTCCATGAGGGGAGATTTCCTGGGCTCAATTGCAGGTGACGATACCTTGCTTATCATAACCTCCACCGAGGAAAAAGCGGCGGAAATAACGGAAAAACTAAGAAAACTTTTTCACTAAGGAGCAGAAATATGTTAAATCATCTTTCTATCAAAAATGTTGCGGTAATTGACAGGCTGGATGTTGATTTCCACAGCGGAATGAGCGTGTTGACAGGTGAGACAGGCGCGGGTAAGTCTATTATAATAGACTCAATCAATATGATTCTCGGTGACAGAGCAAATAAGGAGCTTGTCCGTTATGGTACGGATAAGGCGGTTGTACAGGCAGTATTTGACGCGCCCGAAGGTGTGTGTAAAATACTTGAGAATAACGATATAGATGTTGATGACGCAGAAATCATTATTACAAGACAGCTTACAAAGGAGGGCAAAAGCTCTGCTCGGATTAACGGAATGGCTGTGAC
>JBJEIU010000150.1:0-3092 GCA_051877355.1 Hominilimicola sp.
AAATGGATTATTCTGAATTTGTCAAGAGCATAAAGGCGGAGCAGGTTACTTCAATGACGGTTTCGGGAAACAGTGTGACTGCTGTTCTGCATGATGGAAAAAGAGCAAAGGTTGAAATACCGTCGCTTGATACAATGCAGGAGGACATCGGCAAGGAAATAAACGATCAGATGACAAGTGGAAAGCTACATCAGGCGGCGCATGAATCGAATATTTCGTGGGTTGCCATAAGTAATATTTTGTCAACGGTAATTATAATCGCATTCATGTTCGTTTTGCTCGGACGCAGAAACGGCGGTGGTTTTACGAAAAATACAGCAAAGCTTGTTGAGGATAAGCCGAAAGTAACCTTTAAGGATATGGCAGGTGCTGACGAAGCAAAAAAAGAATTGGAAGAGGTTGTGGAATTTCTTAAAAATCCAAGTAAATTCACAGCTTTGGGTGCGCGTATACCAAAGGGTGTGCTGCTTGTAGGCTCACCTGGTACTGGTAAAACTCTGCTTGCAAAGGCTGTTGCAGGCGAGGCGAATGTTCCGTTTTTTACAATGAGCGGATCAAACTTTGTGGAGCTGTATGTGGGCGTCGGTGCATCACGTGTAAGAAATCTGTTTCAGCAGGCTAAAAAGTGCGCTCCATGTATTGTTTTTATAGACGAGATTGACGCTGTAGGCAGACAACGCGGAGCGGGAATGGGCGGCGGAAATGATGAAAGGGAGCAGACCTTAAATCAGCTGCTTGTTGAAATGGATGGTTTCGGGGATAATGAGGGAATAATCATTATTGCCGCAACCAACAGACCTGACGTGCTTGACCCTGCGCTATTGCGTCCCGGACGATTTGACAGGCAGGTTGTGGTTGATATGCCTGACCTAAACGGCAGAGAAGCTATTTTAAAGGTTCATTCGAGAAATAAGCCGTTGGCAGAGGATGTTGACCTGCTTGAAATTGCCAGAGCGACAATCGGTTATTCGGGTGCAAATCTGGAAAACCTTATGAATGAAGCTGCAATTCTTGCGGCAAGCAGAAATCATATTGAAATCACAAGACATGATATTGAGGACGCAAACCTTAAGGTGATGATGGGCAATGAACATCGTTCACGTGTCATGAATGATAAGGAAAAGAAGCTTACAGCATACCACGAAGCAGGTCACGCAGTAAGTACGAAGCTCATTTCAACCGAAACCCATGTGCATAAGATTTCCATTATGCCACGCGGTAGGGCGGGCGGTTTTACAATGTCAGTACCGGAGGAGGATAAAAAATACACCTCAAAAAATGAAATGCTCAATCAGATAATGGTACTTTTAGGAGGAAGAGCAGCTGAGGATTTGACACTTGACGACATAAGCACAGGCGCGTCAAATGATATTCAGCGCGCAACAGAGGTGGCAAGACAGATGGTTGTTAAATACGGTATGTCCGACGTGATAGGTCTTGTGTCCTATGACGGAGGAAATGAGGTGTTTATAGGCCGTGACTTTGCACAGTCGAAGCCGTATTCTGAAAAAACGGCGGCTGATATTGACAGCGAGGTTAAAAATATCATTACAAATCAATATACGAAAACTAAGCAAATTCTTAATAATAATATGGAGATTCTTTCAAAGGTTGCAAAGAAACTTATTGAAAAGGAGACCATAGACAATACGGAATTTGAGGAATGTTTTAATATAGCAAAAGGAGGAAAAGAAAATGCAGATAACTAAGGAAACATTGATAGGCGAGGCACTTGAGATTAATCAGGGAATTGCGCCGATTCTTATGGGAATAGGTATGCATTGTCTTGGCTGCCCCGCTTCACAGGGTGAGTCAATAGCTGATGCATGCATGGTACATGGTGTTGATCCTGACGATCTTGTAAAACAAATCAATGACTTTTTGGCAGAAAACGAATAAAATTAAGAAATAATATAATCCCCTCAGAGTATATTCCTGAAATAACAAAGATATTTCGGAATTATGCTTTAAGGGGATTTTTTCTATGGTGGTTAGATGGATAGTTTACTATTAAGATGAATTATTGAGGGAGGTAGTCAGACGGGTTGACGCAGTTGCCGTCCTTTTCCATTTCAAAATGAAGATGAGAGTCGGTGACGTTTTCACCCTTGCAGTCTCCGAGAGTGCCGATAACCTCGCCGGAGTGTATTTCTTTGCCCTCGGTAAGATTTTCAACATTTTCAAGTCCTCTGTATCTTGTTACAAAGCCTGCCGCATGTGATATTTCAACACAGCCGCCCATAGCATCGGTTGTTATTGAGTCAATAACTCCGTCTGCCGCTGATTGGACGCTACAGCCCTTTTCAGCTGCAATATCTATGCCGTTGTGGGTACGCCAGTCGGACATGGCAGTGTTATATATAAGACTATCTGAAAATCCCTCAAGGATATTTCCGCTTACGGGCATTATAAATGACGGCTGCTGCGACGAAACAATAACGGCGCTTTCTTCAACGTCGGGATTATCCACCGCATATTCTTCAATAGTCTGCGGCTGCGAAACAACAGGTATATTGTCCGTAACTGCTGTATCAGTGCTTTCCTCTGTCTGGGGAACAGGCGTTGAAAGTGCCGCTGCAGTATATTTATCCGTATCGGCGGAGTATACAGGCTTGTCTGTTGCCTCCTCCTGCGCAATTTCTGTGTTTATTACGCTTGACGCTTTATCTGTGTGTCTTTCCGTAAAATAACCCGCAATTCCTATTACCAATACACAGCAGCAAAGTGCTATGTAAAAGCCGGGCAGCTTTTTTACCTCTTTTTGATTTTCCTTATTCATTTTAAGTCCTCCAATGTTTTGTTGTAGTATTTAGTATTGTTTCCTTATTTTTCTGTATTATACCCTCTATGGTAAAAATTTTAATAAATAAATATTTAATTCGCTATTCCCAAATTCTTAAATGTATAGTATAATAACTATATAAACAGAAAGCAGGTGGTCATTGTGAGAATTGAAAAGCTTAATAATGATAAGATAAAGGTGACGCTTACAGCTTCAGATTTGATTAATCTTAATATAGACGTGAAACAGCTTGAGCCCGATTCGCAGGAACTTCATACGTTTTTGTTCCATATAATGGAAACTATACGCG
>JBJEIU010000151.1:0-3087 GCA_051877355.1 Hominilimicola sp.
TCATACGACATTATTTCTGTGTCGTTAGCCTTAATTTTTGCATGGTCAAACATTACAAATATATTATAATCATTTATACATATCGGTACTGTAAGCTCCGTATCACTTGATTTTGCATCAACCGATACTCTCAAATATTTGTCGGCAACTTGGTCAAAATCTCGCAGTAATGAGATGTTATCTGTTGCTGCGTCCAAATTAAGCGCAAATATTTTGTTTTCACCCTCGGTTTTTATTTCTGATTTGCTCTGAGAATTATTCTCACCCCAATACCATCTGTTTTCGTTTGTCATTTCGCTTACTGATGAATAATTATCAAATTGTTCATCTACAAGAATTGATGTTGATGGGTCAGGTGTATCCTCTACAACAGGCTTTTCGTCCAATTTCTCAACATATAAATTGTCAAATGAAGCCGTTGCATTTCTCATTGCCCAGCACTGCATTTTTACATTTGCAATTTTTGTCTGACTTGTAGTAGCATTTTTTAATATGGTTTTCTGTCCGTTTTCATCTGTTACAACAACATCATATGTTTTTGCGGCAATATCAAAATACGCTGTAATATTGTACCATTTGTTTGCTTCATACGACATTATTTCTGTGTCGTTAGCCTTAATTTTTGCATGGTCAAACATTAAAAATATATTGAAATCATTTATGCTTATTGGTACTGTAAGCTCCGTGTCGCTTGACTTTGCATCAACCGACACTTTTAAGTATTTGTCGGTAACCTCGTCAAAATCACGCAGTAATGAGATGTTATCTGTGCTTGAGTCCAAATTAAGTGCAAATACCTTATTCTCACCATCAGTTTTTATTTCTGATTTGCTCTGCGAATCATTCTGTCCCCAATACCATCTGTTTTCATTTGTCAGCTCACTTACTGACGAATAATTGTCAAATTTTTCATCAACAAGAACTGACGTTTCAGGTTCAGGTGAAGCTGGCGGGTCGATAACTGTTTCACTCGTTTGCAAGATAACCGTTACATCCTCTGCCATTTTTGTTCCTGAAATATTTTCTATATCCTTGCTGATTACAAGATTATATGTAGTATTAGCCGCAAGACCGCTCGGAACAATAGTATATACACTTCCGTCTAATGTTCCCGTGTAGGAAACATTTTCATTATTAGCGGTATTTGTCAGCTTGACGGTATCTGTATTAAATGATGATGATTTCATCGGTGTACCGAAATCAAGCGCTATTGATGAGATGTTGGAAGGAATACTATTCCAATTTTCCACAACTTCATTATTACTGTCATATACCTTAACTTTAGAAGTCGGCAATGTCGGCGCTTTATAATACTGTTCTACATAAAAATCATCAAAATACGCATTTGCGTCAATCTTTGACCAGCATTGCAGCCATACCGAGCTGATAGCGGATAAATCCTGATTTCTGAAAGGAACATCTCTTGTTTCTTGTTCTACGCCGTCAGGACCTGTTATGGTAACCTTGTAGGTCTTTTCCGAAAGATTAAAATCAGCTTCAACCTTATACCATTTATTTGCCTCATATGTTGCAAATTCAGTGCCATCCTCGTTTTTGATTACCCCGTTTGTAAACATTGCATATACAAACCAAGGGTCGCTGTCGCAGTGTATTCCAAGCGGTACTGTAAGTCCTGTGTTATCGGTTTTAACAGATGTTTTGATTTTAACATTACCCGTATTTATCTGTGTAAACGGACGGATTGCCCAAATACTGTCTGTTGCTGTGTCCAAATGCAGCGCAAGCGCTTTATTGCTTTCCTCCGTTACTACCTCTGCCTTATTCTGTGCGCCGCTGAAATTCCAAGCAGACATATCCGAAACCGAATTATAGCTGTTAAAATTATCGCTTATCGCGCCTGCGGGTATTACTTCGCTTTCTTTTACATAGCTTTCCGCTGAAAAATCGTCAAAGAATACATTCCCGTTTAAGTTATCCCAGCATTGCAGCCTTATACGGTCTATATTGCTCATGCCCGCATTTCCAAAAGGCACATTCTCAGTTACAGATTTCGTTCCTGCTTCATCAATAACAGTTATATCATAAGTTTTTGTTTCAAAATTAAAATCTGTTTCAAGGTCATACCATTTGTTTGCCTCATAGCTTGCAAATTCTGTTTGCTCTCCGTTAAGCGTTTTAATTTTTCCGTCAAGAAAAATAGCAAACATAAAATCACCGCCGGCACCATAAACGCTCAATGGGATTCTAAGCGCTGTTGTATCCGTTTTTACGCTCATTTTTATTTTTAATATTTCATTACTGCTGCTGGATAATCTGCGGTCTAACCAAATAGAATTGGTATCAGAAGTTAATTTCAGTGCAAATACTTTATTTCCGCCCTCTTCTGTAACTATCTCCGATTTTTCCGAAGAAGGGTTATCACCCCATTCCCATACACCTGTGCCTATCGGTATATCTGAAACGGATTCATAGCTGTCAAAATCTTCTTCAAAAATTGTTCCTGCTGCGCTGCTGTGTATCGGCATTACCAGCATTGAACATAGCATTGTTAATGTTAAAAATAGACTGATTTTCTTCATTTTTTTCTTCCTTTCTTTTACAATTACTTATTTGCTTCTATTTTATATGTGTCAGCCCGCAAACTTCAAAGTACCAAACAGCTTTGAGTTTTTATCTCTGCCGACGCCGCTGTTATATTCAATCCACCCCTTTCGTTCCTTGTTATCAGCATCATTTACCACTATTGAAAAGCCCATAGTTTTATCGGTTTCTAATACATATCCCTCTTTGAAAAGCTCAGAAAACGGAATTTTGATTTCATATACAGTGTCCGCTCCTACACGCTTTATTTTCGCTTCCGCATTTTTAATTTCACCACTCGGCAAGTCATAGCATGAATTATATCTCCATATGGTAGGACCATTTTTTGTCTGTGCAATTCCTATCTCAGTGAACTTTGAAGTGTTTGCATCTCTTTCTTCCTCTGAAAAATCTTCAATAGCGAGCTGCACACAATCTCCGTTCCATATATCCGCGCCCGTCTTTTCCTGCACAAAGGCATTATCTTTTACTGTAAGTCCCAAATAAAGATTTTCGCTGTCATACATCACTCGTCCCGTAAGACTA
>JBJEIU010000152.1:0-3082 GCA_051877355.1 Hominilimicola sp.
TGCAAAAGTTGCTATCTTATGATATACTTACGTAAAAGGAGGCGGTAAAATGGAGGGCGTTTCGTTCAGATGTGAAAACTATATGTACAGCTATGCCGCATCAAGCTCACAGGGGCTTGCTGTGCATTCACACAAATATTATGAATTTCTGCTGTTTTTAAAGGGTGACGCGACGTATCTTGTCGAAAACTCCAGCTACAAAGCGCAAAACGGAGATATTTTTCTCACAAGCCCCGGAGAACTTCACACAATCTCGTTTAATTCCGCGTGCGATTACGAGCGTCACTTTATTCAGATTAGCCGTGAATGGCTGACGTCTTTGCCATATGAGCTTCTGCGCAGAATTGACCGCCGCAAGCCCGGCGAAAATAACCGCATACCCGCCGCGCTTACAGAAAAATATAAACTCTCGGAATTTTTTGAAAATATACATTACTACATAACGCATAAGTGCCCCGAGAGTGACATAATGGTGCAGACATATATAATTCAGTTTATGGCAAAAATAAACACCATATTTAAAACCGAGCTGTCGCTGCTTGACGAGGCGGAGGAAAATAAAACCGTGTCCGAAATTAAAGAATACATTAACCGACATTTCACTGAGGGCATAACACTTGACGAGCTTGCAGGTAAATTTTATATGAACAAATATTACCTGTGCCATATTTTTAAGAAAGAAACCGGTTTAACAATAAAGGAATTTATAAATACAAGGCGCATAGCCCGCGCGAAACAGCTCTTGCCCGAGTACGGCTCGGTACGTGAGCTGTATTTGGAGTGCGGCTTTAACGATTATTCGACATTTTATAAAACGTTCAAGCGCTTCACCGGCACTTCGCCGACGGAATTTTTAAACTAACGCCCGCCATGTTGACGATTTTTTCGCCGTGCGGAAATATTTGCACTTTCCTCAATGCGGAAACTAAAGCGTTTTTCTTTTCAGATATATTATATATAATAATAGTAATCTCAGAAGCCATTTCAAAATTGTCCAGAACTTCTTGATATCCTAATTCATTTTTTGAATACACAAATTTAGCATCGGCAGTAAGAAATTCTTTTTTCACGCTATCTCCGCCTTTCACTGCTATCTATTCCACTGTCCAATTTTGCCGCCGGCATCAAGTGGACGAATTTATTTCACTCTAATAAAATATTTTTTACACTATTAAATTTCAATTTATCTTTTAAGTTATACCACCCAACTCAAAATAAGGCAATCTAAAAATCAGACTGCCTTATGCAAAATTCTGCTAATTATGCTTTTACCGTAATTCCATTCTTAAAAGTAACTCATATATTATCCTTAGAATTCACGGTTACATAGTCTATTAAGCAAAGAAGAAACCTGCTGTCATATCAAGATAGTTTTCTCCGGAATAATCTCCGTAGCGTTCTTTTACTTTTTCCTTAAATTCCATGGCATTTTCACATTCAGCAGCAATTTCTTTAAGATTTTCGAGGTATTCTATTTTTGTTTCTGCGTCCTTTAAATCCTCCGGTGTATAGTGCGAAGTAAGAATAAGGCTATAGCCTTTCTCAATATATCCATTAAGCTGTGCGATAATTGCGTCGGCATGCCCCTCTCCTGCCACGATTGAATGACAGTCGTGACCAAGCATATGTGTGTAAACAGCATTGATTTCAGGAATTTCAATATCAAATGCTTCCTGTGTCGTAGTGATTATAAAATCAATCCCGCCGATGGTTACTTTGCCCGCGCTTATAATATTTGTTATCTCGTGTATAGAATTGTCAAATATTTCACCAAAAACCGCTGTAAAATTATCAATAAGAGCTTTACCGCCACCGTTCTGCGCATATTCCTTTGCATTTTCTGTTGCATATTTAGGAATATTTTTAAGGCACTGTGCGCCTGCTCCGTGATATGCCATAAGCATACCTGCCGTTTCTACATTCAGACCGTTTATATATTCCTCAAGTTCCTTGTTGTTGTCAAAAAAGCAAGGTGATTCAATGACAACTGCTTTACCGTTCTTTTCAACGACAAACACCTCATCGTCAATAAAATCATTTGTCTTGTATGCGTGTAGTTTAACTGCGCCAAAGTCATATACATTCATCTCGCCCTTTGTTAAGTTTACTCTTGTAAATGCGTTCTTGTTCATAATAAATCCTCCTTAGGAATAAAAATATTGTTGGCAGGGATGCTGTACACTCATCTCCTTACCTTGTGGTTACAGTATAGCACCGTCCAAAATCCCTGTAAAGTACGCACTTTTTTGTGCCGTAGTTACCCGTTGGTGACTTTTGGACAGTTGCGGAAACTGTCTTGACAAAGCACAAATACCGGTTTATAATGGAAACATAAAGAAAAATATTCACCTTGGTTTCTAAAAGATACATAGAGAGAGGATGATAACTTATGAAAAAAGAATTACCAGCCTGTCCGGTAGAAACAACACTTATGTTGATTTCCGACCGTTGGAAGGTGCTTATTATCCGTGATTTGCTTGAAGGAACAAAGCGTTTCGGCGAATTGAAAAAGTCTGTCGGAAATATTTCCCAAAAAGTACTGACCGCAAATCTGCGCTCAATGGAGGAAGACGGCTTGCTGACAAGAAAGGTTTTCCCCGAAGTGCCGCCGCGAGTTGAATATACCTTAACCGATACCGGCTATAGTCTGAAACCTATACTGGATTCTATGACTGATTGGGGGACGGCGTATAAAGAAAAATTTGCGCAGTAAAATAACGGAGTATATCGCAACGATTGTTACGACATACTCCGTTCCAGCCGTGGTATTTATACTTTTACCGTAACGCCGTTCTTAAAAGTAAGCTGTATATCCTCCTTGGAATATACCGTTACATATTCCGCCAGACAAAGCCACAAATTCTCATCAAATTCCGTTATTGCTTCATCTTGCCTTTTCAAATTATGAATAAACAAATCTATTGCTTTCTTTTCAGGCTTGTCATCGCTGAACAGCTCTTCTTTTATTATTTCAAAGTCTGATAAAATCTGCTCCTTGCTTGTAATCAGCTTATTCATGGCGGATACAAACACCTGTTTTATCTTTTCCTCGTCAAGATGCGGTGTGGAGCATTTCTTTTCA
>JBJEIU010000153.1:0-14092 GCA_051877355.1 Hominilimicola sp.
CGGTGATGAAAATACGGCTGTTGCTGTTATAACCAACAACGGAGCTGTGCCGAATGGCGAAATCGCTCTTGGCGGCGGTTTAACCTCACTGCAATTTCACATTAAAAATTGCGGCGGAACAATGCAGGTAAAACACTCGCCGCAATTTGAATTAACGGTATCAGTCCCACTCAAATTGGAGGAAAAGTTATGATAAATGTATTGATAGTCGAAGACCAGCGCATGATGCGCGAAATAATGGAAAACTATATCCATCAGACAGATGGATATAAGCTTGCCGGCTCTATATCCGGGGCAAGTCTTGCGGAAGCCTTCTGCAAAACTACGCAGGTAGATCTTGTGCTGATGGATGTCTGCACGGAAAATGACGAAAGCGGATTTGAAGCTACCAAAGCAATAAAAGCGCAATTTCCGAGAATTAAGGTTATCATTGTAACATCTATGCTGGATGTTGGCTATTTGAAAAGAGCAAGAGAAGTTGGCGCAGACAGCCTTTGGTATAAGGATATAAGCCGGGTGGAACTGATGAAAGTTGTGGAAATGACCGTGAACGGAGAATCTGTCTACCCGGACAGAACTCCGGAGGTAAAAATCGGAAATGCATCTGTTTATGAATTCAGTGAAGCAGAAATAAAGGTTCTTCGTTTATTGGTAGACGGAATGACTTATAGAGAGATGGGCGAACAGCTCGGTGTAACATCGGATTGTGTGAAAAAGCATATCGGCAATATGCTGTCTAAAACAGGTTTCACTTCCAAGACTAAACTTGCAGCTATGGTGATGAGTAAGCGAGTTATTGTCAATGGATTTTAATGAAAATATAGAATGTTACGGCATCCAAATAAAAAAGTTGGATGCTTTTTTTTTGCAAAAGTACCCGTTTGGGGAATGTGTTTTTTTGGAAATCACTTATAATATCATATATAAGATATAAGTATGCCTATTTTTAGAAAGAAGGATGAGGAAATGCGGCGGGTTGTTGTAGATATGCAAAACTATCTTTTTGCCGATGCAATTGCACAAGCCTTAAAAAGAGCAGATTCCGATTTTGATGTACGAATGTCGGAAAGCCCGGACAAAACGGCAGAGATTTGCAGCTTTTGCGAACCGTATGCACTTTTGATGGAAGTCACAGGCTATACGCCGTGGAAACTCGAGGAACGACTAAAGATAAGAAATGAAGTGAAACAGCTAAAGCCATATTGCAAAATTGTCCTGATTGTCGATGAAAATGCAGAAAAGACGCTCGCGCGGCGTGTGCTTCAGGCAAAAAAAGACGGTCTGATTGATAATTTCATTTACAGCTCTGTTTCAGCGGCCTATTTGTCTGCTGTCGTTGACACCTTGTAAAAGCGGCATAGGCTAATACGGCAAAAATTTATTTTTAATGCAAGTATGCAGCTCTCGGATAGTCACAGCCGAGAGCTGTGCAAAAATGTGGTATATAAGGAGGTACAATCATGGACAACACAATTCAGGATTACAAATGTCCCTGCTGCGGCGCTCCCCTTGCGTTTAACGCAGCAAATCAGAATCTGCACTGCGAATCCTGCGGCACGGATTTTGATGTTGACACGATGAAACAGCTTGATGAAGCAGACGAAAACGGCATGACCTCATCCCAATACGACTGGGAGCATTACGAGCCGAGGAGCTTTGATGAGAGCGAGGCGGTCAATCTTTCTTCCTATTCCTGCCCCTCATGCGGTGCGGAGATTACGGGGGATGACACGCTGGGTTCAACGGTCTGCCCCTACTGCGGCAACTCCACCATTGTCAAAGGACAGTTTGAGGGTTCGCTTCGCCCGGATTATGTAATTCCGTTTAAGGTGGATAAAAAATCGGCTATGGCTGAGTTTGAAAAAGCGTATAAAAACGCACCCTTTCTTCCCAATGAGTTTAAGGACAAAAAGAGAATTGAAGAAATGGCGGGAGTATACATACCGTTTTGGATGTTTGACTGCGACTGCAATGCGGATATACGATATAGTGCACAACGAATGACGCATTGGAGCGATGCAAATTACGAATACACCAAAACCGATTTCTATAAACTGATCCGCTCGGGAAGCATCGGCTTTGCAAACATTCCGGTGGACGGCTCGAAAAAGGCGGATGACGCCTATATGGAAGCGGTTGAACCCTTTGATTATACGGATGCAGTGGATTTTAATACCGCATATCTTTCCGGATATCTTGCCGACAAATATGATGTAACAGCAGAGGAAAGTATCGACAGAGCAAATGAACGCGTTAAAAAAAGCACCGAAGATACCTTTGCCCAAACGGCAGCAGGCTATTCAACTGTTATTCCCGAAACCTCGTATGTGAACTTCTCAAACGGAAAAATTAGATATGCGCTTCTTCCGGTATGGATGCTTAACATCAAATATCAGGGTGAGAATTATAAATATGCCATAAACGGGCAGACAGGAAAAACAGTTGGGAAATATCCGGTGGATAAAAAGAAAAAATGGCTGTATTTTGGAAAAGTATATGCGATCGGTCTTGTGGTTTGCATAGCTGCCGCAAAACTTTTCGGACTGCTGTAAGGGGTGATGAGATGAAAAAAATATATTCTGCTATTATGTTAATTATTCTTTGCGTTATTACCGTCCTCCCGTTTTCAGCAGCGGCAGAATCACTGCCCGATTTAGTAGATATTCCAAGCGTTTTGTCCGCTGATGAATACGAAGAACTTGCAAAAAGGCTTGACGAATTTAAAACTACATACGGCGTTGACGTTGCTTTTATAATATCTGATGAAATTCTAACAGAGAATGCACAAACCGAGGCGGACGATCTCTATGATTATTACGAATACGGAGTTGACGAAAATCGGGACGGTATTTTATATTTCATCTGCGATTCCACAAACGAATACGCATTTTCCACCTGCGGCAGGGGAATTGAAATTTTTAACGACGACGGTCTTGAGTATATAGACAAAGAAATTTTGCCGTATTTAAAAAAGGGTGATTACTACAGTGCTGTTTCGGTGTATGCCGATAAATGCGAAGAACTTATAAAGATGGCTGCAAACGGAGAGCCGTATAAGAAGAAAATAAATATACTGTATGTTATCGCGGGTATTATTCTGATTCCGTTAGCTGTCGCATTTGGATTAATGACACGCAAGCTCTCAAAAATGAATACGGCGGTCATGCAGCCGGGAGCGGCGAATTATATGAAGCCGGGAAGTATGAATATGAATTTTTCACGGGATATATTTCTTTACAGCACGGTTTCGAAAAGAGAAAAACCAAAATCAAACAGTACAACGCATACGTCCTCATCCGGGACTACACATGGCGGAAGAAGCGGAAGCTTTTGATGTAATATAAATAATAAACAATTTGGAGGTAGAAAATTATGGCTAAGAAAAATTGCTCAATATGTGGTGCGGAAATAGGCCTTATGCAACAGGTACAGCTTGCGGATAGGGAGTTCATCTGTCGGGATTGTGTAAAGAAAACAAGTCCGTTTTTCGTGCCGCTGGAGAGAACGACATACGATTATAAGGAACACATGAAACAGCTGGAAAACGGCAGGAAGCTTTATGATGCGTATTTTGCGGGTAACAAGACAGTAGAAAAGTTTCTTTCCAAGCGTGTTTTGGTGGATAAAAACACAGGACTTATGTGTATTACAGAAAAACGCGGCAGAATTGTACTTTGGGGCGGAACACCGTTTTATACCGTATTTCGGATTGCCGACCTTGACATATGCGAGGGTGAATCAAGATTTGAAAAAGGTTCAGACGGAAAGAATGTGGAAAAATTTGAAACCCATTTTATTTTCCGCAATGTTTCGGGATTATTTGACTTTAAGGTGCCGTCAAGTAAAGGGTCACATGACGCTATGATGAAATGCCTGAATAAAATTTTGGGAAAAACGGGTATCGGTTCCATCAAAGCCGGTTTCAAAAAAAATCAGGCAGACGCAATGATGGCGGCATCAATCGCCGGAAATCTGAAAAATATCGTAGCAAACAAGGACGGCGGCGTAGAAGTAATGAAAAACGACGCAGAGCAAATTGCTTCCGCAATGGAAAACAGCTTTTATCACGGACGCGAGGAGCTTGTGGCAAAAGCCGACGCGGCGATTAAGAATGTACTGAAATGATAAGAAATGTGGTAAATGTGGCTACAGCGTACAGCTTTAGCATAATAAACGGCAAAGGCAAAACGGCAGCTTTGGTTTCGAGAATCCTGTGCTGAGATATGAGGATAGAACTGGCGAAAGGATGACAAGCGATGAAAATGATGAAACTGATTGCAATATTTACAGCTCTTGTGAACTTGTTCGGATGCCGTCTACCCGAACCGTATATGCTGGATGGTCCGGGCATGGTATATGTGGACAGTGAACACCGTACGGAATACGCAAACACCCTGCCCTTTGATGAGATTGAAGGCTACCCATACTGTGCGGTCGCGTTCTTAGGTAAGGGCGAAGAAGGAGAAGCAAACAGAAAAAAATATATTGATAAATTGTTTTCTAATCTTTCTGAGGAGAGCCTTTCCAAAATCAAGCATTTTGATTTTGAGGGCGATGAGTGGTATCTCATTATCCCGAGGTATTGGGACGAATATGATATTGTTCCGCTTTATGAAGAAACAAAAAACGAATATGTCATGCACGGCGAAGCGTTTACCGTAAAATGTAAAGCCAATATCAAACTCACTTATAGCAGTTACGGTGGACATGAATTTTTTCCGCAGACGGACGATGGAGGGAAATTGATATGCACGGAAGAGATATGGGATATCACGGAATATGAACAATAATTTTTGAAAGGAGCAATACATATGGGATTATTAAAAGCGGGAATCGGTGCAATGGGCGGCGTACTTGCCGATTCGTGGAGAGATTATTTTTACTGCGAGAGCTTAGATGCAGATGTTCTTGTAGCAAAAGGAGAAAAAAGGGCCGGGGGCAGAAGCTCGAACAAGAAAGGAACAGACAATATTATTTCCAACGGCTCCATTATCAATGTCAATGACGGACAGTGTATGATAATCGTGGAAAGCGGCAAGGTGGTTGACATCTGTGCCGAACCCGGCGAATTTGTATATGACACCGGAACGGAACCCAGCATTTTTTACGGTGATTTGGGTGAAAACATCAAAAAGAGCTTTTCTGAAATCGGCAAGCGTTTTACCTTTGGCGGCGAACCGGGCAAGGATCAGAGAGTTTACTTTTTCAATACCAAGGAGATTATAGGAAACAAATACGGAACTCCGTCTCCGGTGCCGTTTCGGGTGGTTGACAATAACATCGGTCTGGATGTGGATATTGCCATTCGCTGCCACGGTGAGTATTCCTATAAAATCACCAATCCGATGCTGTTTTATACAAATGTATGCGGCAACGTGGACGATATGTATCTAAGGGAAACCATTGACAGTCAGTTAAAAACCGAGCTTTTGACGGCACTTCAGCCTGCCTTTGCAAGAATTTCGGATATGGGGATCCGCTACAGTTCGCTTCCGGCGCATACAATGGAAATTGGCGATGCATTAAATGAGGTTCTTTCTGCAAAATGGAGAGATTTACGAGGCATTGAAATCGTCGTGTTCGGGGTATCATCTGTCAATGCTTCGGAAGAAGACGAAAAGATGATTAAGGAAATTCAAAGAAATGCGGCCTTCCGAAATCCTACAATGGCGGCGGCGCATATGGTAGGTGCACAGGCGCAGGCCATGCAGGATGCAGCCAAAAACGAGGGCGGCATGGGGGCTATGGGCGGCTTCTTCGGCATGAATATGGCGCAGAACGCCGGTGGCGCGAACGCAGCAAATTTGTTTGCTATGGGACAGCAGCAGCCGCAGCAACAGGCACCGCAGCAAGCTGCACCCGGTTGGAGCTGCTCCTGCGGGCAGGGCGGCAACATCGGAAAGTTTTGTATGAACTGCGGCAAACCGAAGCCGACAGAAGACGGATGGACCTGCTCCTGCGGTACGGTCAACAAAGGCAGGTTCTGCCAGAACTGTGGAAGCCCAAAACCAACGGACGCACCGCTTTATAAATGTGATAAGTGCGGCTGGGAACCGGAGGATCCTGCGAACCCGCCGAAGTTCTGCCCGGAGTGCGGCGATATATTTGATGATAATGATAAAAAATAAAAATTGGGGAGATTTAAAAATGAAAAAGATAGTAGCTTTTATATTAACATTGGGTATGATTTTCTCGCTTGCAGCTTGCGGCGGAGATAAAAAGGGAACCCAAAATTTAGATTACGCAAATATGACGGCAGATGATTTACTCAAAGACATCAAAGACCAACAAAATGTTACATTGGATGAATTCGTAGCGCTTGTTTCCACCTATTCGTATGTGACAATTACCGATGACCTGGAGCTGGAGGAGAACATCACCACCGAAGCAATTAACAAACTTAAGGAAAATGGTGCAAAGCTGCCGTCCCCGTCAGAATACGTTGAACCACTTTTGAAAAGTGAGGCGCCGCAGGTTCGGGGATATGCAATATCGAATGTCGGTTCTCTTCTTGGGGTAAGCGACAGCCATATTGCTGCTGCTAAAGAATTGCTGAAAACCGAAAAAGACCCTTATGTTATCTGCTGTGCAGTGCAGGCGCTTGCAAATGAAGGTGGGAAGGATGCAGATATAGGCGCATTTTTACTTAACTCAGCAAAAAACGAAAACCGCATTGTGAGAAAGCAGGCAGCCATGGCAATCGGCAGCTCTTGGAATAAAGGCCTTGACGGAGCGGTTGACGCAATGATTACGCTTATGAGCGACTCGGATAAGGATGTGCGAAGCCGTGCTTATGAATATGCAGGCGGTTTGGGTGATGAAAAGATTATAGAGCCTATTGTAAATATGCTGAATAATCCGGAGGACGCTGAACTGCACGGCAACGGAATTGATAGTCTAAACAAGCTTTGGTATGATTTCCCATTTCACGAGAACACAAGCGAGGCAGCCTACAGGGCGACAATGGATTATTTCAAGACAACTCCGAGAACAAGCAATGTACCGTCTTGGACAGCAGTAAGCGGCTTGAAAAACAAAAACGACAGCCATTATGACGAATGGCGCGCAAAAGCAACATATTTCAACGCAGATGAGTTCGCGCAGATAATGACGGAGATTATAAAGGATACAAATGCAAACAGTTTTGCAAGGAGCGGAGCGGTAGAAAATATCGCAGCCCATTGTTCAAAGGAAACCTTTGACTCCTTGGCGGCTGTTATCGACGGTCTTACTGATAAGGATGCAAAGTCTATACAGGATAAATATAAGAGTCAGGCAGAAAAACTGAATCAATAATGAACAGGTACGGTATTCAACCGGATTGAAAATAAATTATAAAAGAAACAGCATATGAAAGGAAGTTGATAATATGAAAAAAAGAATACTGTCACTAATACTTACAATTACAATGTTTACATCCTTTGCCGGATTATCGGTAAATGCTGCTACAGCTGAAATAGACGAACAGATAAGCTGGCTTAATATAAAAATTTTTGAGGATTTAAATTATAATAAAGTATGTGATGAAGGAGAAGCTATCCCTGCTGCGTTTGTGAATATTCTGGATTCTGTATCCCGTGAAGTAAAATATACGGTGAAAGTAGATGAGTATGGCTCATGGTATTGTGAACTTAAGGCGGGGGATTATATTTTCCAGACTGTTCTGCCGGCAGACTATGAATATTATTCGGGACAAGTGTTGGATTATTTGGTATCTGAGCCAATAGTGGCGGAACGTACTGAAGCGTGCACGCTTGAATTTCCGTATACAATTCAGCCATCTATGCAGGCAAGTATTGAAATAATTGTTGAGAAACTTCCTTCCGAGCTGATAAGCGGTTATGTTTGGAATGATGTAAACAAAAACAGACAGATGTATTCTGAAACTTCTTCAGGAATTGAAGAAGGGGAAAACGGTATTCCCGGAGCTGTTATAACAGTTTCAGACAAGGCCGGAAACGTTATTGCAACAAAAGAGACTGAGGAATCAGGTAATTTTTACTTTGAACTTATTCCTCCGTTAGAATCATATATTTTTGAGATAACAATGCCGGAGAAATATTCTGATTACAATCCGGTGACACCTGAAGATAAGAAGCGTGAGGTTTATGTAGAAAACATGGGTAATGGAACGATAGTAAATTTCTTCTTTGCAGAGGGAGCAATTCAGCCGTCGCCAACACCGGACGTTTCCCCGTCAGCTTCTCCGACAGTGCAGCCGACAAAAACCCCGACAACTACTGCGACAAGCAGTCCGACACCAGAACCAACTGAAAAGCCTGAATATAGTCCAACACCGGAACCGACACAAATGCCGGAGCTAAACAAAACAGAGCATTATGCCTATGTTGTAGGTTATCCTGAGGGTCTTATAAAGCCTGAAAGTAATATATCAAGGCAGGAGGTTGCAACCATATTCTTCCGACTTCTGACTGACGATACAAGAGATATATTCTATGCAAAAAGCAATAAGTTTGAGGATGTAACATCGGATATGTGGTCTAATATTGCAATTTCGACTATGACGGAGGCAGGTGTAATCAGTGGTTATGATGAAAAATCCTTCAAGCCTGTAAACAACATTACACGTGCTGAATTTGCGACCATAGCGGCTAAATTTGACAGCGGAAGCTATCTTGGACCAAATAAGTTTAATGATATAGAGGGTCATTGGGCGAGCGAATACATAAACCGTGCTGCTGAAAGAGGCTGGATTTCGGGTTATGAAGACAGAAGCTTCAAACCTGACGCATATATCACAAGAGCAGAGGCAATGACGCTTATAAATAACGTTCTTGAAAGACATGTATTGCCTGAAGGGATGTTATCTGATATGACGACATGGCCTGACAATACGCCGGATAAGTGGTATTACACATCTATTCAGGAAGCTACTAACTCTCATTATTACAAAAAGAATGATGATTACGAAACGTGGACTGAGCTTCGTGAAACAAGAGACTGGACAGAATTGGAAAGATAAGTATAAGGACTGTCTGACAGTGGAAAAATCAGCAATTTTAATATTTTAATCGTCAAATACAAAATTTTGTCAATAATAGTGAAATTGTTAGTGTATGAGTACTTAATAAAGAATGAATTTATTATTAAGGAGGTGCGGTATGGGAAAGGCAAAAGGCATTATCATGATTGCGGCAGGAGCGATCGTTTTAGCGGTTGGGATACAGACGTTTGTTTCTGCTCCCGAAAGAACCGGGCAAATTGAAAATGCGGTGTATATAGAAAACGGTCAGGTTTTGCCGGAAAATGAAGGAAAGCTTGTGATTGTATCCGGTAAACTTGAGGCGGAGATGCCGCTGGAGGATAATGTGACGGGAGTTAAAATTCCGTCTCCGACAGCGACGCGAAACGTTCAGATTTATGAGGCAAATACCATAGACAATGAAACGACATGGGATTGGGAACCGGTTGGGAACGATTACAGCGAGGAAGGAAACGGCGGAATAAATACGCCTTCTCTTGTGTCCTCAACGCTTGTCGCACCCACAAAAATCGGTGATTTTAACATTTCGGAGAAATTCCTTGTTTCGCTGCTAAGAACGGAAAATTTCAAGGATTATGATTATGATGCGTTAGCCGAAAACGGCTGGAATTTGTTTGAGGGACAGGATGGCGTATCTTATCTGTCGGAGAGTGGGGAGCTTCCGCTGAAGATAACAAAAGAGGACACCATATCAAACAGACATATGTATGGTTCTTATGAGGGAAAAATTCGGATTTCCTATCAAACGATGTCATCGAACGATCCGCTGATTTATACCTTTGTCGGAACTCAGCAAGGAAACGATTTGGTTCAGGCGAAGGATTTAAAGATTACCTCTGTATATCAAGGCGTGAAGACGGCAGATGAACTTGCAATCTCAAATAAAAACTCATCGGTTGGCGGATTGTTTCTCGGTATCGTTATCGGTATCTTATTGTTGTTCTTTGGTATACGAAGCCTGAGAAAAAACATTGGGCGCTGATGATTGGATTAAGGTGATTGACAATGAAGAATTATAATACAAGCGGCATTTATTTATCAAAAAAGACGTTGGTAAGGGCGGGAATACAAAAGCGCATTATGGTAATCAGCGGTGGTATTCTGACCGTTTTATTTGCCACATCTGTGCTTATGGCAATTACGGATTACGGCAACGAGCTGCGGCAGAATCTAATTGTTTATGTGGCTTTACTAATCCCGTCGGTATTGCTTTTGTATAAGGGAATAAAAGCCGGAGCGCTGACAGACTTGGCAAACCGTTATAATTCCATATTTGAGTGTGATAGGGACGGCGTTGTTACAATCTCTGAGCTTACAAAGCAGACGGGAAAAGCGACCTCTAAAATTCTCTCAGAGCTGGAACGATTGCTTGAAAAGGGATATTTATGCAACTGCTCTTTGCAGAAAAACGGTCAGCCTTGTGTGATTCTTTCAGACGGCAGCGCTGCAGAAAACGGCTCCGGCTTTGTCAATGTGGTTTGTGACGTCTGCGGCGGAACCACGCGGCTTCGGGCGGGAAGCAGCGGCAGGTGCGAATACTGCGGCAAGGCCTTGCAGAGCGAATAGCTTTTTCAGACAAAATATCGGGCGTGGGGCAAAGAATCCCTCGCAGAATATCTAAAGAAACAAAGAACAAAAATAATAAAGCGAGATAAAGAAGTTATGAGAAGGAAAATAAAATCACCCCAAAGGCTGCCTGGCATCCTGCCCACCATAGTGATGGTGATGGTGCTGGTCCCGGCACTGGTGACCACGGTCGGCGCGAAACTCAACATCAACTTCCATGTCTCCACAAATGATGTCTGTACAAGAGGACAGATGGTGACTTTCATCTATCGTTTGCCTGTGAAATGATTGAACGGATAGGACGGGCACTTTCCAAGGTCATTAAGATAAGATGGCACATCAAAAGAATCAAGCAAAAACAAGCTTGGTTCTTTTTTTACAATTTTTTTGAAAAACACTTGACAAATCCATTGATTTGTGAGGCTTCTTTAACTAACACCGTTAGTTAAAGCATATGTACATAGGTTGGTGCATACGAAACAAGATAAAGCCGAATTTAAAAGAAGGTTGGTTCAAGTCCGAGAAGTTCAAGAAATATAAGGATGAGGTTAAATTTTACAACAATTATGGCATGGAGATGAAAGATATCAAGATAATAAATAATGCAAACACCTAATTTTAAAGAGGGGAGGATTAAGATGAAAGATGAATTAATGACAAGAGAAGAAGCAGAAAAATATCTGAATGTTTCATCACGTGCAGTAGATACGTTAATAGATAACAAAAATTTTGTATGTTTAATTTATTTTTGTAAATGTGTACGTATTTCAAAACGTGTATTGCTGAAATATACTAACCTTTTTAATTTTTATAAAAAATAATAATTTGTTCAATATTTCGTTGAATTATATTCTTTGTTATGATATAATATATACAAAATGAGAGAGTTGGTTTTGCCATAATCAAGGAGGATTAAATATGGCAAGAAGAGCCAATGGAGAGGGTACAATAAGAAAAAGGTCAGATGGAAGATATGAAGGGGGTATTATGACCCAATTGCAGAAAAGCAGAGGAGTATTTACGGAAAAACTCAAAAAGAAGTAAGGGAAAAAATGACAGAGATAGCAGCAAGTAAAGACAATTTAACGTTTATTTCCCCCAATAACATTCATAGTAATTATAATGTATTGTTTAAATATGCACATTCAAACGATTACGATAAAAAAGAAGCAATAAACAAAATGTTTGGATAATATTAGAAAATTATTTCAACACAATATATCTTATTAGGGTCAAATTGTGGTCAAAATACAATTTTTATATTTTTACCTAAAAATAAGATGTGAAAAATGGCTTATTTACTGCATATGAGGAGAAAAATGAAATTGTGTGAAAATAAAATGGAATTTGAGCATAAAATATCAGTGTTGGGTTCTACTGGCTCAATCGGGACACAGACGCTTGAAATTGCCCGCGAATATAAGGGCATAAGTATTGAGACAATATCTGCACATTCCAATATCGACCTGCTTGAAAAGCAGGCGAGAGAGTTTAAACCCAAGCTGGTATGCGTAACAAATGAGGAAAAGGCAAAGGATTTAAAAATAAGACTTGCCGACACAGATATAAAGGTTGTTTCTGGCAGGGACGGACTGAACGAAGCAGCGACTATAGACGGCGCAAAAACCGTTGTAACAGCGGTTGTTGGTATTTCAGGACTTGAACCAACCATTGAGGCGATAAAGGCGAAGAAAAATATCGCGCTTGCGAACAAGGAAACGCTTGTAACGGGCGGACATATTGTAACGCGTCTTGCAAAGGAAAACGGCATAAAAATACTGCCTGTAGACAGTGAGCACAGCGCAATATTTCAATCCTTGCAGGGATGCAATGATAAGCGTGAAATCAAAAATATTTTGCTGACGGCTTCGGGCGGTCCGTTTTTCGGAAAAACTATCGGAGAACTTCAAAATATTACGCCTGCCGACGCTCTAAAGCACCCAAATTGGAACATGGGCACGAAGGTGACGATTGACTCCTCAACGCTTGTCAATAAGGGACTTGAGGTAATTGAAGCAAAATGGCTGTTCGGCACAGAGAATATAAAGGTGCTTGTACATCGCCAGAGCGTTGTACATTCCATGGTAGAATTTGTAGATAACGGCGTTATCGCGCAGCTTGGCGTGCCCGATATGCGCCTGCCAATACAGTATGCGCTGACCTATCCCAACAGACTTCCGATGAAAAACAACGAGCTTAACCTTGTAAAATGTTCATCGCTTACATTTGAAGAGCCTGATATGGATACATTTTACGCTCTGCGACTTGCCTTTGCAGCACTAAGGGACGGCGGAATAAAGCCGACTGTTTTCAACAGTGCTGATGAAGCGGCGGTGGAACTGTTTATGAAAGGAAAGCTGTCGTATCTCGGAATTTCCGAAGCGATTGACAAGGCAATGAGAGAAATTAAAAATATTGATAATCCCGACATTGACACGATATTTGAAACGGACAGACTTGCCCGTGAAATAGTATACAGCATGTAGCTTGTAAAGGAGAGTTAGATTTGGTAACTGCGATTGTATCAATAGCAATGTTTCTTGTTATGATTTCATTGCATGAATTTGGTCATTTTATTGTTGCGAAAATTCTTAACTTCAAGGTTGATGAGTTTTCTGTTGGCATGGGCCCAGCCATATTCAAGAAGCAAAAAGGCGAAACACAATATTCAATAAGAGCGCTGCCTCTGGGCGGGTACTGCAAATTTGAGGGCGAGGACGAAGCTGACAACAAAGATCCGAGAGCCTTTGCAAACCAAAAGCCATGGAAAAGGCTGCTTGTGCTTGTTGCGGGAGGAATTTTTAACGTTATACTTGGCTTTGTACTGTTCCTTGTGATAGTACCTGCCGTATCTCCTGTCAGCACAAATGTTATAGATACTGTGGTTGAGCACAGCTATATTGAACAGGCTGGAATACAGTCCGGTGATAAGATAATTGAGATAAACGGCAAGCACGTCAGCTTTTACAACGATATAACGCTGTATACGCAAAGCTTCAAAAAGGACGAGGAAGCAACTGTTAAGGTTGACAGAAACGGTGAAAAACTTGACTTTTCGTTTAAGCCCACGGAGCAGATTATAAAAACCACCTATAATGACAAAGGTATTCAGGTGGACAACACCATAAACGGCTATACGACGGGGCAATTTGTCGAATACTCAGATAAAGTTCCTAAAGACGACTCACTTGTCGGTCAGAGTGAAACTAATACAAGATATATTATAGGATTTACACCAAAGGCAAAGGATATTAATGTTTTTAATGTTTGGGGCGAAGCATGGAATGAAACAAAGTTTATGGTAAAGCTTGTGTACCAGTCATTTTGGCAGATGATAACAGGCAAAATCGGCGTAGACCAGATGTCGGGACCTGTGGGGATAGTAAGCGAGGTAAACAACGCTGTCAATTCGGGCAGTCAGAGTTGGCTGTATGTCCTTAATCTTATAGCTTTGCTTACAATTAACCTTGGCATATTCAACCTTTTGCCAATTCCTGCACTTGACGGCGGCAGAATACTGTT
>JBJEIU010000154.1:0-3069 GCA_051877355.1 Hominilimicola sp.
ATTGCTGCAGAGAGATCGGCTTGGGTTGTGTTTGCAGTGCTGACATGAATTCACCTTCTTTTCTCAAACCTAAGACTTCTGTTTCTGTAATTATTGTACTACATTTTCTGACTTCGTTTCAAGAGTCAGTTTTTCACATTCTTCTGCAGCCTCTTGCATATTCCGGAAAATGATTCAAGATAAAGCTTATCAGGGATTGGATAATAGAGAGAAAACGAAAAAAGCAGGCCAATAGATGGGCTGCTTTTCTTAGAATACATAAATCTACGAAATTGACACCAGACGTTCCATCTGGTCCTTTTTAAACTCGAAAGAGGAATGAAAATAATAGTCCAGAGTGATCTTGAGATCCGAATGGCCCAGGATTTCACTGAGCGTTTTCGGATCCATCCCCACATGAATACAACGAGTGGCAAAGGTATGGCGTACCGAATGGAAATTCAGATAGCGGATTCCGGCTTCGGCAAGGCATTTTTTGTATTGATACTGAAACGTGCGCGGGTCCATGATATGAAAATCCGTATGCAGTACATACGGCGCTGCGCTTTTTGCTTTTATTTCCCGCAGTTTGTCCGATAGAAACGACGGTATCGGTATTGTACGATGAGATGTCTCACTTTTCGGCGCAAGCTCCTTCAATACCGATTTCCCTTCGATTGTCATACGCTCAACCGTCCTGTTTACAATCAGTGTATTCGATATGAAATTTATATCTCCCCATTTAAGACCGCACACCTCGCCTATCCTAAGACCTGTATAAAGGCAGATTAATATACCGACATCATTCGGATTTTCCTCCGTATCAAGCGCGGCTTCAATTAAACTCTGCTCCTCCTTGGTAAATACCTCTACTTTGTGCTTCTTTGCTTTCGGCAACTCTACATCAAGCCATATAGGAGCGATGTAATCCTTTTTCTTTGCAGCCTTTAACGCTTCTCTGAGAAGCGAAAATATCCCCTTTACCGTTGACGGAGACAGCCTTGAAATGGAGTTTACAAATGTCTGTAGCAATTCTTTATTTAATTTTCGCAAGGCAGTATTTCCAAAAAACGGCTTGATATGGTTTTCCAGATACCGCTCATATACCTTCATTGTACTCAATTTGATTTTTGTTCTCTGCCGCTGCAGATAACCCGCTGTCCAATCCGTAACGGAAATGTTGATATTACACGTTTTATCTAATTTTACGCTGTTTCGCATTTTTGCCCGCGCCTCATTATAGGTATGGGCATACACTGATTTATATTTTGCTCTGCCGTCCGAGCTGTAGGACGCAATATATCGTCCTTCCCAGCGTCCGTCTTTTCTCTTGTAAATGTTTTCACCTCTGCGTGACATGATTTCCTCCTGTTCTGACCATTATGTGACGGCTGATAAATAAATTATAGCAGTTTTCATCACCGATTTTGCATTTTACATATAACATCCGCATAAAATTCTATATTTTCAATAGTTGAATTTCAATAAAATATGTTGATTTGTTTTGTTGAATATGATAAAATTATATATAATAGTATCTTTGAACTCATCTCGCAAAAGTTTATAGTTTTGCGAGAAGGTAAATTTCTAAGCTACATTATATATTATGGCACTTATGCTGAATTTTATATACAAAAACGGAAATAAAGCTGACAGCATAGATTTGTGATATGTTAATATATTATTCAATTTAAAAAGATGCAGGTTTAGATACTATCTATGCGAAAGGAGAGCAAAATTATGCAAAGAAAATTCAAACGGCTGATAGCGGCAGCGCTTACTGCGTCAATGACGGCGGCGTTAATACCTCAGGCAGTATTGGCGTCTGAGGAGGACGCCGTACAAGACGGCAGACAAACAATCATGGAAACTGCCGCAAATCAACAAAGCCCGATTAAGACTTGGGATTTTGAAAATGGCAATACAGCATTTACGAATGTTAAAGGAATGTCACTGTCCGTTGTTGACGGAACAGGCGGTAATACCTCAAAGGTGCTTTCCGCCGCTACAACAAGCTCCAAGCCGAGGAGGGCGTGGCTTGATTTTTCAAACAATATTCCCGATAATGCAACGGAGGTGCGGATTGAGTTTGACGCGGCGGATTCTACCAATCCGGGAAACACAAGAATGAATTATATACTGTATGATAACAGTGTGCGAAATATTTCTTTAGATTACCAGAATATTAACACCGGCTCACTGTTCCAGATCGGTTATGTCGGCAATGCAACCGATTTCCGTGTAAACAATACGGGTAAAAAAGCACCTGTTGCGGCATGGGCGCATGTGGCGATTGATGTGGATTATAAAACGAAAAAAACTTCCTACACTGTAACAAGCATGGACGGCACGACAACGTACCTTTTAGAAGATGACATAGCTTATTATGACACAAGCTGCTCTAAGGTCACAGGGCTTGAGATTATGAACCGTTCAAACGGCACAACTATGTATATTGATAATATTAAGCTGTATGCCGTAACGCCGACAGGCGAGCAGCCCGAGGAATACAGCGTAAAGCTTAATGTAAACGGCGGGACAATTAACAGCGGAAATATCACAAAATACACATTCGGCGAGGGCGCGATGCTTCCGACAGACGTTACAAGAAGCGGTTATACCTTCGGCGGCTGGTACGACAGCATGGCATGCACGGGCACAGCCGTAACGGCAATTTCTAAGACCGATATAGGCAAGAAAGAATATTGGGCAAAGTGGACGGCACAGACGGTTGAGCCGAAGCCTGACACTCCAGCGTGGCCTACATATCAGAAAACGGCAAGAGTTATGGAAAAGCTCGACAGGGGACTTACCGCGGTTAAAATGCCGGACGGAGTATATCTTTCGTGGCGGCTTTTAGGCACGGAAAGCCTTGATAATCAGGCGTTTGATATTTACCGCAGCACAAACAGTGGACTGGGATACGCGCGCATTGCTACAAGCAAGGCTGACGGAGCGACCTGCTATACCGACACGAGCGGTACGGCATCGTATCTTTACAAGGTTGTACCGGCAGGCGCCGGGCAGACTGCGCTTGACGCGGAGAAGGCGGCAAAGCCGTGGACGACCGGCTCTGAATGTGATAAGTAC
>JBJEIU010000155.1:0-3057 GCA_051877355.1 Hominilimicola sp.
CTGCCCACAAAGTACGGCAATTTTGATATTTACGGCTACAAAAACACCATAAACGGCAACCACCATGTTGCCCTTGTAATGGGCGACGTTTCCAACGGCGAGAGCGTTTTGTGCCGCGTACATTCGGAGTGTCTGACGGGCGATGTGTTTGGCTCATGCCGCTGCGACTGCGGCGAACAGCTATCTCAAGCGCTTACTAGCATCAACAAGGAGGGACGCGGAATACTTCTGTATCTGCGACAGGAGGGCAGAGGAATTGGACTGCTCAACAAAATCAAGGCGTATGACTTACAGGAGCATGGCTACGACACGCTTGAAGCCAACGTCAAATTAGGCTTTGCGCCGGATTTGCGCGATTACAGCGAGGGCGCGCAGATTTTAAAGGATTTGGGCGCGTCAAAGCTGCGTATAATGACGAACAATCCCGAAAAGATTTCCGACCTTTCGGAATACGGTATTGAGATTGTGGAGCGCGTGCCTATTCAGATTAAGGCGAAAAAGGAAAATGAGTTTTATTTAAAAACGAAACAGAACAAGATGGGACACCTGTTAGATTATTAATCCGGAAATGCTCAGCGCATTTTGGGGATTGGAATATATGAAGGAGGAAAATAAAATGAAAGTAATTGAAGGAGTTTATTCAGGCGAGGGTTTAAAAATTGGAATTATTGCGTCACGTTTCAACGAGTTTATCACGTCAAAGCTTGTAAGCGGCGCGGAGGACTGCTTAAAGCGTCACGGCGTTGCGGACGACGATATGAGTGTCGCGTGGGTTCCGGGCGCGTTTGAAATACCCGTTATCGCAAAGAAAATGGCGGCAAGCGGAAAGTATGACGCTGTTATATGCGTGGGCGCGGTTATACGCGGCGCGACAAGCCACTATGACTATGTATGCAATGAGGTTTCAAAGGGCATTGCAGCCGTATCGCTTGAAACAGGCGTTCCCGTACTGTTCGGCATACTTACAACGGACACAATTGAGCAGGCAATTGAGCGCGCCGGCACAAAGGCGGGCAACAAGGGCACAGACTGCGCTATGTCCGCTCTTGAAATGGTGAACCTTATCAAAAATATCTAATCGGAGGACAGCATGATAGTATTTTTCGATATTGACGGCACAATCATATCCGATGACGACAAGCACATCGTCCCCGAAAGCGCGGTCAGCGCAATACGCGCCGCGCGCGAAAACGGACATCTGATGTACATCAACACGGGCAGAACTATTATGAACGTTGAACCCGAACTCCGTGAAATCGGCTTTGACGGCTACGTATGCGGCTGTGGCACATACATTGAGTGTGACGGCAGGGTGCTTCTTAACAGAACTGTACCTAAGCCGCTGTGCCGTGAAATCGCAGACCTTGTATATGAATGTGATATGACGCCTGTTTATGAGCGTTCCGATTCGTTTTTCATTGATAAACAAATACGTGAAATCGGCGGTTTCCCTGCCTTAAAGGCGCGTTTCAAGACACAGGGAAAGGACATTTCACGCGACAGGCGCGACGCGGATTTCGGCTTTGACAAGATGGTTGCATGGTATGACGAAAAAAGCGACCTTGAAAAATTCAAGCGCGGCATTGAAAAGGAATTCGATTATATCGACCGCGGTTACGGCTTTTGCGAGCTTGCCGTAAAGGGCTTTTCCAAGGGTACGGGAATTGAGCATGTATGCCGCCATCACCGCGCAGATATAAGCGAGGCAATTGCCATAGGCGACAGCTTAAACGACCTGCCTATGCTACAGGCAGTGCCTAACAGCGTTGCAATGGGCAACAGTGTAGAGAAACTGAAAAAGCTGTCCTCATTTGTGACAAAGGATATATATGACGGCGGTATAGAATACGCGCTCAGACATTTCGGTTTAATATAACGCAGACAATTGTAAACCATAAAACATTTTTATGTTGACAATTCTTCCCTGCGGTGCTATAATATCCATGACAAAATGAACAGGAGTTTAGACTATGGGTATTGTAGACACATTAAAAGAAAAAATCCTCAGCGGCGGACTTATAGATAAGTCCGAAGCAATGTCACTTTCAGACACAGACCTGACATCGCTATGCGCCGCCGCGGACGAGATAAGAAGCACGTTAAACGGAAACAAGATTGACACCTGCACAATCCTCAACGGCAAGAGCGGATTATGCACGGAAAACTGCAAATACTGCGCCCAGTCAGCGCACAACCGCACAGGCGTAAAGGAATACCCCATGCTTACCGTCAGCGAGATAGTAGAGCGCGGACTTGAAAACGCAAAGCTGGGCGTCGACCGTTTTGACGTTGTGACCGCGGGACTGCGCCTTAGCGATGAAGAGGTTAACACGCTGTGCAGGGCATATTCGCAGATAAAGGAGCAGAGCGGCCTTGAGCTTTGCTCGTCAAACGGACTTTTGTCATATGAGCAGTTCGTTAGACTGCATGACGCGGGTGTTACGAGAATACACAACAATCTTGAAACCTCACGCCGCTTTTTCCCAAGCGTCTGTACAACGCATACATACGACCAAAAGATAGAAACAATCCGCGCCGCAAAGAAAGCCGGCATGGAAATATGCAGCGGCGGCATCATAGGCATGGGCGAAACAATGGAGGACAGAATTGACATGGCGCTGGAATTGCAGTCGCTTGGAGTGCGTTCAATCCCCATAAATGTGCTTATGCCGATAAAGGGTACAGCGCTTGAAAATCAGCCGCCGCTTTCTGATGAAGAAATACTGCGCACAATCGCGCTGTTCCGCTTTATAAATCCGAAAGCCGATATACGCTTAGCCGGCGGCAGAAAGCTTCTTAAGGATCACGGCAGACAGGCATTCCAATCGGGCGCAAACGCTTCGATTATCGGAAATATGCTTACCTCCGTGGGCAATAATGTGGACGAAGATTTTAAAATGTTTGAAGAACTTGGATTTACAAGATAATACACAAAAACCGCTTTGAAAATCAAAGCGGCTTTATTTTTATATTCCCACTAAATCACGTATTACCTCGCCCGCGGCGACAAGTCCTGATGCGGCAGGCACAAACGCCGTACTGCCGGGTATGGCTCTG
>JBJEIU010000156.1:0-3052 GCA_051877355.1 Hominilimicola sp.
TAAAGGGTACGGCGAAGGCAAGGAGCTTGTATTCGTTTTTGATAGGAGATATTGAGATACCTTTCAATATTTCATCAACGAATTTCCGCATGGACTAAGAAATTCGGAAGAACAATTTTAAAAGTTTTTTCATTCTAAAAAGTGCCGTAAAACCGCATAAATACTACATTCTGTTTTTACGGAAGAACAACAATAAAAATAGTTCTTGACTTTACAGAAAAATGCTGATATAAAGGATATACAATAAAAATATAAAGGAGGGCAAAAGCCATGAAAAAGATTTTAAGTTTACTGTTGGCTGTTATGATGCTTGCGTCACTTCCGGCAAGCTATGTAATAGCGGACGAGGCAAAGGATATAACGGTCACGCTCGACGGCGAAGTGATAGAGTTCCCCGATGCGAAGCCGTATATCTGGAAAGACAGAACGCTTGTTCCGATACGTTTTGTAAGCGAGGCAATGAAAGCAGATGTATCTTGGAACGGCGATGAGCAGGAAGTAACGATTGTAAAGGGAAAGGATACGATTATATCTCACATTCTTTCATCTAAGGCGACACTGAACGGTGTAATGTACACGTTTGACGTTCCGGCGATGATAAAAGAGGACAGAACCTTTGTCCCGCTGAGATTTATCTCGGAGCTTTTAAACTGTGATGTTGACTGGAACGGAGAAACATATACCGTAACAATAACATCACCGCCTGAACCTGTGGCGTTCCCCGAACCGGAGCTGACGGTGCATTTCCCCGAACACGACGCAACGGGAAAGCTATTTTGGATAACAATAGATAACATCAGAGATTATTCCGATTGTGATAACTATGAGTTCAAGATAGATTTTACAAATCCTACAGAATTCAATGTGATTGACATTGATATGGGCGCAATTCTTGGGTGGCAAACACATAATAACAATCAATGGAGAAGCGCAAAAAAGAATGGCGATGATATATTTAGTGTAAGTTCAGAGTATTATACAACTCGTGACAACAAAGAAACGTTTGAATTGTATGACGGAATGCCTATGGAATTTACATTGAGCGTTAAGCGTCTATGTAGCGGTGAGGTAAAGGAATACAAATATACCGAAACCTTTAAATATCCGTATCCTGCGAAATAGGAGGATTGACAAATGAATACACGAAAAACTTTAGCGGCTGTCGTAATGACAGCCGTTTTTCTATGCACAAATATTTTATCTGTAATGGCGGATTATTGTATTGAACCTTGCGAAAAAGATTATCGTCGTCAGCCTATATATAATATGTATGGGGAGATAGCAAAAAAGCCTGTGGCAAAGTTCAGAATTATCCGTTCAAGAAACGGCGAGGTAAAAGATATACTTGAAAGCTATTCGGACAATGACCTCGGTACAGATTTCCCAGCTATGCAGTGCTATGTCGGCGATACCATTACCTTTGAGGATTTAAGCGATCCGACTGACGGTAGTGGTATCAAGACTTGGGACTTTCAGTATTACGGCACGCTTGGAGACCATTTTGAGGAATATAACTACAATATATTAGAGTCTGCAAGATTTGAATTGACCGAACCGGGAGAAACAGCGTTTTTCCTTTGTGTAAAAAGCAATTTGCCTGTTATGACAGGCTCGCTTGATCCTTGGTCCGAAAATGGTAATCATCAGACAATAGGAAGAAATAAGTGGTTTCCAAAGGGTATGTATTGGTATTTTGCGACTGCAAGGATTATTGTAAGCGCATCTCCCGAAGCAAAGGTGAATTTAAAGTATTGGGATGTTCCTCATAACAAGATATTCTATGAAGAACAGCGTAATCTTGGTGAGCTGATAGGTGACCAGATAATAAAGACCAATATCCATATAACCGACTGGGAAGGTTATGAATATAGCGGGTGGAATGTTCAGACAGAAGCGGGGGATATACAGTATACGGGTGATGTGCGCGATGTTGATATTGAGCTTGCGCCATGGGTTCCTGTTAAAAATCTCAATATCGAATATTATCCGTATATTGATACGGAGCTTAGAGTGCGGTATTGGGACAGTGATGCAGGACGTATTATGAGTGAGGAAACAATACCCGGCGAACAGGTAGTGCGCGATAAGAAAACTATTGTTTCATACACGCCGCAAGATGTTGACGGATATGATTACGGCGGCTGGAGCGTACAGCTTCCCGACAGCAGTATAGAGGGTACAGGAGAGGAAACGCCTGTCGTGGTTGGACTTGACGGTACTTATCCGATTAAGTATCTGAATATAAAGTGCTATCCGCAGGAAGGTACAACGCCGCCTCCGTCAATAGACGATGGTGACGATGATAATATAAAGCCGGGTGGCGTATGTGACGGAGAAATCGAATGGACGGAAACGGATTCTCACAGAGTTAAAAGAGGTTATTACAGTGATGGTACTCCGAAATATAAAACCTGCTATCATACATTCAAGTACAAAACTGTGCTTTCAGCAACGGCAGAGGTAACGCCTTCAACCTTTAAATCCGGATATGGCTTTGAAACAAAGGTTAATTACAGTATAAATACAAAGCTCATTGACAATGACGGGGATTATTGCTCAAGCTGGGGCAGCAAGCGTTCGCCGGACAGCACGGTTAAGGAGCCGACAAAAGCGACGGTATATATTCCGTGGAGTATGACAAACCGTTTAGGTACGCAGTCAAAGTCAATAAGTATGGATAAAAGTGGCAAGAGCTTTCAGCTTCCTAAAAGTCCCGTTTCTGAAACAGGCGCAAGAAAAATATACACAGATGTTGCGCTCGCAGGGACAAAGGAAGAACCAGCGAGTCATAGCTTTGATATTTATATATCGGGCGGTGGAGTAAACGGTATTGAATTTTGCAAGAAGTTATCTAAGACTATTACCATAAACGGTGATATGTATGAGGATGATTTCAGCGGTGCAGACTAATGATATTTTTATTGCTGCTTGTGTATGCGGCATATACTGACTATACCAAGCGTCAAATACCAAACTGCGTTATAGTCGGTATATATGTTTTATCGGTTTTTGCAAGTCAGGCGCCGGTAGTTGAGAGGATTTGTGGATTTTT
>JBJEIU010000157.1:0-3042 GCA_051877355.1 Hominilimicola sp.
TTACGGCAAAACTTACTGATGAAACGGGCAGGGAGTATAGCTACAGTTCAGAAACAGATATTTACCCTGTTCCAAATATAAGCTGTACGCTCCCCAAGTATGCGCATACAGACACAGATGCAGAATTAAAAGTGTCAGCCTCCGAGTTTGACGGTATTGATGTTATATGGAATATATCCAAGGACGGCGGAGAATATCAGAATTATACGGTTCTTGCCGGAGGAAGCCTTAATAACAACGGCGGCAAGCTGCAGTTTAAGGGTAAGGGAGAGTATAGCGTAAAAGCAATAGCAGTAGATGCTAAGGGACGTATATTTGAGTTTACTTCTGATAAAATAAAAGTTTATCCTGTTCCCACGGTCACGGTTACAATGCCTCAGACAACTCATACAGATGAGAGTGTGAACGTGACTACAAAGCTGACGGATATTGATGGGCTTAATATTTCGTGGTCGTTATCCAAGGACGGAGGAAAAGCCGAACAGATCAGAAGCCTTACAAATAACGGCGGTCAGCTTGAATTTAGCGAAAAGGGCGTATATACGCTTTTCTATTCGGTAGCGGACGATACAGGACGCGTATTTGACGGAAGTAAGGAAATAACGGTGTATCCCGTTACAAGGCTGTCTTTTACGATTCCCAAGTATTCGCATACTGATAATACCATAGATATTACAACCGATTTTTATGAGGCAAACAATGATGTGATATGGTCGGTTGACGGCAAGGTAAATACTGAGCTTACCACGTCAGGCGGCAGTTTGAAGCTCGCAAAGGGCAGCCATACATTTACTGCTCAAATGACGGACGATACAGGACGTGCTTTCAGAGAAAACAAAGAAATAAAGGTTTATCCCGTGCCGATTGCGGAGTTTGGCATAGAAAGCGGCGCGGAGTTTGCGCTTCCGATGTATGGATACAAGGACAAGAATATAACCGTTATTCCGAAACTGGCGGAGATGGACGGGCTTAATATAAAGTGGCTCATTTCAAGGGACGGACAGGAAAAAAGAGATTATACCGCTTATGTTCAGGGTATTATGACGAATGACGGCGGTAATATAATCTTTCCAAACACAGGCGCTTATACGCTTACAGCGCAGATTACAGACGAAACAGAACGCGTATTTGAGTATAGCGAGGATATAGTTATAAATTCTATACCCGAAGTAGATTTTTCTATGAACGAATACGGTTATACTGACGGTGATGTTGAAATATCCAACGAAACAGAGGGAAAAGAAATAAAGTGGATGATTTCTAAAAACAGCGGACAGCTAACAGATTACGGCGAATATGTTTTAGGCAGCTTGTCAGGAAACGGAGGCACAGTGCGATTTAAGAGCTCGGGGACATATACGGTAGTAATGTATGTTACGGATGTTTCCGGCGGTATTTACAGTTGTATGAAGAAAATAAAGGTACTTGCACCGCCGGAGATGAATATTACATTGTCCGAATACGCGTACACAAACGAGGCGGTTGTAATTTCTTCGGTAAACGAGAATATGTCAAATCTTAATGTACAGTGGTACATAAATGATAAGCCGTATCAGACCTATGCTGAGGGAACGCTTGCGAACAACGGCGGCAGCGTTAAATTCCCGATTGATGGTACATACGCTGTTAAGGCTGAAATTACCGACGAATACGGACGCGGTTATGAATTTGAGTCGGAGCCGATAACAATATATCCTGACCTTACGCCGAAGTTTACAATTCCGCTTTATACATACGCCGATAAGGACGTCCAAACAACGGTTACGGCGGGAGAAAATATAGTCTGGACAATTAACGGCAAGCCATACAGTGAAATGTCTTCCGGCTCGCTTACGGACGATGGCGGTAAGATACGGTTTGCAAATGCCGGTGATTATACGGTAGCGGCAATAGTTACGGATGAAAAGGGCAAAGCTTTTTCATATTCTCAGACTATTACCGTGTACGCGGCGTCAACGCTGGGTATCGAACTTAGCAAAAACAGCGCGTACATCGGCGAATCAGTAACGGTCATTGCGAATACAGACGGCGATATACAATGGAGTATATCCAAAGACAGTGGTAAAAAACAGAATTATCTGACATACGCAAGCGGCTCTCTTACAAACGCGGGCGGTGAGCTGTCGTTTAAGGAAACGGGAAAGTATGAGATTACGGCAGTTGTTACGGACGGATTAGGGAAAAACTATACCGAAACGGCTGTGATTACAATTACAGAAAATCCTGAAATGACGCTTAAAGCTGACAAGAAAACAGCGTATGTTTCAGAGACGGTGCGTATCAGCACAACGCTTGCCAATATGGAGGGCAGCGGTATATCGTGGTATATTTCAAAAGACGGCGAAAGAAAGCCATACAATGAGTATGTAACCGGAACGCTAAGTAATTACGGAGGCAATATTTATTTCCTGCAAAGCGGAGAATACACCGTATATGCCGTTCTTACGGATAATAGCGGTAAGGAAACAGAATACTCCTGTTCTGTTACAATATTTGACCGCACGGGAATTAGTATTACAATGCCGGAAACAGGCTATATTGGTATAGGAAATAAGGTTATAACGAGTATCAGCAATGATGAGTGGAAAAATATATCGTGGTATATTTCAAAGGACGGCGGCAGCAGAAAGAATTATCTTGAATACGCCGACGGCGCTCTTACCGATAACGGCGGACAGATAACCTTTACCGGTACAGGTGTATACGTCCTTTATGCCGAGCTTACGGACAGCGCAGGGACAAAGATTTCCGCGAATGAAAGTATAACAATATATAAATTGCCGTCGGGTGATATTATCGCGCCCGAAACAGCGCATACAGATACTCCCGTAATGGTTACGTCGGCGTTTAAGAATACCGTAAATTCGGTTACTTGGTACATCTCAAAGAATAACGGCAGCGAAAGGCTATATACAAACTACTGCTCCGGTTCGTTATCAAAGACGGGCGGAAATATATCCTTTAACAGCTACGGTACATACAAGCTTATTGCAAGAGTGACAGACGCGGGCGGACAAAGCAGAGATTTTGAAACGTCAATCC
>JBJEIU010000158.1:0-13781 GCA_051877355.1 Hominilimicola sp.
AAGGTATATTTGTAAATGACTGTTAGATGAGTCAATTACATTATACCAGGAATGAGAGCATGAACACGAATAAAAGCAAAACCGCCTTTGACGAGGCGAAAAGATATATACCCGGCGGAGTAAATTCGCCTGTGCGCGCCTTTGCGAATGTTGGCACTCACCCGCTGTTTATTGCAAGCGCAAAGGGGAGCAGGGTCTATGATATAGACGGAAATGAGTTTATAGATTTCGTTGGATCATGGGGGCCGATGTTTCTCGGACACGCAAAGGAGTGCGTAACCGCGGCGGTAAAGGCGGCTGTGGATAACGGCTTGTCCTTCGGCGCGCCGTGCCTTTCGGAAACGGAGCTGGCAAAGAGAATTTGTGAAATAGTGCCGTGTGTGGACGTTGTGCGTATGGTCAATTCCGGCACGGAGGCGACCATGTCGGCAATCCGTCTTGCGAGGGGATATACCGGTAGAAATGTTATTGTGAAGTTTGAGGGCTGTTACCACGGTCACAGCGACTCGCTTTTAATTAAGGCAGGCTCGGGCGTTGCCACCTTTGGCAGCGCGTCCTCGGCAGGCGTACCGGATGACTTTGCGAAGTATACGCTTGTACTTCCGTACAATGACGAGGCGGCTTTGGAGAGCGCTTTTGAAAAAATGGGCGGTGAAATCGCCGGCGTTATAATTGAGCCTGTGGCGGGCAATATGGGTGTTGTGCCGCCGAGGAAAGGTTTTTTACAAAAAATCCGCTCGCTTACGGAAAAGCACGGCAGCGTGTTTATCATTGACGAGGTAATGACGGGATTCCGCCTGTCACTGTCAGGCGCGATAGGACGGTTTGGCGTTGACGCGGATATTGTGACCTTCGGAAAGATTATCGGCGGCGGTATGCCTGTGGGAGCATACGGAGGCAAGCGTGAGATTATGGAATTTGTGTCGCCGACAGGACCTGTGTATCAGGCAGGCACGCTGTCGGGCAACCCTCTTGCAATGGCTGCCGGCAACGCGCAGCTTAAATATTTGCAGGAGCATGCTTATATATATGAAGAAATCGAAAAAAAGGGTGAATATCTGGAAAAAGAATTTAAAGCGGCGGCGGAGAAAAACGGTGTTGCCGTATGCATAAACAGAGTGGGATCAATGATGAGCGTATTCTTTACCCATACTGACGTGGTGGATTTTGAAACCGCGTGCAAATCTGATACGGAAAGATTTAAGAGGTATTTTAATGAAATGCTGAAGCGCGGCATATACCTTGCGCCGTCGCAGTTTGAGTCGCTGTTCCTGTGTGACGCTCATACAGAGGAGGACTTGGAAAAGACGGCAAAGGCATTTAATGAGGTCATGGAAATATTGTGATGAATTACTATAAGAAATGTACGCTATGTCCAAGAAGCTGCGGCGCGGACAGAACAAAGAGCGTTGGTTATTGCGGTCAGAGCGATAAGCTGTATGCCGCCCGAGCTACGCTGCATATGTGGGAGGAACCGTGCATATCGGGCGAAAGCGGCAGCGGCACAGTGTTTTTTACGGGCTGTAATTTAGGGTGCGTGTATTGTCAGAACAGGGAAATCGCAGGTAATCATGTCGGCTTTGAAATAACTGCCCAAAGGCTTGCGGAGATTTTTCTTGAACAGCAGGAAAGAGGCGCGAACAATATCAATCTTGTCACGCCGACCCATTACGTACCGCATATTATCCGCTCGCTTGACATGGTACGTGGGAAATCTTTGAAAATTCCCGTGCTGTATAACTGTGGCGGATATGAAAGTGCGGAAACGCTGAAAATGCTTGAGGGATATGTTGATATTTACATGCCCGATTTCAAATACATGGACAGCGAAATGGCAAAAAAGTATTCCCATGCGGCGGATTATCCTGAAACTGCAAAAAAGGCGATAGCGGAAATGGTGCGGCAGACAGGGGAGTGTATTTTTAATGAAAACGGCATTATGCAAAATGGAGTTCTTGCGCGCCATCTTGTACTGCCGTCTTACACAGAAAATTCAAAAAGAGTGATTGAGTATCTGTACAGAACCTACGGCAACATTATTTATATGAGTATTATGAACCAGTACACGCCCATGCCGTACGTAAAGAACTATCCCGAAATAGACAGGACGGTCACCGCGGCGGAATATGACGCTGTGGTGGACTTCGCCGTAAATCTGGGCGTTGAAAACGCATTTGTGCAGGAGGGCGGCGCGGTGAGCGACAGCTTTATCCCGCTGTTTGATGGTGAGGGGATTTTGAAATAAAAATGTGCTGTTGATAAACAGCACATTTTTTAAATTAACATATCTCCATTTTGACATTTACAAAATGTCATTATTCTTAGTGATATGACATACAATAATAAAAATAACAAGTAGTGAATGTCAAAATGGAGTAAATAATGTTTAAGAATAAATCTACAGATGGAAGAAATAACATATGCGGTAGAAATATTATGAAGCTGAGAAAAGCGGCACAGCCTAAAATGTCACAGAGGGCGCTGGCTGATAAGTTACAGCTTATGGGCATTGATATTGATAAAAATGCCATACAGCGTATTGAATGCGGCAAGCGTTTTGTAACCGATATTGAGCTTGCGGCATTTTCCGAAGTTTTTCTCGTTTCATTTGATCAGCTTCTTGAATAGTTCTTATAAAATATACACGAGGTGATAGAATGTTTGAGATTAAGAAAAAGGAATATGTAAATAAAACCTTTCGTATGCCTGTCACGTTAGTAAAACAATTGGAAATTTTAGCACAAAACAACAATGTATCTCTGAATAATCTTATAATACAATGCTGTGAATATGCTATGGAAAATCTGGACAAATCTGGACGAGAAAAAGTAAATTTATAAACGGTAAAAATATTATATAGACAAATCTGTCGAAAAATGATACAATAAATTAGAACTTGGGGGTTATTTTATGGAGGAAATGTATGTTACCGTAACGGGTTTTGCAAATTATTACAAAAAGAAGCCTTTTAATATAGGAACAGTGCTTGTATGCGAAAAAGAGCCGTCCAACAAATACGATTCTGAGGCGATTATTGTAAAGCTGCCTATTATCGGGCAGGTAGGTTATATTGCCAATTCTCCGTACAGCATGGCAGGAGGCACGACCAGCGCGGGCAGAATTTATGACAAGGTGGAGGACACCTTTTATATCCGCGTACTGTTCACCACACAGAGCAAGATAATCTGCCGTGTGGAAAACGGAGACGCAGAGATTCTCGAAAAGGAAATACAGACGCAGATAATGTCGGGCGGTGACTGGCTTAATCAAGGAAAATGATTTTTTGAGGTGAAATATTTGAAAAAGAAGGATATAAAATCCGGAATAAAGAAAACCCTATCCGCCGTATGGAAAAGGCTGTTGGGTATAAGAATAAAGCCTGCCGATGCGGCAGTAACAGCGGCTGTGCTGATGCTGGTGTGCCTTGTGATAGTGCCGTCAATTGTGCAGTGCGTAATAAACCGCAATAAAGCAGAGTGTGAAAATCACATGTACAGAATGCTCAGCATACTTTCCGATGAGTTGAATGAGGAAACGGAAACAGGAGGAACCTATTGGCGTGACCTTATTGTAAATGGAAATTATCAGAAGCTTATAGCCTCGCTTAACGATAAAACAGGCGAGGGACACAAGTATCCATCTTCAAATTATTATATACGAACAGGTGAGGAAAAGCTTTCTATTATATGTAAGAAGCATAAAGATATATCTGAAAAGGAAATACGTTTCTCACTTATGAAGGACGTGAATGTGGATGTGGCGCAGCGTCCGCAAATCGGGGGTAAGATAGCATATCTGACGGTGAGCGGACCTGACACATATTATCAGAATGACGTTCTTGACAGCTCTAACCCTGCAAAAATGCAGTTTCGCGGCAGGGAAGTTGACAGGGTCATACAAAATCTGAAGGTGAGCGCAGTATATATAGGCGGCGCCCGTGAGGAACTGCCGCGCAGCAGATATACGGTCACGACGGATAAGCTTGATATGACGAAGCCCGGTCAGACGCACCTTATAATCAAGTCAAATCCGACTTCTCTGTGGGATAACAGCGCGTATGTTCCGTTCGTCATTGATGTAATCGGCAGCGACGATGTCGCGCCGCTGATAGTGGACGGCGGTATTAACGGAAAATATGAGCTTGCCGCGTGGGATTGGAGTGATTTTGTTGAGGAAGCGTCCGAGGAGAACGCCGGCAAGGAATTTGGCGCGTCAATTATCCGTTATAACGGAAATTATTACTATTATCCGAATGGTCTGCGTATTGTAAACAGCAACAAAAACAATAATCCGTTCAAGTATGCACTTGACACGGAGGATGAAAAGAAGCCTGCATATTATATTGAATTTGACACAACCTCGGTGGTGCTTAACAGCGCTGATGAGGAAAAGGTTCATAACGGCAGTCTTAAGGTTGAAAATGAGCTTGTATATATCTGGCAGGAAACTGCGGTAAAGGAACTGCCGCAGGGCTGGATAAGAGTCTACTGTGAACTGAAAAAATATTAGAAAATGAAAGAGCATCGCATTTTGCGATGCTCTTTGTCATTTAATCAATACCGACAGCGTCCTTTGCGAGACGGTCAGCCATATCGTTGTATTTGTCGCCGCTGTGCCCCTTGACCTTGATGAAGTTGATTTTGAGCTTTTTAATTGCGTAGTTATAAAACTGCCTGTATGCGACAGTACCTGTTTTGTTTGTTTTCCATGCGCCGGTGCACCATTTTTCAATGCCCTCGTAATCATAATAAATATCAATTTCTTCTATGCTATTGTCAAGACAATATTGCATAGCCAGCTTTGCACCCTCAATTTCGCCAGCAACATTACGCATGGATGCCATTTCGGGGTCGGAAAAGCATTTGCTGAAGGTAGTATCCTTTCCGTCGTAAAAAATCACGACACCGCAGCCGAAAACTTTCGTTTTAATATTATAACTGCCGTCCACATAAGCTACGGCAGTATTTTTTTTCGGGGAGCTTTCGTCAAAAAGGCTTATCTGATGATTAATGCCCAGATATTCCTCCGCGTCTTTGAGGCTTGTGAAACTCTTGTACTGAGCGCCGCTGTAACCGCTGACCTCTCTTTTGCATTCCTCCCATGTGTTAAAGATCCCTGTGTGGTAACCGTTTCTGACGGCATAAAATTTTGCCATATGTTCTGTTCCTTTCTGATGATTACATTTACTTCACTATTATATAAGAAAAAAAAACAATTTCAATAAAAAAATTAATTTTTTTCAAAAAAAGCGGAACTTTTCTGAATTTGTGTACGTCTAATAAAATGTAAAGCATAATAGCGGACAGTCAGCATAACAAATTTAACCAAAAAATATTATGTAAATCAACATAATTTGTTAATTTATATGAAATTTTAAAAAATGGTCGAATTGGAATAAAAAAGTTGTTGACAACAGCATTATGAAATAGTAAAATATTCAGTAGCAGTTTTCGAGTAATTGGGTAGAAGCGTTAATTGGAAATTGTTACCGTAATATGAGTTACATAAAAGGCGAAGCAGGTTATACGCCTGTATGTAACAAGAATTACAGTTTATTTACAACTGTAATTCTGCATTGACTTATTTGCGTAAAGCGTGATATAATCAATGCGAAAGATTGCTTTACTGCGGAGTGAAGGGCTGCGGTAAAAGCGTAAGGTAAACCCTTCAGAGCAAAGAAATAAAAAGGGAGGATTTGAGACTATGAATAAGAATCTCAAAAAGGTAATTTCAGCAGTAGCTGCTCTTTCACTATCAGCTTCTTCTATCGCTGCTCTTGCCGTTAATTTTCCTGATGTAGAAGACACAGCAAGCTATTCACAGGCTGTTCAGGAACTTTCTGCATTAGATGTAATCAGCGGTTATGACGACGGTACATTCAAGCCTGATAATCTTGTAACAAGAGCAGAAATTTCAAAGATGATCGTTGACGCTTTGGCAGAAGGCAAGGAAGCAGCAGCTTCAAGCGTTTCTTCAAAGTTCAATGACGTAAACAGCGCAGGCGAAGGTGGTCACTGGGCAACAGGTTACATCAACCAGGGTGTTTCAGACGGTTGGATTTCAGGTTACAGCGACACAGAATTCGGTCCTGACGACAACGTTACATATGTACAGGCTCAGAAGATGCTTGTTGCAGCTACAGGTTATGACATCTACGCTACAGCAAAGGGCGGCTGGCCTGCAGGTTACAAGCTGTACGCTTCATCACTTGACATCACAAAGGGTGTTCAGGGTGTAACAAGCGATGATCAGCAGCTTACAAGAGCACAGGTTGCTCAGATGATCGACAACGCAATGGATGCTCCTCTATGCAAGATTGACGATTGGAAGATCGAATGGAACGGTTCAAAGACACCGGTTCTTGACGTTAAGGATGGCGAAGGTAAGGATTACCAGACACTATTCACAGAAAAGCATGACGCATACAAGGTATACGGTCGTGTAACAGCTACAAGCAAGACAAACTCAAGCCTTGACACAGACAAGGTAGAATTCAAAGTTGAGAAGGCTGACAACTTTGACGATATATATGTTAAGTCTACAGACGACCGTGAGCCGGATGAAATGTACTACGGCGATACAGACGCTGAGAACATGCTAAGAACATACGCTCAGGCTCTTATCCGGGTTGATGACGATGATGAATATCATATTCTTTCAATCGTAGCAGCTGCTGCAAACAAGACAGTTGACCTTCTTGCAGAGGATATAGATGATACAAAGTCAGATCCTGACGGTAAGGTTCTTTACTTCTATCCGACAGGAACAAACAGAGGTTCTGTTAAGTATCAGCTTGCTGACAGCGTTAAGTACTTTGTAAACGGTGTTGCAGTTGAGAATGTACCTTCAGATGTAGATTCTTCATTAGACAAGTACGTTTATGACAAATACATTGTTGACAACGATACAGCTCTTGTAAAGCTTCAGAAAGAAACAGAGACAGGTTCAACAAGCACATCTTCAAAGTACAATGTAATCATGATTACAACATTTGCTACAGCTGTTGTTGAGCAGGTTGTTGATAAGACAAATGAAACAGCAATCAACTTCCAGGATTACAACGATGTAGTTAAGTCTCAGAAGATGACACTTAAGAAGGATGACGATACAAAGAAGTACACATTCACATTGAATGATGAAGTAATCGATCCTGCAGATCTTCAGGAATACGATGTACTTACAATTTCTTATGATCCGGATGACTTCTCAGATTCAAGCTTCTATGAAGTACAGGTATCAAGAGACAACACAGCACAGGGTAAGTACACAGGTCAGAACTCAGCAAAGGATGAGTTCACAATCGGCGGCACAAAGTATAAGGCTGCAAGCGGTATGGACTTCGCAGATTACTTTGAGTCATCAACAGAGTACACAATCTATCTTGACGTATTCGGCAGAATCGCTTATGCTGACGAAGTTTCAAATGTAAAGAAGATTGGTATCCTGAGAAGCGTTTACAGAAAGACAAACGGTGACTATGTAGCAGAAGTTATTACTAAGGATGGTAATATAACTGAATACGACATAGATTATGATCCGTCAAGCAACATGGGTGCTAAGGATGTTGCCGTACATTTTGAAGGTACAGAAACAGATGGTACTGACTATGATGCAAATCTTGGAAAGACAGGCGATGATTTCGTAAATCAGGTTGTTGAGTACAACACAACAACTTCAGGTAAGTTCACAATCAAGAAGTTCCTTGCTCCAGAAAAGGGCGGCGATGGTCTTGAATACAAGTCTTCAACAGAAAAGCTTGGTTCAATCAGCGTTTCTGATGCTACAACATTTATTGATGTTCAGGATGTAACAAGCAGCAATAAGAACGACTTCAGAGTTGTTTCTAAGGATAGCCTTAAGAACGGTGCTTACTACGAAGCTTACGCTTATGATAAGTCAAACACAAGCAGCACATACAGCTTTGTTCTTATCGTAAACGGCGGTACAGGTATTGACTCTAAGTCACAGCTTGCTGTATTCCTTGAGTCTGCTTCAGATACAAACAGTGATGATGAAGACGTTAAGACAATAACTCTATACGTTGAAGGTTCTGAGGATCCTGTAACTCTGTTTGTTGACGGAGATAAGATTACAGATGATGAAGTTGAAGCTTTCGAAGAGGGCGACCTGTTTGTATATGCTACAAACTCAGCAAACGAAATTGACACAATTGAGTCGGTATTCTCAACAGACGGTATGCTTAACAGCAAGACTTTCGAAGCATTCAGAACTCTTGCTTATGAAGATAGCTCACAGATTCTTCGTGATATCGACTGGGTAAATGATGTATTTGGTAACGATGGTGATGAAGACAACGTAAACATCAAGTTTGGTGCAGTTGTAAGAGAAGGCAAGAACAGCAGTGTATACACACTTGCTCCTGTTGAGGATGGTAAGGTAGACTTTACTAACCCAGAAAACATTGACTTGTCACTTTCATCAGATACAATCTACTATTCATACAACTTCGCTGGAAGATCTAAGGACTTTGGCAGATTTACTGTTAACAGCGGTATGCTAGTTACACCAAGAGTAACTAATGCATTTGACGAAGACGAAAAGATTTACGACCTTACAAACGATCAGGTTAGTGATGACGTAGTATTCGCAGTTGTAAGAACATTCGATGATGATGATGCTCAGGAAGTTTACCTGATTTACAATGACTAATTCTTAAGAATTAGGAATTAAACAAATCGAATAATTAAAGAACCGGTCTTTGACCGGTTCTTTTTTGTGCGCTATAAAATTTGCCTTAGTAGCAGATTTTTTAGTATAATAATATTGCCAATCTTAAAAAAATTTTACTTATTTAAGGTTCATTTAAGGATTATAGTGTAGAATGTAATCAAAGGATAAAAGAGGTGAACCGAAATGGCTATTGAAATATTCAACAGATTTGAGCATAAATATAAGCTTGACACCGAGACTTTTCAAAAGGTAATGAAGGTAATGGACGCTCATATGGAAATTGACCCCTACTGCGTCAATCATCAGGTGTATACAATAGCAAATATATATTACGATACACACGACAACGCGCTGATACGCGAGTCGCTGTCAAAGCCCGCATACAAGGAAAAACTGAGACTTCGCTCCTATGGTATACCCAATATGGACACAAAGGTTTTTCTGGAAATTAAAAAGAAATACAGCGGTCTTGTCAATAAGCGTCGTACAACGCTAAAGCTCAACGAGGCGTATGATTTTCTTGAAACTGGCAAAATGCCGAAGTTACAGGCTTATATGAACGGTCAGGTACTTCATGAATTGGATTATTTTTTAAGCGTTCATGACCTGATTCCGAAGGTTTATATAGCCTATGACAGACTGGCTTATTTTGAAAAGGGCAATGACGATTTGCGTATTTCATTTGACACTAATATCCGTACGAGACGATATGACCTTGCTCTCGAGGCGGGTGACCACGGAAATAAGCTCCTTGGCGATGATATATGGCTTATGGAAATAAAAACAAGCCTTGCCAAGCCGCTGTGGCTATGTGATATGCTTTCAGAACTCGGAATAAAGGATTCAAGCTTTTCAAAGTACGGCACCGAATATCTGCAAAGCATACAGGAGCAGAAGCAGTCCAAAAAGAAAATGTACATTATCAGAACGTCAAGACAGGCGGTATAAAATTAATTACAGGAGGATTTCTTTAAATGAGTGATTTAATAAATTCGGTATCAAATACAGCAGAGACAGGTATAAACCTGACATGGCTGTCGACGATTGAGGGATTAATTATTGCGTTGATTTTCGGACTTGTAATAAGCCTTACATATATTGCAACCCATAAAAGAAATCATCAGCAGAGCTTCGCCGTCACACTTACTATGCTACCTGTTATTCTGACGGTTATAATCATGTTTGTAGGCAGCAATGTGGCGAGAGCCTTTTCACTTGCGGGTACACTTTCAATTATCCGTTTTCGCAGCGCCCCAGGCGACCCGGAGGATATAGGATATATTTTCTTTGATATTGCGGCAGGTCTTGCATGCGGAGTTGGACTTTTCGGTTACGGCGCGCTGTTTGTTGCTGTGCTGTGTCTGTTTATGCTGCTTATCTCAAAAATTAATTTTGCAAAGCCAAAAACAACGGCAAAGCATCTCAGAATAACCATTCCAGAAAATCTTGATTATGAGGGAGTGTTTGATGAGATATTGAGCAAATATACATCTGACTATTCGCTTACAAAGGTAAGAACAACCGATTTAGGCTCTTTGTATGAGCTGACCTATTCGGTCAATATGCTCGCTAATGCAAACGAAAAGGAATTTATTGACGAGCTGCGATGCCGTAACGGTAATCTGAATATTATTCTTTCGCTTGCGGCCAATGAAATTTACGGCAAATAATCCCGCCCTGCCGTCGGCTTAATCTCCCCCGAAATATCTGCGGCAGGACAGGGTTATTCGATATGTTTGCAAAAGTTATATTCCCTTCTGTGTCAATGACATTGAATTGTAAAAAAGTTGAAAATTTTATAAAAAAGACTTGCAAACTATCCCTTATTATGCTATAATAGGAAACGTAGAAAAGATATACATGTATATAAACCTACATGTAAACGAAATTACATTCTACCCTTTTATCCTATACATAGCAAAACGAAAAAAGCACTCCCGAGAGTGCTTTTTTTGTGTGTATGCGAAATGTTTATTATATATGTGTTTTTTTGGTTATACTATTTGTAGAAATTATTGTATAGGAGATAACAAAATGTCAGGAATAATTTTCAGTATTATAGCAGGCGCGGCAATGAGTATCCAAGGTGTTATGAATACGCGCCTGTCGGATAAAATCGGTCTTTATGAGTCAAATGTATTCGTGCAGGGCACGGCGTTTGCGCTTTCGCTGCTTGCGGTGTGGATAATGGGCAAGGGCAGCTTCCGCGCTATAGCGGACGTCAATAAACTGTACCTGCTCGGCGGCGTGCTTGGACTTGTAATAACGGTTACCGTAATGCTTGGCATAGGCAAACTCAGTCCTACGGTTGCAATTTCAGTAATTCTCATATCTCAGCTTTTTGTGGCGGCGCTTATTGACGCGTTTGGGCTTATGGACAGCGAAAAGGTTGTGTTCGGATGGAATAAGTTTGTAGGTATGGCTCTGATGATTGGAGGTGTGCTGCTGTTTAAATGGAAACTATGAAAAACACTGTTTTTTCTATTGATTTTAATGCACTTCGTATGTTATAATTTTTATACCGCTTTAAATTGTTAAAGCAAAAATGTATTAAAAATTCTGAATGCGCTCTGAAAAATTCAGCGGTACTTCTGTGCCGCCGGAGGGGTGTAGAACTTAGGAGGTAGAAAATGAACAGAAACATTATCAGTCTTGAAAACATCGCCGTTTCGTTCGACGGTGAGCGGATTTTGAACGACATCAGCCTTGACATTAAGGACAAGGAATTTGTGACATTGCTGGGGCCGTCCGGCTGCGGTAAAACCACTACACTGCGTATTATAGGAGGTTTTCTGACGCCCGACAGCGGCAGCGTAAAATTTGAGGGTAAGGAGATTAATAATATACCTCCCTACAAACGTAATGTTAACACGGTGTTTCAGCGATATGCGCTTTTTCCGCATCTGAACGTTTTTGAAAATATTGCCTTTGGCTTGAAGGTGAAGAAATTCCCGGACAGGGAAATTCAGAAGCGTGTTGGGGAGATGCTGGAGCTTGTGAACCTGAAAGGTTTTGAGAAGCGTTCCATAGACCGTCTTTCGGGCGGTCAGCAGCAGCGAGTCGCTATTGCGCGCGCACTTATCAACGAGCCGAAGGTGCTGCTGTTGGACGAGCCGCTTGGCGCGCTTGATTTGAAGCTGCGTAAGGAAATGCAGATTGAGCTTAAGCGTATTCAACAGAGCCTTGAGATTACGTTTATTTATGTAACGCACGACCAGGAGGAGGCGCTTACCATGAGCGATACGGTTGTGGTTATGAATAAAGGAGATATTCAGCAGGTGGGTTCACCTGTAGATATATATAATGAGCCGAAAAATGCCTTTGTTGCCGACTTTATCGGTGAAAGCAATATCTTAAACGGCAGAATGATTAAGGATTTGCTTGTGGAAATAAGCGGACATCAGTTTGAGTGCGTTGACAAAGGCTTTGGCGAAAACAAAAGCGTGGATGTGGTTATACGTCCCGAGGATATTAAGCTTGTTCACGCGGACGATGCGCATATTTCAGGCGTGGTGCAGTCTGTGACGTTTAAGGGTGTGCATTATGAAATGCTTATTGAAGCCTATGACCATGACTGGCTTGTACATTCCACAAAGGCTGCCGAGGTTGGCTCAACGGTCGGCATTACCTTTGACCCGTATGATATACATATTATGCACAAAATGGATAAATAGGAGGGGAAGGCTGGCTAAATTTCCGCAGCTCACCACTTTTTGCCAAGGGCAGTATCTGCATACGGCACCTTGGCTGCAAAGCGGCAATCTGCAAAAATTTTTTTCAGCCTTTGCAGAGAAAGGAATGATATTTTATGAAAAAGCTTGTTTCTGCCCCCTACCTGTTGTGGATGGCAGTATTTATAATCGTGCCGCTTATAATGGTGGCTTATTTCGCCTTTACTACAGCGGACGGCGCTTTTACGCTTGATAATCTTGCGGCTGTGTCGCAGTATTCAAATATATTTATACGCTCCATATGGCTTGCGGCGATTGCGACGGTGATATGCCTTGTTATCGCATACCCGCTTGCGCTTATTCTGGCGCGTATTGATAAAAGCTATCAGAGTACGGTAGTTATGATAGTGATGCTTCCCATGTGGATGAACTTTCTTTTGAGAACATACGCATGGATGACACTTCTGGGCAATAACGGTCTTATAAACAGCTTTCTGGGATTGTTCGGTCTTGGTCCGTTTAAGCTGCTCAACACTCAAGGCGCGGTTGTGCTGGGAATGGTATACAATTATCTCCCGTTTATGATACTTCCGCTCTATAATGTGCTTGCAAAGCTTGATAACAGCGTTATTGAGGCGGCGCAGGATTTGGGCTGCAACAACACTAAGACACTGTGGAGAGTTATTGTTCCGCTTAGTATGCCCGGAATTATGTCGGGTATTACGATGGTGTTTGTGCCGGCTATCAGTACATTTATTATTTCAAGAATGCTGGGCGGCGGATCAAATCTGCTTATAGGCGATCTTATAGAAATGCAGTTTCTGGGTAATTCCTACAATCCGAATTTAGGCGCGGCGATTTCGCTTGTGCTTATGGTTATTATCCTGCTGATTATGACTATCCTTAATCAGTTTGACGAGGATGACGACAGGGTACTTATGTAAGAGCAAAGAAAGGATGTGGGATTTAATTGAAAAAATTATCAAAAGTATATTTGGCGCTTGTAATGCTGTTTTTGTATATGCCGATTTTTGTGCTTATAGTGTTCTCATTTAACGTGACAAAAAGCCGAAGCGTATTTTCGGGATTTACATTTGACTGGTACATAAAGCTGTTTCATAACGAATTGATTATGAAATCACTTTTAAATACAATTATTGTGGCTGTTGTAGCCTCTATTGCGGCAACGGTACTGGGTACTGCGGCGGCAATTGGCATCAACAGTATGAAAAAACTTCCAAAAACGCTTGTTATGCAGGGTACAAATATCCCTATTATAAACCCCGAAATTGTAACAGGTGTTTCGCTTATGCTGCTGTTTGTGTTCTTTGCGGCACGCATGAATTTTGAATTTGGTTTTGTGACACTTATTATCGCGCACATTACCTTTGATGTGCCATATGTCATATTGAACATTAT
>JBJEIU010000159.1:0-13771 GCA_051877355.1 Hominilimicola sp.
AAAATATCGGCAATTTCCGGTACGTCCATAGGCGCGGTGAACGGCGCATTGTTCGCGCAGGGCGAATACAAAACGGCGCTCAGATTGTGGCAGGCAATTTCCGCGGAGGACATTGTATCTCTGCCTAAGGGCATGGAGGACGAAAGCAATCTGTTCGCGGTTAAAAACCTGCCTGAAATAATAAGGGAAATATATAAAAATGACGGACTGGATATGTCACCTCTTGAAGAACTTCTGAAAACTGTAATTGACGAGGACAAGCTAAGAAAGTCGCCTGTGGATTTCGGAGCGGCGGCATTTTCCGTCACACAGAGAAAGGGAATATGCAAATTTAAAAGTGACATACCGCAGGGGAAAATAATTGAATATCTTATGGCAAGCGTGTGTCTGCCCGGATTCAAGGCGAAAGTGATTGCCGCGGACAAGCTTATTGACGGAGGAATGTCAAATAATATGCCCGTTAATATGATGCTTGAAAAGGATATAGACAATATCATAACTGTTGACGTAAAGGGTATCGGCATATGCAGAAATTTTAACCTTGCAGGCAGGAATGTTATCAACATCTGCTGTGAGGAACCGCAGACGGGCATTATGGACTTTGAAAGAGAGGGAATACTGCGTAATATAGAGGTAGGATATATAAGCTGTATGAAGGCTTTCGGACGCCTTGAAGGGGATATATACAGCTTTAAAACGGAAAATTACAGAAAGGCTCGCAGAAAATACTCTCATGAACTGCTTTGCGGTATAGAAAACGCGGCTCGGATATTTGGCATCGACACGCTGAAAATATATAAGGTCGATGAGCTTATAGAACTTACAATGGAGGCTTATTACGCGCAGAGGGATAACGCGCCTGACCTGAAAGAAAACATATTTGAAAAAATACGTCAGATGGACGGCAAAGCCGTTGTGGTGTGGCTTGTTAAGGTGCTGGAGAGTGGGAAAAGTGATTTTCTTATGGAGAAATTGTCAGTTCTGGGGTCAAATTATGACGCCGCATCGGCTGTTATGTATTTTAAAAATTAAAAAATGCCGAAGAGTATTGTATTTAGTCGAAAAAAATTATATAATATAAATGTTACAGATAAAATCTTGTTATAATTTGAAGATTAAGGGGAAAATAACAGATGAAGAAATTCTTTATCATTGTACTGTGCATTGCTGTTGCAGCGATTGCAGGCTATGGTATTAAATACGTCATGACGCCTGTTAATACGCAGAAGATAGAATATATAACGCAGGAAAATTCAATAAATACAAACGGCTTTATTATACGTGACGAATGGGTTATGTATTCGAGAAGCGCGGGAACCGTTTATCATTCTGTTTCCGAGGGCGCGCGTGTGGCGAAGGACAGTATAATCGGTTCTCTGTTTTACGGCAACGTTCCCGAGGACAGTATAAAGGAACTTGCAGTGGTGGACAACAAGATAAAAAACGCCGAAACGGATAAAAGCGAACAGTCATTTTTCGCGCTGGACGAGGCAACTGTCGAGAATAATATTTATGAGCGTGAGAATAACATTATTGACGCGGCTGAGGACAATGATATAGTATCCATATCAAAATATAAGAGGGACATAAACAGTCTGAGACAGAATAATGAGCTTTCCGCTGACGACAGCGTGACAGAGTTTAAAAATCAGAGAGAACAGATTTTAAACAGTATCGGAGTGGCGCAGGAGGATATAACTGCACAGATTTCGGGTGTGTTCACCACATATGTGGACGGCTACGAGACGATGCTTGTTCCGTCCGACATTGAGGGATATGACGTTGCATATTTTGAATCGCTTTCGCAGTCGCCGCATATACGAAAAATCAGCGCCAAGGTGGACGCGGGCGGAGAGGTATGCAAAATAGTCAATAACCATATGTGGTACGTTATGATGGATATACCTGCTGATGTGATGAAGGAACGCGGAAAGGGCGACAGCGTAAAGCTGCGATTTAACAATATGGCGGATGCGGTGGTCAAGGGAACAATAAGCAGCGTGAGCGAGGAGCAGAACGGCAGGGTTATTGTGACGGTGAAATGCTCCACATATCTTGAAAGCGCTTTTTCATACAGGCTTGTAGATGTTGATTTGATATTTGAAAGCTATGACGGATATAAAATTCCAATTCATGCTATACGTACCGAGGAGGACGGAAAGCAGAAAGTTATAGGCATAAACGGCGGAAAGCAGTATGATTGTTACTGCGATGTGTTGTTTACAAATACAGACGGCGGCTACGCAATAGTGGATTCAACGGATAACGCCCAAAATAAGCTGTCGCAGATGGACAGAATACTTGTGGGTGAACGGTAGCATGCGCCTGCGAATGCGGACATATATCTTAGACATGGGAGATTGCACGAATAAAAGGAAGTGTATAATGTGAGCATAAAGGAAAATTTAGAAGAGGTCGAAAGAAGAATAACTGCCGCTGCTCAAAGGAGCGGCAGACGCCGCGAGGATATAACACTTGTGGCGGTTACAAAAACACACCCTGTAGAAATGATGAATGAGGCTATACAGCTTGGTGTTACGGACATCGGCGAGAACAAGCCCCAGGAGGTAAGGGACAAATTTGAGAATGTGATGCCTGTAAAATGGCATCTTATAGGTCATTTGCAGACAAATAAGGTCAAGTACATCATAGATAAGGTATGCCTTATCCACTCCGTTGATTCGATAAAGCTTATGGACGAGATTGAACGTCAGGCTCAAAAACATAATCTCAATATGGACATTCTCATTCAGGTAAATATTTCGGGCGAGGAAACGAAGTCTGGCATTGCCAAGGAGGATTTGGAGGAATTGCTTCTGCATGCAGGCAAATTAAACCATGTAAAAGTACAGGGATTAATGACTATCGCACCGAAAACTGACAATTCTGTTACAAACATATTACATTTTGACAACATGCGACAACTTTTTATTGACATAAAGCAAAAAAAATACGATAATGTTAATATGTCATACTTATCTATGGGTATGAGTGGGGATTTTGAAACTGCCATAGAATGCGGAGCCAATATGGTTCGCGTGGGCAGTGCCATTTTTGGCGAGAGAGATTATTCTCAAAAATAATTTAGAAAGGGAACGGAGAAATGGGTTTTATTAATGCGGTAAAGAACTTCATAGGTATTGAAACAGAAGATGATTACTATGATGATGAATACTATGATGAGGAGGACGAAATCGAAGAAGAACCTCAGGTAAAGAGAACGGCATCTTCATTTGCGAGAAAGAGCTCTTCAAAGGTTGTTCCTATAAATCCCGGTGCATCTTCAAGAATAAGAATTATGAAGCCTTCTGAATTTGATGATTCCACCGGCGTTGCCGATGAAATAAAGGGCGGCAGACTTGTGATTTTTGACGTAGGTAATCTTGACGCGTCAGATGCAAGACGCGTTGTAGACTTTGTTTCAGGCGCAGCTTACGGAGTGAACGGAAATGTAAGACGCGTTTCCGGCGGTATTTTTGTTGCAGCTCCGAGAAATATTGATATAACAGGCGATAATCTTAAGGAACACACAAGAAATACTTTCGACTGGAATGTATAACCCAGGCAGATACGGGCGGTAAGGAGATTACCGCCCTTTTGTGTATGAAGCCGCGGTCAGCGGTGGCTGCGCGAAAAGTCAGCGGGGACGGTTTATGAGATTTATTAATCGAAATTATGAATAGGCAAAGCCGTGTCCGAGCAATTGCGTAAAACGCAGGACTTGAGTGCTCTGACGGAAGTCAGATAAAAATCCGATTTATGGAGGGGGATATGGACTCAAAGCTTATAAAAGCTAAAATAGGCGATTTGTTCGATTTGTGCGGCAAGCATTGTGAGGCGAAGTTTTCATCATTTCTGGACGGCGGAGAAATTGCGCTTATTGAAGATGAATTTCATATTCCCTATGGATATAACACAATGCTTTTCGGCGGATATGATATGGCGGAGAGAAAAATATTTGGCGTATTCCCCGAATGGCAGGAGGCGCAAAAAGAAGATTTTCCGCTTTCTGTAATTCGTTTTGAAGCACCAAATTTCCGCTCTCTTACCCACAGGGACTATCTTGGAACGCTCATGTCGCTTGGGATTGACAGGAGCAAAACGGGGGATATTCTGACGGACGAGGACGGCGCGTATGTATTCGTGGAAAGCGATATAGCGGAATATGTGCAGCGAAATGTAAATAAAATTGCAAATATCGGCGTTAAGGGGCATATAGTGGCTATGGAGGACTTTAATGCGCCAAAGCCGAAAACGGCAGAGAAGATGTGTGTGTGCGCATCACTACGTTTGGACGCGGTTATTGCGGCGGCGCTTAATATTTCGCGCTCCAATGCGGAACATCTTGTAAGAGAAGGATATGTGAAGATAAATCACAGAGAGGTGTCCGACCGATCAAAACAAATTGAAACGGGCGATCTTTTGTCGATAAGGAATTACGGACGATTTATTTTAAAGGATACGGGCAATAATACCAGAAAAGGAAGACTTCATATAACAGTGGAAAAATTCATATGAGGAGGGGGAGCATTGTGCTAAGACCTATTGATATTCAGAATAAAGAATTTGAAAAAAAGATAAAGGGCTACAGCTGTGACGAGGTGGACGATTTTCTTGATATAGTGATACAGGATTACGAGCTTTTATGCAAGGAAAATCAGACGCTTAAGGATAAAATCGGACTGCTTACCGAAACGGTGGAGCGTTATAAGCAGATGGAAAACACCATGCAAAAATCTATTGATATGGCGAAACAGGCGGCGGATGACGCGCGTAAGAATGCTGAAACGGAGGCGAACGCTATAATTAGCAAAGCAAAGCTTGACGCGTCCTATCTTGCGCGTCAAATTGATGACGAGCATATGAAGCGTCATCAGGAAATGCTGAACGTGAAGGGCGAGATTGAGCAGTACAAGGCGCGCATAAAGTCCCTTTGCACCAATATGATAAAAATGGTTGATAATATGGATTGATTATAATTTGTCATATAAAGAAATTCATGATAATTATTGACAATTTGCGATATTTGTATTACAATATAAATAATCAAAAACGATGACGAAGACAGTATGCCTTTTTGAAAGCGCAAAGCGAGCTGCGGACGGTGAAAGCGCGGCGGCGAGTAAATCAGGCTGAATATCACTTCCGAGTTGCGCACTGAACAGAAAATGTCTGAATGGACTTAACAAAGTAGGCTGCGACGGTTTTCCTCCGTAAAAGGGAACGCATATGTTAGTATGACGAGTGGTATAACGAAACATTGGCTTTCGTCTTGTTGACTGCGTTTGCATGCGTTGCGAAGAAACGGCATGGCAAACAGCAAATCAAACAACGGCACTCGATGTGCCTTGTTTGGTTCATATGCAGGACGAAGGCTTTTTTAATTTATTGAAAGGAATGAATTTACCAATGTACGAAAAGGTTTCACCAAATCTTGATTTCGTGGAAAGAGAAAAAAAGGTCGTGAAATTTTGGAATGACAACAATATCTTCCAAAAGAGTATTGACGAGAGAAAAGACGGCGAGGTATACACGTTCTATGACGGTCCCCCGACAGCAAATGGCAAGCCCCATATAGGTCACGTTTTAACGCGTGTCATAAAGGATATGATTCCCCGTTACCGCACAATGAAAGGCTACAAGGTGCTTCGTAAGGCAGGCTGGGACACTCATGGACTTCCCGTTGAGCTTGAGGTTGAAAAAAAGCTTGGTCTTGACGGCAAGGAGCAGATTGAGGAATACGGTCTTGAGCCGTTTATCAAGGAATGTAAGGAAAGCGTATGGAAGTACAAGGGCATGTGGGAGGACTTCTCCGGCACTGTCGGCTTCTGGGCTGACATGGACGACCCGTACGTAACATATGACAACAACTTTATCGAGTCCGAATGGTGGGCATTAAAGAAAATATGGGAAAAAGGGCTTCTTTATAAGGGTCACAAAATTGTGCCATACTGCCCGCGCTGCGGCACGCCTCTTTCATCACACGAGGTTGCGCAGGGCTATAAGGACGTTAAGGAACGCTCAGCTACGGCGAAGTTTATCGTAAAGGGCGAGGAAAACACATACTTCCTTGCATGGACAACCACGCCTTGGACGCTGCCCTCAAACGTGGCGCTATGCGTGAATCCGAATGAAACATACGTAAAAATTCAGGTGGGCGATGAAAAGTACATCTTAGCCGAGGCACTTGTTGACGCTAATGTTGAGGGCGAATACACCGTTCTTGAAAAGTACGTTGGTACTGACCTTGAATACAAGGAATACGAGCCGCTGTTTAACTTTGTAACACCCGACAAAAAGGCTTATTACGTAACCTGCGACAACTATGTAACGCTTACCGACGGTACGGGTATCGTTCATATCGCGCCCGCATTTGGTGAGGACGACGCGAATGTCGGCAGAAAATACGATTTGCCGTTCGTACAGCTTGTTGACGGCAAGGGCGAAATGACAAAGGAAACACCTTGGGCAGGCACATTCTGCAAGGACGTTGACAAGGAAATTCTTATAAATCTTGAGGAAAGAGGACAGCTATTTAACGCTCCGAAGTTTGAACACAGCTATCCGTTCTGCTGGAGATGTGATACGCCGCTTATCTACTATGCGCGCGACACATGGTTCATCAAGATGACGGCTGTTAAGGACGACCTTATAAAGAATAACAACACAATTAACTGGATTCCCAAGACAATAGGCGAGGGTAGATTTGGCGCATGGCTTGAAAACGTTCAGGACTGGGGTATCAGCCGTAACCGTTACTGGGGTACTCCGCTGAATATCTGGGAGTGCGAGTGCGGTCACAGACACGCAATCGGCTCAATCGCAGAACTTAAGGAAATGTCCGATAACTGCCCTGACGAGATAGAGCTGCACAGACCGTTTATTGATGCTGTAACAATCAAGTGTCCTGAGTGCGGCAAGGAAATGCGCAGAGTAAGCGAGGTTATTGACTGTTGGTTCGACAGCGGCGCGATGCCATTCGCGCAGTGGCACTATCCGTTTGAAAATCAGGATATATTTGAGGAGAACTTCCCTGCTGACTTCATCAGTGAGGCGGTTGACCAGACAAGAGGCTGGTTCTATTCACTTCTTGCCGAATCAACGCTTATTTTCAATAAAGCGCCTTATAAGAACGTAATTGTACTGGGTCACGTTCAGGACGAAAACGGTCAGAAGATGTCAAAGTCCAAGGGCAACGCTGTTGACCCGTTTGAAGCGCTTGAAAAGCATGGCGCGGACGCTATCCGTTGGTACTTCTATTCAAACAGTGCGCCGTGGCTGCCGAACCGTTTCCATGACGGAGCAGTTTCCGAGGGACAGCGTAAGTTCATGGGTACGCTTTGGAACACATACGCATTCTTCGTGCTGTACGCAAACATAGATAACTTTGACGCGACAAAGTACACGCTTGAATATGACAAGCTTTCGGTTATGGATAAGTGGCTTTTGTCAAAGCTGAATACACTTGTAAAGACAGTTGACGAAAATCTTGCAAACTACAAAATTACTGAAACAGCGAGAGCGCTTGACGATTTCGTTGACGAGCTTTCTAACTGGTATGTAAGACGTTCAAGAGCGCGTTTCTGGGTAAAGGATATGCCGCAGGATAAGATTAACGCATACATGACGCTGTACACCGCGCTTGTAACGCTTTGCAAGGCTGCCGCTCCGATGATTCCGTTTATGACGGAGGATATTTATCAGAACCTTGTAAGAAGCATTGACAAGGACGCTCCCGAGAGTATCCATCTGTGCGATTTCCCGACATATGATGAAAAGCTTATCGACAAGGAGCTTGAAAAGAATATGGAGGAGGTTCTTCAGGTCGTTGTATTGGGACGCGCATGCCGTAACACGGCTAATATCAAGAATCGTCAGCCTATCGGCAAGATGTACGTCAAGGCGCCGGAACAACTCGGAGATTTCTATATTGATATAATTGAAGATGAGCTGAATGTTAAGAGCGTTGAGTTTACGGACGATGTTGAGAATTTTACCTCATACAGCTTTAAGCCTCAGCTTAAGACGCTTGGCAGACGCTTCGGAAAGAACATCAACGCCGTAAGAGAAATTCTTGCAAATATTGATGGTAATGAGGCAATGGCAGAACTTAAGGAAACAGGCTCGCTGAAGATTACTGTTGACGGTAAGGAAGAAGCACTTTCAGAAGAGGATTTGCTTATTGAAACGGCACAGACGGAGGGCTTTGAGTCCAACAGCGACTACGGCGTGACCGTTGTGCTTGATACAAACCTTTCTGAGGAACTTATTGAGGAAGGCTTTGTGCGTGAGATAATTTCAAAAATTCAGACCATGAGAAAGGACTCCGATTTTGAGGTTATGGACCATATCAAGGTAAGCTGTCAGGGTAACGACAAGATTGCGGCTATTATTACGAGAAATGAAGCCACAATCAAGGACGAAACCCTTGCGGACGAAATAGATACTGCAACTGCTGACGGCAACACAAAGGAATGGAATATAAACGGCGAAAACGTTACGCTTGGCGTTAAAAAGCTATAAAATTATTTGACAGAAAATCATATACATTATATAATAATGTATATGATTTTTTGATTGGAGAAACCGATGCACAGTAACAGATTTTTGAAGAAAGGCTATACCACAGGTACCTGTGCCGCTGCGGCGGCAAAGGCGGCGGCAAGAATGTTACTGACGGACGATATGGTGTTCGTGGAGAGCATAACGCTTCCGTCGGGCGAACAGGTAAGCTTTGATATTGAGAATATAAAAATTGAAGAGGATTACGCGTCCTGCGCCGTGAAAAAGTACAGCGGCGATGATCCAGATATAACAGACGGCATAATGATTTACGCAACCGTACGCAGAGAGAACAGCGGTATAAAAATAGACGGCGGAAAGGGCATAGGGCGCGTTACGAAAAGCGGTCTTGACCAGCCTGTGGGTAATGCGGCGATAAACAGTGTGCCGCGCCAGATGATACGCAGCGCGGTGAGCGAGGTGTGCGATAAAAATGATTATGACGGAGGTATTAAGGTTGTAATTTCCGTGCCAAACGGTGAGGAAATCGCAAAGAAAACCTTTAATCCGCGTCTTGGCATTGAGGGCGGTATTTCAATTCTTGGCACAAGCGGAGTTGTTGAGCCGATGAGTGAAAAGGCGCTTTTAGACACCGTTTTTCTGGAAATGAAAACGCGCCGCAGCGCGGGCGACAGTACAGTGGTTATTGTTCCGGGGAATTACGGTGAGGAATTTGCCCGTGAGGAATACGGCATAACAAACGCGGTTCAGTGCAGTAATTTTATCGGTGACGCGATTGATTATGCGTCTGATTTGGGATTTTCTCAAATTCTTATAATTTCACATATGGGTAAGCTTGTAAAGCTTGGCAGCGGTATAATGAATACACATTCAAAGTACGCTGACGGACGTATGGAAACGCTCTCTCTTTGTGCCGCACTGGCAGGTGTCAGGGATTTTGAAAAAATCCTTGGTTGTGTTACAACTGATGAAGCGTATGAAATAATCAGGGACACTAAAACGATTGATATATTGATGGACAGAATTGCTATGTATCTTAAAAGGCGCACTGATTTAAAAATCGGCGCGGTGATGTTTTCAAAAAAGTATGGCGTCATAGGCAAGACCGCCGACGCGGACAAGATTTTGGGTGATATAAAATGGTACATTTCGTAGGCGCGGGCAGCGGCGCGGCTGACCTCATAACCATAAGAGGGAAAAAACTTATAGAAGAAGCGGATATTATAATTTACGCGGGCTCGCTTGTAAATCCCGACCTTTTGCAATACGCAAAAGGGGACGCTAAAATTTACAACAGCGCAAAGATGACACTTGACGAGGTTATTGATGTGATGAAGCAAGGGGACACTAAAAGCATTGTCCGTCTGCATACAGGCGACCCGTGTGTTTATGGCGCAATCCGTGAGCAAATGGATAGACTGGATTTGCTTGGGGTTGAGTATGACGTGTGTCCGGGCGTAAGCTCCTTTTGCGGCGCGGCGGCTGCGCTTAAGGCAGAGTATACTCTGCCGGACGTTTCGCAGACTGTCATAATCACCCGCATGGAGGGCAGAACGCCAGTACCAGAAAAGGAAAAAATCAGACTTCTTGCCGCGCATAATGCGACAATGGTGATTTTCCTTTCAACGGGAATGATTGAAGAATTGTCGGCGGAATTAATCGTGGGCGGTTACAGCGCGGACACGCCGGCGGCGATTGTGTATAAGGCGACATGGCCCGATGAAAAGGTAATACGCTGTACTGTGGGGACACTAAAAGAAACGGCTGAGAAAAACGGCGTGAAAAAGACTGCGCTTATAACGGTGGGAAATTTCCTTGGTGATGATTATTCACTTTCAAAACTATACGATAAAACGTTTACTACGGAATTCCGAAAGGGAGTAGAGGAATGAAGATTGCGGCAATAGCGTTTACAAAAAACGGTGGAAAAATTGTAAAAATGCTTGTGCGTGAGCTTGGCGCAAATGGATATATAATATCGAAGCACCATATGGACGGACTGGAGGATTTTGATAATCTTTCAGGGCTTGTAAAGGATATTTTCAGGAAATATAACGCGCTGATTTTTGTGGGAGCGTGCGGCATTGCTGTGCGCGCTATTGCGCCATATGTTAAGGATAAGTCCAAAGACCCTGCCGTAGTCGTTGTGGACGAAAAGGGCGATTTTGCAATTCCGATTTTGTCGGGACATATCGGAGGAGCAAATGAAATGGCAGAAAGAATTGCCGCTTTGACAAACGGCACAGCGGTTATAACTACGGCTACGGATATTAACGATAAATTTTCGGTGGACACCTTTGCTGTGAAAAACAATCTGCATATTGGGGACACTAAACTGATAAAGGAAATATCCTCACGTGTTCTTGGGGGACAGGAAATAGGCTTGTATACCGACTATGAGCTGAAAAATATTCCAGACTGCTTTACTGACACCGCCGAGGCAGGTATTTGTATAAGCGACGAGGACAAAAAGCCGTTTCGCATTACGCTTAATCTTAAACCGAAAAACGTGGTGATTGGTATCGGCTGCAAAAAGAATTGTGCAAATGTGGAGGAAAGCATACTTGCATTTCTGAAGGTGAATTCAGTATTGGTTCATTCGCTTTTTGCCGTGGCGACAGTGGATATAAAAAAGGATGAGCAAGGCATAGTTGATTTTTGCGGAAAGTATGATTTGCCGCTTCTGACCTTTTCGGCAGATTTGCTGAAAGAGGTGGAGGGCGATTTTACCTCTTCGGAATTTGTAAAAAAGACGGTGGGTGTTGATAACGTGTGCGAGCGCGCAGTGTGTGCCGCGGGCGCGGAGCTGACAGAGCGCAAAACCGCGATTAACGGTACGGCGCTTGCACTGGGCAGGATAAGCGCAGATATAGATTTTTTGAAAGGGAAAGCTGAATAAAATCGCTCATATCACCACTTTTCGCCGAGGGCAGTATATACATACGGCACCGTCGGCTGCAAAGCGGCAATCTGAACGATTTTCTATCAGCCTTGGGATTGTGTAAATGAAGATATACGTTGTAGGAATAGGCGCGGGCAGCGCGGACGGCATGACATACGAGGCGAGAAAAATTCTTGAAAATTCGGACGTAATAGTTGGCTACACGGTCTATGCGGATTTGGTGAAAAAGCTGCTGCCCGATAAGGAATACTTTACATCTGCAATGAAGCAGGAGAGGGAACGCTGCGAAAAGGCGGCGGAAATGGCGGCGCAGGGCAGAAAAGTAGCCGTCATTTGCAGCGGTGACGCGGGCGTTTACGGCATGGCGTCGCTTGTGCATGAGGTTGCGGCGAAATATGAAAATATTGAGGTGCGCGTTGTAGCAGGCGTTTCTGCAATGCTCAGCGGCGGCGCGCTTGTGGGAGCTCCGCTGGGGCATGATTTCGCGGTTATAAGCCTTAGTGACTTACTGACACCGTGGGAAAAAATCGAAAAACGTCTTGAATGTGCTGCAATCGGTGATTTTGCGATTTGTCTGTATAATCCGTCAAGCAAGAAACGACACGACTATCTGAAAAAGGCGTGCGATATAATTCTGCGTCACAGGGACACTAAAACTGTGTGTGCTGCGGCGAGAAATATCGGACGTGACGGTGAGGAATACAGCGTAATGAGTTTGGAAAAGCTGCGCGATTATCAGGCGGATATGTTCACGACCGTATTTATAGGAAATTCGCAGACAAGAGAAATAAAGGGGAAAATGGTAACACCAAGAGGATATAAAAATGTATGATGTTATACTGTTTGGCGGAACGGACGAGGGACACAAAATCGCAGATTTTTTTTCGCAGGAAAATATAAGCCATATTGTGTGCGTGGCAACGGAATATGGGGCGGAGGTTCTCGACAATGAAAATGTGCGCATCGGAAGAATGACCGCCGAAGAAATGAAAGCGTTTTTTGAGGAAAGCGGTGCAAAAATCGTTGTGGACGCGACGCACCCGTATGCGGACAAGGTGACGGAAAATATTAAAAAGTCGTGCAGGGTGAAGTATATCAGAGTTGCGCGCGAGGATATAGACGCTGACGGAAAAAACTTTAAAAATGTCAGACAGGCGGTAGATTATCTTGCCGATACAAACGGAAATATCCTCATAACAACAGGCTCAAAGGAAATAGCGGAGTTTGCTCCAATTAAGGATAGGGCGTTTGCGCGCGTGCTGCCGTCTCAGGAGTCGCTAAGACTATGTCTTGACGCAGGCTTTGAGCCAAAGCGGATAATATGTATGCAGGGACCGTTTTCAAAGGAGTTCAACAGCGCGCTCCTACGCGAGCTGGATATAAAATACCTCGTTACGAAGCGCACAGGCAAAAGCGGCGGTTTTCCGGAAAAGGTGGAAGCGGCAAAGGAAAACGGAGTGGAATGTGTGATTATTGAAAGACCTGTCATAGAAGACGGCGTGACGGTTACGGAAGCGGAAAATTTGATTTTGGAGTGGTTGTAATATGAACATTTTTATAATAGGAGCAGGAATGGGGGACAGTAAAATCCTCACAGCTTCGGCAAGGGAGAAAATTGGAAATGCTGATATTATAATCGGTGCAAAACGCGTTACCAAGCCGTTTGCATATGGAAGTAAAACTGTGTTTCACGAATATAATGCGGAAAAGATTGCTGATATAATAAGGGAAAATCCTTGTGAAAATGTTGCTGTGCTGTTTTCGGGCGACGCTTCATTTTTCAGCGGCGCAAAAAAGCTTTTAAAGCTGTTTCCTGCGGCGCATGTTGAAGCAGGTATAAGCTGTGTTTCGTATTTCTGCGCGAAAATAGGAATTTCGTATGACGACATGAATATTGTCAGCATACACGGACGTGAATGTAATATTGTGAGTGAGGTAAGGGGACACAAAAAGACGTTTATATTATTGGGAGACAATCCGTGCAAAAAGCTGTGCTGCTTCGGACTTGGCAATACAGAGGTATATGTCGGCGAAAATCTGTCATACGAAAATGAAAGAATACTGCATGGAAGGGTGACAGATTTTGCAGAAACGGAAATCGCGCCTTTGAGCGTTATGGTTATAGTTAATAAAAATTACGATGACCGCGTAAGGATTGGGATAAGAGATGATGAATTTATCACGGGCAAAGCGCCGATGACAAAAAGCTCTGTCAGAGCGGTTAGCATGTCAAAGCTTGAAATTGCGCCAAATGACATCTGCTATGATATTGGCGCGGGAACAGGCTCGGTTAGCGTAGAAATGGCGCTTTTGTGTCCCCAAGGCAAGGTGTACGCCGTTGAAAAA
>JBJEIU010000160.1:0-13711 GCA_051877355.1 Hominilimicola sp.
TGGCTACTGATGGTTTTTCTGCAATTACAAGTTTCATTCTGTCAATTCCTCACTTTCATTTTCAGTGGTTTCGTCGTTCACATCATCGCCGTCCTCAACCTCATAATCGGTTTCGTCCTCGGTTTCGTAGTCCTCGTCCTCCTCAAACAAGTCATTGGGATCGGTGTCACCCTTTGTGCTTGATTTCTTGTTTTTAACCTTAAACCAATAGAACGCTCCTCCTGCGCCGAACAATGCAAACAGAACGAGTATAGCAAACGGCATGGTTGTATTTTGCTTTTTTTCTGCCGGCTGTTCTTTCTCATCGGGAACAGGGGTAGCTGCTGCCTGTGCTATACAGTTATCCTTGTTTTTTGAACAAATCGCACAATCAGCGTTTACACTGCCAATCTCGCATTTTTCGGCACAGGTGCAAGTTGCGGCAGCAGTAACAGCCGCTTTTTGCTCATCTTCCATAAGTGCCATTAAATCCGTTTCATCAACGGCATTTAAGAAATAAACATTTTCACTGTCACCGCTGCGGTCTATGATGATGTAGAATGTATTGCCGTTCTTTGACTGTACGGTAATAAACTGCTTATCTTCAATCGTATCCTCATCGCTGACCTGATGAACATCGTCAACGGTCGTTAAATTGCCTTTTGGCGTAAGCGGTGTTTTACTCTCAACGCTGTCATTTACGCTGATTTCTGTTGCCGTATCGTCGCTTGCGGAAACATTCGCCGAAACGGGTAAAGAAAAAGCTGTTATAACAAGTACAACAGTTAAGGTTATTAAAAAAGTATTAGTCTTAAATTTCATTGTTGTTTTCCTCCAAATCATTTTTAGTCATGGGAGCTTCTTCGGTTTTACCGAGCAAGCTCAAAAGCTCATCAATCGTAAACCCACTTGTTCGGACAGCACCGATAATTTCGGCGTTTTCAAGCTGAGTTATTTTCTCGGCAAGCTTTTTGTTTTTTGCTTGCAGGGATGCGATTTTACTTTCGTTTTTCGCATAGTCCTCTTTGAGCCTTGTAATTCGTTCGTTCATGATAATCCTCCTTTATGGCAGTCTGCCGTATTGCATAAAATGTGAGCTGAAATATGCTGAGTTGACATTCGCATACTGAATTGGATCGCCGCAGTGTATCATCATACCGTCACCGACATAGATACCAACATGAGATGCTCCTACCGTGTTATATGTCTTTTCAAAGAAAATAAGGTCGCCGGGTTTAGCATTTGCCGGTGAAACCCTCACACATTGCTGACGCAAGCCCTCTGCTGTAGTTCTGCCCACGCTCCAACCGCTGTGATTAACTACCCAGCATACAAAGCCTGAGCAGTCAAACGAAGTAGAGGGAGTAGAACCACCCCAAACATAGGGATAACCGAGATATTTCTTTGCTTCATTCATCATAGCAGCAAATTTTACATCGGATAATGCGTCAGGCGGTATTGCATAGTCATCATATTCGGTATTGATGTATTTATCCACATACACCGAATCTCCGAACAAATCAGGTCTGTTGCCGAGCGTTTTCATATATGTGGCATACAGCTCTAATTGGTCTTGACTTAATATTTCAGACGGAATATGGGACAGATTGTTATTCACGAGCTTTACGGTACAAATATAAAAATCATAAGTTTCCTCGGAGGTTGTTCCATCCGGGTTTGTGACCGTTCTCGTTCTTTGTTCAACCGTCACGGTTTCTGTCAGAACATACTGCCTTGCAAATAAATCGGACAAGTCGCTTTCAATCTCTGAAACAGTCCACGCCCCTTGATTTAGAGCTGTCAGTGCGGAAATCAGTACATACGGATCGTGTTCAATATCATCAAGCTCATAAATATACTCGTCATAGCTGTGGGTACTTTCGTAATTTGAGATTTTATCCGACAATTCCTGTTCCATTGCTTTATACCTTTCTTCCGCTGCAAGCATTTGGCTGTCCTCGCTCGGATATGTAGAGCTTGCTATCGCCGATGTTGCACCTTGAAACATAACGGAGCAGGAGGAGCAGATACAGCAAATTATAACGATAACGGCAGCAATACCACCGATAATCGCAAATGCCGTTTTATGATGCCCCACAAATTCAGCAATCTTTTTTGAAGTATCCGCGGTCTTTTTGGACGCTTCTTTGGTAATCTCTGTCGCTTTCTTTGTTGTTGCTCCGCTTTGTTTGGCTTTTGCATATTCCTTTTTAATGGCTTTTTTCTGCTGATGTTTGGATTGAGGATTAGAGCCGGAGTTTTCACGCGACTGATATTTAGCCTGTTTGTTAAGTGCAGTAATATTAGCCTTATCCGCTTGTTTCTCTGCTCTTTCCGCATTCTTATAGGGTTTCAGCTTTGATGAACGGTTTGCAAATTGTGCAGCTCTTATGCTTGTATCGGCGGTTTTCTCTACACTGTGCGTTATGTTAGTTGCCGCACTGTCGTCCTCGTTATCTCGAAGTATGTTTACGGCAGCACCCGCCGCAAATTGTGCGGGTGCTGTCTTTACTTCCGATTTCAATTGAGATGACGACTTCTTTTTATCGACTTCCTCGAACATAATCTTTGTCTTGACCTTACCGCTTTTTTCGTCGATAAACCGCTGTTTTTTCTTTATCCTTTTCTTCGGAATGTTCGCCTCGGCTTTCTCAAGTTTTGCGATTGATTTATCTGCTTTCTTGACAGCCCTTTTAAGTTCGGGCGTATTCCGTTCTTCGTCGGTAAACAGCAGTTTTGGAGATCTTTTCGCCACCTGTTACCACCGCCTTGCTTCATATTCTTCATAATCATTCCTCGCATTCCTCTTTTTCTGTATCATTACCCTCGGTAATATAAATATCTGCTGATACGGAAACAGGCTTACCGGAACTAAGAATTTCTGTGATTGTATCCAAAAACTCTTTCAAGTCCGCACTGTCGGGAATATCTTTGCAGTCGTCTGTATACTCCTCATCATCTTCATAGCCGTCGCACGGAATTTCATCGGATGCGATATTTTTCATCGTCTGATAAATCCCCGCGCCGGATGCACTTACGTTCGCCGATAAACATTTCAGTCCGGCAGTTACCTTACAGCTGGGCAGATTTCCGATACCGTCGTTAAGTTCACAGAGCATTGAATACAAAAGCTCTGCGCCCTCCATAATTATCTGAATGTTGTTGTAGTTCATAACATAGTCCTCCTCATATAATTCCTTTTTTAACAAAATACTCGTAAATAAATTTCTTTCCCTTTGCCGTTACAAGCGTGTATGTCCCTTTGTGTCGGTTGCACGGATTTGTATAATCACGCAGAATGAACAAGCCTTTTTCAAGTGCTTTTGATGAGGGACGAAGCTCGCCCTTTGCATTTCTGAATATGAAGCCGTGTTCAATCAGCAGATTTATAAAGCACTTCTGTGGAATTTCAAATTCCTTTGCCGTATCACGAAAACAAAGTGCATAACCGGGATCTACAAACTTATCGAAGTACATCGCTTTGGGCAAAGCGGTCTTTAACTGTTGTTCCAGTACGGCAGTCTTGCTTTTGTCGGCTTTGAGCTTTTTGATAACCCCTTGCATAACTTCCGGATTATCAATCACAGCGTCAAGCAGATTATCCGTCATATATACGCCGTGCTTACGAATGGACGGAATAACCTCCGAGGTTATCCAATGCTTGAACTTTTTAGCCGTTGGGAGCTTGCTTGATAGGATAAGTGAATATAGTCCGCTTTCATTGATAACAGTCATTTTCTGTATTCCTGAAGGTGTTGCCATTTCGGCAACACCTCTGTCTTCGGATTCTACCTTCTTACAAACCGCACTTCTGGGTTCCGCATATCCCAATGCTGTTGCTACATCTTTCCCGATGAACCACGGTTCGCCGTCAATCGTAACAGTTCTCACACTTCCAAACTCCTCATTTGTGAATACACGCAAATTGTTATCCATCTCATCACGACCTTTCAGTCTGCTCTTGAGGCTTGGTTGTCATTATACCGTAGAGCTTTGTATCCTTGGGGAAACGGTCAACGAACGGCAATATCGTACTGCCGTAAAACAGCAAGCCTTCGCCCTCACTTGAATGGGTAACATAGGATAGCTGATGATTTGAGATATTTAATTGCTTTGCGAGAATTTGTCTGTCACCCTGTGCTTGGTTTAGCATATACACATAATCAGAGTTTTCAAAAATGTTCTCCACCTCGCGGCTTGACAACAGATCTTTGACATTCTGCGTAATACCTGTCGGAATACCGCCCCATTTACGGAAACGCTTCCAAATTTCAACCGTGTATGCCGCCGTCTGCTCCTCTTTGAGCAGTAGGTGCATCTCATCAATATAATACCTTGTTGACTTATGTGCTTCACGATTTACGGTTACTCTGTTCCATACCTGATCCTGAACGATAAGCATACCTATCTTTTTAAGCTGCTTTCCAAGCTCCTTAATATCGTAACTCACAACTCTGCTATGAATATTTACGTTTGTCCTGTGGTTGAATACATTAAGCGAGCCTGTTACATAGATTTCAAGCGCAGTAGCTATATACTGTGCTTCTTTCTCGTCCTGCTTACGGAGTTCATTGTATAAGTCCTCCAAAATAGGCATATTCTCAGGCTTCGGATCGTTCAAGTAATTTCTGTAAATAAGCCTTACGCAACGGTCAATAATCGTTTTCTCAACAGGCTGCAAGCCCTCTTTGCCTCCGACAATAAGCTCACAGAGCGAGAGTATGAAGTCTGATTTCAAGGACAGCGGATTTTCTTCCTCCGAATAGTTTAAATTTAAATCCATCGGATTTATAAAATCTCCCGAAGTCGGAGAGATTTTTATGACCTGTCCGTGCAGTCTTTCTACAAGCGGACCGTACTCTGCTTCAGGATCACAGATGATAATATCGTCCTCGGTGACGAGAAAAACATTTGCAATTTCTCTCTTTGCCGAAAAAGATTTACCGGAACCCGGTGTACCGAGTATAAGCCCGTTTGGATTTTTAAGCAGTTTTCGGTCAACCATAATCAGATTGTTTGAAAGTGCGTTAATACCGCAATACAGAGCTTCTTTTCCCGTTTGGAACAATTCTTGTGTGGTAAAGGGTATAAAAATAGCGACGCTTGATGTAGTTAAGCCCCGCTGTATTTCGATTAAGTTTTTACCGAGAGGAAGAGAAGACATCAATGCTTCTTCCTGCCTGAAATCAAGTCTTTCCAAAGTACAGTTGTATTTCTGTGCAATGGATTTTGCCTGAAATACATTACTGTCCAGCTTTCGCTTTGTATCACCGAGATTTACGACAATGAATGTCATAAGAAACATTCGCTCATTTCGGCTTTGTAAATCCTGCAAGAGTTTTTTTGCCTCAGAGCCGTAAGTGGCAAGGTCTGACGGAATAATATCCATATCATAGCCTGCACGAACAGCTTTCTTCTGTTCCTCGATTTTCATCTTATCAAGGTCGGTTATTTTACGTTTGATTGTCTTAATAGCCTTCACCTGATCGACCGACTGAATATGCATAGAAACAATAACGGAGCTTTGCATATCAAGAAAATCCGCAAGCATTCTGTCCGACAATTCCGGTGCAAGTATCTGTAAGAAATATGCACTTCCGAATTTGCTTCCAACCTTAAAAGCATATCCGTTCCTAAATTCAAAGGAAGTCGGAGCTATAAAGTCTTTGGCAGACAATCCTGTTTTCGGGAGCCAATCCCATGAGAAGCGAAACGGATCGGTTGCATCAAGATGGAACATATCGTACATTACCTTCAGCCGTTCTGTACCGTTTAACGGAGCAGCGGCTACGCCGAGCTTCTTAAAGTTATTGAGAATATCGGTTTCGATACGCTCTATGCGCGGCTTTGCTGCTTTGATATTATCGGCTTCTATGCCGAAAGTAATATACTTTGTCTTGATAAGTCCGTTATTGCCCCTTGCAAGCCTGTCCTGAAGCATTTCCGTATATTCCTCACGGATTTCATCAAAGTCGTCGCCCTGCGGTGGGATAATGAGCTGTCGTGAAAAGCTGTCGTCCTTTGCGGACAGGTTCATAAATGACAGTTCAAAATTTACTGAGCTGTCAAAGTAGTTTAGAAAATCGCTCCACCCATCAAAAATAGCCGTTTTATCCTCATTCTGATTAAGCTGATAGTTAATATCCTGAAAGCGAATGGTTTTTGTGTAATAGTTGTCGCTCACCTTGCATATTCCGTCACGAAACATCTGCTGAAACGGAATACTGTCCTGAGCCGACATCTGTTTCTTGTCTTCTTTTTTTGCCTTGCGGATAGCCGTATCAATGGCGTTTTTGTCCGCGCGGCTTAGATTTTTTGTGTACAATGTTTGTAACCTCCTTTTCAAGTTCTTCCTGTCTGTGTAAGCAATCATAGAAATTGTTTGTCATATACGGTCGCTCCTTAGGACGCAGAAAGCATACATCAATGATATTCTTCAGCACCTTTTCAAGCGGCTGCCCGTGCTTTTCATATAGTGCAAGCATAAAACAAGGAAGCATCACAATAATCATAAGCATTGCCGAAGCACTTGTACCAAGTGCGCTCTTTGTAAGAAAGAATATCGGCAAGCCGATAACAATGCCCAAGCCGAAGCATATAAGCTGTCGTTTTGTAAGGTTGAACATTACTTTCGTTTTGACCTTTGTTAAGTCCTTTGGTACAGGTACATAAGCCATATAGTTTCCTCCTTCCTTTAATGTGCATTAAACACGCTTTTTGCAAGCGAGCCGGTTTTGAATAGGGTAAAGCATAAAAGAACCGTATAGCCCATACACGACCAGATAGCCGTGCTGACATTGGTGTCCACAATCATATTTTGAACCAACACCGCATAAATCGCTATACATATCATAATTAAAAAGCCCTGAAAACCCAATGCAAACAAGCTTCTTAAATAGTTCTGTCCCATCTGTCCCCATTCGCGATTGACCATTGTGGACATCGGAATAGGAGCAACCGAAGTTACAAGATATATCTCAATCATTCGTCCGTAAGCTATGATAAAAATGCAAATTGATAATGCCCACATCGTAATACCAACAATGAACGATTGCAGCCAAAGTCCCAACAGCTCTCCAATGCCCATTGCTTGCAGTCTTGTTTCAAGGTCTGCAAAATGCGAAGCAATATCAATATTCAATGTACCGTTTATAATGCCGGATGAACGGCTTATTACATTTTGGGCTACATCAAATACTCCCATTACCAAATCCCAAGTATGGGAAACAATAAGAACCGCACAGGCTGTCTTAAATATCCATTTGAAAAACATCCAAGTATCAACATCGTGTAAGTTATTCCTGTCGGTGATAAGCTGTATCAGCTCTAAAGTCATTACCAAAGCAAGTATTACACCCGCTATGGGCAAAATCACATTATCCGACAGGTTTTTTATCATATTGAAAATGTTACCGTTCCAAGCCTGTGGAGTAGAACCTATTTGCGTACTGATTTCTGAAACCTTTGCATTGACATTATCGAATAGCCCGGACAAATTGTTCATTATGCCATCGACAAGAAGGTTTTTTATCCATTCGGTGAATTTATCAAAAATATAATCCAACGAGTTTTCCTCCTTTCTACGCTAACACAAATCCTTACGGATTTGCTCGCTACAACTTGCCTTGCAAGTTATTCACCTTTCAAAAGCCCCCGCAAGAATATTGCAGGGGCTTTACCGTCCGTGCTCTTTAGTTGAACAATCCGGACAGAAGCGGTACTAACGTCATTCCGATAAGTGCTACGCCTCCGCCTGCCATAAGCTGTTTCATGCCCTGCGATTTTGCACCGGGGTTATCATTACCATAACCTTCCATAAGGTTAATGGCACCCCAAATACCCAGTCCTGCTCCGAGAGCTATTACAAGTGTTTGCAGTACAGTTACTGCTGAGTTAAAAAATGCCATAATCTTTTTCCTCCTTAAATTTGAAAATGTTTAATTTGTGTATTGCAAAAAATGTCTTATGTCTTGTGTCGTATCTATGTGAACAACCACTGAATTAAAAAATTCAAACGGTTGGAATTTTAGTTGACGCTGACCTCAAAGGTTTCATAAGCCTCATCGTCCTTAACCTTTAATCTGCATTTTAGATATTTCCCTATATCAAAAGCATTTTTCGGGTTTGCGTCCGATAAATATTCATATTTCGGATGTTTCGTAATATCGTACTTATCAGACTTAAACGGGCGTACACCTCGAAGTTGCAAGATACATTTACCGCCGTCAAGAACGGATAATTCGTCCACTGTGGCAAGGTCTTTGCCAAGCTTTTGATAATTCAGACTGTGCGAAACCTCCCTGCCGCGGCTTTCACCTGTGTTGTAGGTGTCTATCGTTTCCTTACCGAGCGACTGATTAAGCTCTTTGAGCGTTGTAGGCTCTTTGCCTCCCAAGAATATGGAGGTATCGCAGTTGCCGATAATTGTATCGGCGCTTTCTTTATACAATGCTTTGAGCTGGCTCTGCGCCTGAAGCACAAGACACGCCGATATTTCTCTTGAACGAATAGTCGCCATCAGCTTTTCAAGATTAGGTATCTGACCGATGTTCGCACATTCGTCTATAAGGCATCTGACATGAACAGGCAGTCTGCCGCCGTAAACATCGTCCGCCTTTTCGCAGAGCAGGTTAAACAGCTGTGAGTATATCATTGCTATCAGGAAATTAAAAGTAGTATCCGTATCTGACATTATGAGAAACAGAGCTGTTTTTTGATAACGCTTGTCGCTCTTGTCCTTTTCATTGATAAAGATTTTATCTCCGAGAGTGTCAAGCTCCAATTCATCATACATCGTTATTTCTCTAAGCTCCGAAATGTCAAACGGAGCAAGCCGAGCACCGCAGGAAATATTGATAGACTTAGCTGTTTTTCCGGCAGCAAGCTTGTATTTCTTATATTGCCTTACGGCAAAATGCTCCGGCTCTCTTGCTTCCAATTCCTCAAATGCAAGGTCTACATTGTTCTTAAAGCTCTCATCGTCCTCGCGAACCTCCATAGCATTGATAAATGCAACAAGCGTTGCAAGGTTTTGTTCTTCGGGCGGAGCTTCGTACCATATCAATCCTATTAAGGCACAATACAGCAGTGTTTCGGCTTTCACCCAAAAATCATCACCGCCTTTACCTTCGCCTTTGGTATTGGTAATCAGTGTTGTTACAAGTTTCAAAATATCTTTTTCACTGTGGATATATGCAAATGGATTGTAGTGCATTGATTTTTTGAAGTTGATAGTGTTAAACACCTTTATACGATAGCCGTTCTCTTGCAGGAGCTTTCCGCACTCAACAAGGATACTGCCTTTCGGATCGGTAACTACATAGCTTGAGTGCATTTGCATAAGATTGGGCTTTATGAAAAACCTTGTTTTACCCGAACCCGAACCACCTATGACAAGCACATTTTTGTTTCTTGCCGTTTTCGGATCTTTCGGGCGGCTGTTCATCGTGAGCCGTTCCGTTTGAGTGAGCAATATGTTATTCTCAAATACGGGATCAATATACGGTGCTATATCATCGTGAGTGCCCCAACGTGCCGAACCGTATTCCTCATTCTTACGGAACTTTTTTGCGTTTTTTCCTTTCACATATACCGCAATTCGTATTATCACAGCAAGCGCAATTCCTAAAAATAGGTCTGTCGGATTAAAACTTGGCAGAATTGATGAGAACGCATTGCCGTATCCGATGTTAAAGTGAAAAAATTTCTGAGACAAGTCTGCACCCGGAGAAAGTCTAAAGCCCTGTCCGATTTTTGTGGCGAACAGGGCTATAACGAGATAGGGAATATTGGTTAAAATCAGCTTTTTGTAGTTTATCTGCTTCATAAATCCAACTCCTTATTCTTGTTTCTGACTTTCGGCTCTTTGGTCTTAACAAGTTCTCCAAGTGATTTGAGCTTTTTAAGAAGCGATGGCTTACTTTGCTTTTGAAGCTGCTTATTAGCATATTCGTTCATAGCGGCATTAAGCGCATCACCGTCCCTTGCCTTAAAAAATACAAGGTATCTTGGAATTTCTGAAGTTTTGTCCTTCTTTATGGCATAATCTACTCCGTATTTTCGGGCTATCCTCTCAAAATCCTTGATACTTTTGTCTTCTATCTCCACATTTGTAACACCTTGATTTTGCCCTATAAGCTGTTTGACGGATTGTTTGCCTGTCGGCTTTACATCCTTGTATGCCTTTCCTTGTGATTTGGCTTTTTGATATGCAAGATACTTGCGCAACGCTTCTTTCAAAACTCTGCCTGTCATTTTTGTTGCATTGATTGATAATGTAACTGTCCTGTTTTCAACTTCCTCCTGCATAAATTTCACCTCCTACGCTTCGCAAAACTTAGTTTTGCTATGCTACAACTTGCAAGCAAGTTGTTTACCTCCTCCAACAATATAAAAGGAGCAACTGATATTTTTCAATTGCTCCGATTTATACTGTATTCAATTTATTTCACCCAAGTTTCTCCGTCAGCGTGTACTATTCCAAGATGCTCATTTGCTGCTTCAAGAATGTCATACCAAGCCCAATGTGTGTTGGTTTTGAGGTCTGTGAACTGATTGAGCTTTGTGAGGTTAGCGTTTATATACTCCTTATCAGCCGTTCGGTTTGTTGCACGGTTTACAACCGTTACAACCTCGGCACGGGTAATATTGTTATCACCCTTGAAGGTTCCGTCTGCATAACCGTTGAGCCAACCGATTGATTTTGCATAGGAAATGTCCTTAATAGCCCAATAGCTACTGTCAACATCTGTGTATTTTGTAGTATTTGCCACAGTCTTAACCTCGTTAAACAAGCCGTAATATCTGACAGCCATTGAAACGAATTCAGCTCTTGTAACAGATGCGTCGGGTTTAAATGTTCCGTCATCGTAGCCGTTTATGACATCATATTTTTCAAGATAGCCTACATATCCGGCATACCACTCATTTTTGTCAACATCCTTAAATGATGCTTTTCCGCTAATGCTTTCGCCTTTTGCTTCGGCAATAAGTCTTGCAAAGATAGCAGCAGCTTCAGCTCTTGACATATCGCTGTCAGGTTTGAAAGTACCGTCATCATAGCCTACAATATACGCCTTATGCTCCGTTGCAGGGAGCGTCAGCATACCGTTTTTATCGGTTATTCCTGTTGCTGTGCCGTTCTTGCGGTCTTTAAGTGTAACGGTTGTATCAGCCTTTGCGACGCCTTTGCTGTCGGTTACAGTTACTGTATAATAATTCTCACTGTCAATCACTTTGCCTGTGGGAAGTGTAACGGTTACATTGCCCTTACTGTCAACGGATTTTGTTACAGATACGGTCTTTCCGTCCTTGTCTGTTACCTTGACATTAACGGTTGAATAGCTGCTGATATATCCGCCGCCACCGCCGGAGCTGCCGCCTGATGAGGAACCGCCGCCGCTTGAAGTCTTAACGGGCAGAGTTACCTTGCCGTTTGCATCTGTTGATGCGGTCTTTTCTGTTGTTTTGTCCTTGATTGTTACAGATACGCCCTTGACGGCATTTCCGTCTTTATCAAGTACGGTTACAGTTGTCTGATTTGATGTTGTCAGCGTATGCGTGTCGGGAAGCGTGACATAAACCTTGCCGTCCTTGATTTCCACAAACGCATTATTGATAATCCCCTTTGTGTCATTGACCGATACCTTATAGGTTACGGTTTCAATCTCGCCCGGCTTATCCTCAACGCCGTCACCGTCCGTATCCTCGCCTTTGCCCGGCTTTTCCTCGGTAATGTCCGAGCTGCCGTTATCATCGGTAATATCCTCTGAAAGAGGAGGGAATACGGCTTTGCCGTCATTGTTTGTAACACCGCTTAAAGATTTTACATCAGCGGCTTCTTCTGTAGCAACGGCTTTTTCAGATACAGTTACATTCATATCCTTAACCGCCGTTTTATCAGCCTTGTTAAGTACCGTTACGGTAATACGGTTAGCATAATCGAATTTCACATTTTCGGGAAGTTCTACGGTGATTTTGTTATCCTCTGTATGAGTAACAAACGCTTTTTCAATCGCTCCTGCTTCATTAATAACAGTTACGATATACCCGTCTACCTCCGAGTATCCGTTTACATCGGTATAATCAATATTAACAGGCGGAACAGTTGCCCTGCCGTTTTCATCGGTGAGGTTTGTTTCGCTCTTTTCGGTTCTGTCAGTAAATGTTACGCTCATATCCTTAACAGGGTTATTGTCCTTATCCGTAACAGTTGCCGTAATTCTGTTGTTGTAATCAAAAGCTGTGTCTTCGGGAAGTTCAACATAGATTTTGTTATCCTTTACATACACGAAAGCATTTTCGATTACTTTCTGCTCGTCAGAAAGAAGAATGTTGTAGCCGTTTACAACAGCCTTGCCTTCGCTATCTGTCATATCCTCGGAAAGAGGAGGTACAACGATAGTACCGTTTTCATCTGTGTTTGCAGTATATGATTTTTCTGCAACATCGCTTACGGTTACATTAACATCTACAACAGGCTTTCCGACAGAATCAAGCACAGTTACGGTAATGCGGTTTGCATAGCTGATTGTCTTTTCATCGGGTAGCGTTACATTGATTGTGCCGTCCTCATTGTGAATGACATACGCATTTGAAATTACGCCGATTTCATCATTTACGATTACATTGATATTATCAACATTAACCTTTCCGTTCTCGTCCGTGTATCCGTCAGAAGCGGTAGGAAGTGTAATCTTGCCGTACATATCGGTGCTGCCTTTTTCCATAAAATCTGCATCACCGATGGCAATTACTGTAATGCCCTCCTGAGCCTCTCCGTTGTGGTCGATTACAGTTACGATTACCGGATTTTCTCTTGTCGGTTTGATACCGTCCGGCAAATCAACAACAATATTGTTGCTCTCTCCAATATGAATGTCGCAGTTTGGAATAACAACGTTGGTCTTATCGGTAACGGTTACAACATAGGTATTCTTTTTATCTCCGTCCTCGTTTCCGATTGTGCCGTTGTCATCGCCCGTGCTGCTCTGATTGTTCGGTACAACAAGCTGTCCGTTTACATCCGTTGAGCCTGTTGCGGCATTGTTGTTGGTATCATAAATAAAGATACGCAAATCATTTGCCGGCTCCTGTGTATCTGTAAAGAAGGCTGTGATTGTGGTACGGTCTGCAAAGTCAAGCAGTCTGCCTTCGGGGAGCTTGATTGTTATATTATCGTTTACATCAATGCTGATTTCACTGTCAAAGACAGGCTTTCCGTCCTTATCTGTCAAGATAATTGAGAAATTGCCCACCTGTGCGTTTCCATCCTCATCAGAGTTATCCTTGTCGATAAGCTGTGCAATTTCCGCTGTCTGCAAAATCTCGCCGCAACGTTCGCATTCAATGTGTTTGCTTCCCGCATTTTCTATTGTTGCAGAGACATCAATTATCCATTCTGTAGGCTGATGTCCGAGAGCTTCTCTGTAATTGCTCTTGTAGGTATCTCCGCAAACAGAGCATACAAAGGTGCTGAATCCGAGTTCAAGACAAGTCGGCTCTGTTACGGTTTCTTCATAGTTGTGTGCCGCTTTGTCTGTGTAATTGGATACATAACTGTCATTACAGTTTTTGCAAGTATAGGTTGTATATCCGATTGAAGTACAAGTAGGTGCAGTTACATTCTTTTCATAATCGTGCGATACTTTATCTGTATAGTTGCCCTTGTATTCATCACCGCAGTCATCGCACTTGAATATGGAATATCCCATCTCGGTGCAAGTCGGAGCAA
>JBJEIU010000161.1:0-2979 GCA_051877355.1 Hominilimicola sp.
TATATCCGTTTTCAATCGCTATGTCGGCAGCCTCAAAGATTGTCTCCATAGCCGTTTCCATATCGTTCTCCTGCTTCGTGTTGAACAATGACGGAATTGTGATTGACTTGAAACCGTCAAGATTGATATTTCTCAGCTTTTCAAGCTCCTCGTTTGTCAGTATCGGACTTAACGCTCTTACCTTGCGGCAGTTAAGCTCTGATGATGTCAGAAGATTCTGCTCGCAGCCGAAAAGCGTGTAGGTCGATGTGACAATCTGCTCGCGGATAGCGTCTATAGGCGGATTTGTTACCTGTGCGAAAAGCTGCTTGAAGTAGTTATACAGTAGCTGCGGCTTTTCCGAAAGTACCGCAAGGGGTATATCCGTACCCATTGCGCCGATTGGGTCGTCTGCCTTTTCAACTATTGACTTGATTGTGGTGTTTACTTCCTCCCAAGTATAGCCGAACGCTTTCTGACGCGTAAGCAGCGGCAAATCGTCCTCGCTGTTTTCGCGGTTTACGAACATATTTTCAAGCACGATAAAGTTCTTCAAAAGCAGCTCGCTCATGTTACCCTTTGCGCTGTCCTTTAAGCTGCGTACCAAGTCATGCCATGTGTCGCCCTTTTTGCCTGTTTCAGCCGGCAGGTCGTCAAGCTCCACGAGCGTTTTCTTTACCCACTCGCTGTAGGGCTTGTGAACCGCTTCCTCCTTTTTGATTTCCTCGTCGGAAATAATCTTGCCCTTTTCTGTGTCGATAAGAAGCATTTTACCGGGGTGCAGACGCTCTTTCTTGATGATTGTTGACTGGTCAATATCCGTAACACCCACTTCCGATGAAAGAATAATCATATCGTCTGAGGTCAGATAATAACGTGCCGGTCTCAGACCGTTTCTGTCAAGCGTTGCGCCCACATAGCGTCCGTCCGTGAACGCAACTGCGGCAGGGCCGTCCCACGGCTCTGTGATACATGAATGATATTCATAAAACGCTTTCATTTCGGGGTCCATATCATTGTTGTTTTCCCAAGGCTCGGGGATTGTCATCATAACCGCGCGCGGCAGTGAGAAGCCGGACAGGTGCAGAAACTGCAAGTAGTTATCAAGCATGGCAGAGTCTGAGCCGTCCTCATTAATAACAGGCAGAATTTTGTCCATATCGCCCTCAAATTCAGGTGTGGAGAACATTCTCTCACGCGCTTTAACCCAGTTTACGTTACCGCGAATTGTGTTGATTTCACCGTTATGGATAATGTAGCGGTTCGGATGCGCCCTCTCCCATGACGGGAATGTGTTGGTTGAAAAACGCGAATGAACAAGCGCGATTGCCGTTTCCATGTCCACGTCCTTAAGGTCAAGATAAAATTCATTAACCTGGTCAGGAGTAAGCATACCCTTATATACGATTGTTCTCGCCGAAAGTGACGCGAAATAGAAATAATTATCCTGTCCGCTCTTTCTGATTTCCTTTTCAGCCAGTTTGCCGATTATATAAAGCTTTCTCTCGAATGAGTCAGCGTCAAGACTTTCCTCGCCCTTGCCGATAAACACCTGCACAATATACGGCATTGCTTCGCGCGCGCTGTTGCCGATACATACCTCGTATACAGGCACCTCTCTTATGCCAAGAAGCTGCTGACCCTCCTCGTTTATGATAGTTGTAAGTCTTTCAAGGCTTGCAGCTCTTGTGTCCTCATCAGGTGACAAAAACAGCATACCTACGCCGTAATCGCCCTTTTTAGGCAGCTTTATGCCCTCGTTCTTACATACCTTTTTCATAAACGCATGCGGCATCTGAATAAGAATTCCCGCGCCGTCACCTGTGTCAGGCTCGCTGCCCACGCCGCCGCGGTGCGCAAGATTTTTCAAAATCTGAATAGCCTGATTGATAATCCCGTGGGAGGTTTTGCCCTTAATATTGGCAATAAAACCGATACCGCAGGCATCATGCTCAAACTGCGGGTCGTAAAGACCTTGTTTTTCGGGTAATCCATTATACTCCATTTTTTTCAATCCTTTCGCTTGTTTTTGCGCTAAAAAAGACGTTCCAATTAATACATATTCAAATAAAGAATATGTACTAACCGAAACGCCTTTGCTTCGTCAAATTTATTTTGTTATCCAATGCTAATAATTAGTATAGCATAAATTTATCGTTTTGTCTACTGGAAATATTACAAAATTGACTTGATTTTTTCCATTGCTTTTATGGTATTTTCCTTTGTGGAGAATGCCGTAAGTCTTACATAACCCTCGCCGCTTGGTCCGAAGCCAGAACCCGGAGTTGTTACAACACCTGCCTCCTCAAGGATTTTATCGAAAAATTCCCATGATTTTAAACCATTCGGCGCTTTCGCCCAGATATACGGAGCATTTTCGCCGCCAAACACCTCAAGTCCTGCTTCTATAAGCGCCTCGCGGATAATCTTTGCATTTTCAAGATAATATGCAATAGCTTCCTTTGTCTGCTTCTGTCCCTCGTCACTATAAACAGCCTCGGCGGCTTTCTGGATAACGTACGGCACACCGTTGAACTTTGTGCACTGACGTCTGTTCCACAAGCCGTTAAGCTCTGTACCGTCAATCTTTAACGCGTGGGGCACTACCGTGTATGCGCATCTTGTGCCCGTGAAGCCGGCTGTCTTTGAGAAGCTGCGGAATTCTATGGCAACCTCCTTTGCGCCCTCAATCTCATAAATGCTGTGGGGTACGTCAGGGTTTGTTATAAACGCCTCATACGCGCTGTCATAAAGGATAACCGCACCGTTTTCCTTTGCGTATTCAACCCACGGCTTAAGCTGCTCACGTGTTGCGGCAACACCTGTCGGGTTATTGGGGAAGCAAAGATAAATTATATCCACCTTTTCAGTTGGGAGCTGCGGCATAAAGCCGTTTTCCTCGGTGCAGGGCATATAATAAAGGTTTGTCCAATGCTCGCTGACAAAATCGCCGGCTCTGCCAGCCATTGCGTTTGTGTCGACGTATACCGGGTATACAGG
>JBJEIU010000162.1:0-2973 GCA_051877355.1 Hominilimicola sp.
CAGACAAAACAAAAATAATCGTAAAAGAAAAATGCCGCCCCGATATATGCTGTGAAAAATTAAAGTCCGCAGTATGTTACTAAAATAATAAGGGGATATAAGAATGAATTTAAAGGAATTTTTAAATTATATGAACAGCGGAAAATATATTACCGCAGATTCAGAGGTTCATCAGTATATGACAAAGCTGAGCTTTGAAGCCATGAAAATCACTTCCAGAATTAACGGCGCATACAATGAGCCGGAAGAAATACGCAAACTGTTTTCGGATTTAATCGGCAAGCCTGTTGATGAGAGATTTGGTCTGTTTCCGCCTTTTACAACAGACTGCGGAAAAAATATAACTCTTGGTAAAAACGTATTTATAAATTCAGGCTGCCGTTTTCAGGATCAAGGTGGCATAACAATAGGCAGCGGCTGTGTAATCGGTCATAATGTTGTAATTGCAACACTAAATCATGACCTATGTCCAATGCGCCGCCGCAGTCTGATTCCGTCACCAGTTAAAATTGGCTGCAATGTCTGGATAGGCTCAAATGCAACTGTCCTTCCCGGTGTAACCATAGGCGACGGCGCGGTTATCGGTGCGGGAGCAGTTGTTACAAAGGATGTGCCGGACGGTATGGTCGTTGTCGGCAATCCGGCGCGTATTATAAAATCAGTAAACGAGGAACAAAGCAATGAGATATAACTTTAATGAAGTGACAGACAGAAGAAATACCAATTCACTTAAATGGTCTGTCGGAGAAAATGAGCTGCCCATGTGGGTGGCGGATATGGATTTTAAGACTGCACCCGAAATTACGGCAGCAATTATGAAAAGAGCGGAGCATGGAATATTCGGCTATAACACAGTGCCGGACGAATGGTACAGCGCCTATATAAACTGGTGGCAAAGCCGCTATCACTTTGAAATCGAAAAGGAATGGCTTATTTTCTGCACAGGCATTGTCCCAGCAATTTCGAGCGTTGTGCGAAAGCTGACCACACCTGCCGAAAATGTGCTTGTGCTTACTCCAGTTTATAATATATTCTTCAATTCGATTGTAAACAACGGCAGAAATGTACTTGAATGTCCACTCAGATATAACGCAGCAGAATATGATATTGACTTTACGGATTTAGAGAAAAAGCTGTCTGATCCTCAGACAACAATGATGATACTCTGCAATCCTCATAACCCTATCGGGAAAATATGGAGCCGTGAAACATTAAAACGAATCGGGGAGTTATGCTGTAAATATCATGTAATTGTTTTAAGTGATGAAATACACTGCGATTTAACTGAGAGCGGTAAATGTTATATTCCGTTTGCGTCCGTATCGGAACAATGCCGGATGAACAGTATAACCTGTGTCGCACCTACAAAGTCCTTCAATCTCGCAGGATTGCAGACTGCCGCCGTTATTGTTCCTAATGAAAAACTACGAAACAAAGTGAATCGCGGTCTGAATACAGACGAGGTTGCAGAGCCTAACAGCTTTGCCGTATCAGCGGCAGTAGCGGCTTATACGGCCGGAGCCGAATGGCTTGACGAGCTTAGAAAATATATTGACGAAAACCGCGCTCTTGTATCTGAATTTATACAAAAGGAACTGCCTCAGATACAGCTTATTAAATCAGAATCAACATATCTGCTGTGGCTTGACTGCGGTAAAATATGTGGATATTCAAGCGGCATAACACAATTTATAAGAAATACAACAGGATTGTATCTATCCGACGGACAGCAGTACGGCACCGGCGGAGAACGGTTTTTAAGATTAAACATTGCCTGTCCGAGAATATCTCTTACAGATGGTTTGCAGAGATTGAAAAAAGGAATTTTAGAATATGATAAATGGCTGTCACAGATGTGTTAGGAGAATTTAAAATGAAAAAACGCTTATCAGTTTTTCTTAATGTATATAGCAGAATACAGGAAATTATTTTGCACAAAGGATTTCTTCAGTATCCATTGCTATAAATATAATAAGAAAAATTACAGCTGTAATTTTCATGCTTGTAATAACTATTTTCGTAATAAAAATAAAAAATATCCGATTGAGCTTTTATGCTCGGTCGGATATTTTTTTGTTTTCCCAAAAAAGTTTGCTCACAAAGCCAAAATTTTTGCCATAAATTTTAGTTTTGTTGTAGTAATAACGAAAGGGAAAAAATCACCGCCTTTGCGGCAGCGAAAGGAGGTGAAAAAATGAGTCCCAAACAGCACGAAATTCATAAGCAGCACACATTTGACTGTTACTGTAAAAAGATATTAAAAAATGAAGCCTGTAATATTCAAAAGGAATATGCAAAACTCAGGAACAAAGAAGTATCTTTTGATGAACTGTCGGCAAAGGAGCTTGAAAGTTTGAGCGCAATGGACGAGTATTTTGCAGAGGAATATATATTCAACGTTTTAGACGGTAAAATTTCCGTAAAAGACGAGCAGTTGGCAAAGGCTTTGCATACTCTTCCCGAACGCAAACGCGATATTGTACTTTTGTCATATTTTCTTGATATGACGGATAAAGAAATTGCAGAAAAGCTGAATATGGTGCGTAAAACTGTTCAGTATCAGCGGACAAGCTCCCTAAAACAATTACGAAAAAGATTGGAGGAAAGCAGCGATGAACAAAGCTAAAACAAACACGAGCGGACTTGTTCCGTTTCCTGTTATTGTGGCAGCGTCCGGTGGGGATATTGAAGCAATTAATATTGTATTAAAGCATTATTCCGCATACATAGCTGCACTTGCCACAAGGACACTTTATGATGAGTATGGAAATCCACATTTGTGTGTAGATGAAGATATGCGGCGCAGATTGGAAACAAAACTGATCACGAAGATATTGAATTTTGATGTAGCATAACTGTATATCGGTATGGAGAGTGTGTCCCTTTCCGCACTCTCTCATGCGTTTATCGCTCTATCAAAGCATATCATATTCGATATGTTTTGATAGAGCGATAAGCCTCAGGTATTGTTCT
>JBJEIU010000163.1:0-2973 GCA_051877355.1 Hominilimicola sp.
CGCAGTAACGACACGATCTTTTCACATCGCCGCGCTCCTTGTTTGTAAAATAAAAAGGCAGACACTTTAATATTTCATTTTTCAAATCAAGCGCTGCCTGTATCCATATTCTTATTGTATCATGTATTTTTTTCCCAAAGTGACATTATCAAAAATAATTTAATTTTTTTGCTGTTCTCCACGCAAATTCCTGTCTGTATCTGAGCCACGTCCGGCGATGAGGTGCAGTATCGGCGCCATGTCTGCTCCGATAATAACAAAATATCCCGTAATCCATATACGCTTCACGCGCCGGAAATTCCTCATTTGTATATGTGCGACAATATTTTTCTTTCATTTCTATTACGCATTGCTCAACCGCTTTCATTTTTTTCTCTAATTCCTTAAGCACGGAAGTTTTGTCGGCACGCTGAGCTGTGTCCATAAGTATAATCTCATCGTATTGTTTTCGAATTTCGCTATATCCCCGGATTATCGCTGCTGTCTGGCGGTACACATTGTCCGGCAGACGATACGGGTTATTTTTGATTCTCTGATAGTATTCTGACATGAAATCCTCCCCTCTGCCTTTTATTGACTTTCATATATCTTGTACGTTATTCATTGTTTTCCGCTCCTTGTATGTATTATTTTCATATTTCTGCGCATACTAACAACGAAAGGAGCTGTGATATATGAACAACGAAAAACATCAGAAAAACCATAGCGGCAAGAAAGCCATAAACCCCTCTGATATAAAAGGTAAAATCGAAGTTCCTGATACGCGTGAGCGCAAGGACGGGCCCGGCGGTAACTGATACCGCCGTTTTTCTATACCCGCAATCAATTGCGGATTTGCGTTATTCCGAGATATTCGCGTATTTCCCCGGCAGCCTCCTCCCAGCCGAAGCACACAACCGCCTTGTTGCCGCAGCGTCTTAGCCGCTCTATCCATTCCTTCTGATTTTCCGACAGCCGCCCGCCCTTCACCTTCAGCTCTATGTAAAGCGCGCCGTATCCTCCGCGCGGAACCGGCAGACACAAATCCGGCACTCCGGCTCTTACTCCTTGACGCTTCAATCGCGCCGCCTCGCGGGAATCACGCCGCCCGCCGTTCGGGATATGATACAGCATATCTATCTCCGGATGCGCCCCGCGCTCGAATGCCATCCAGCGGAACAATGCCGCCTGTTCGTTATCTTCATTATGCTGCATGAATCACCCTCCTCTTACATAAGTCCGCGCTCTTTCATCTTTCTGTCGATTTCCTCAACCGTTTTTCTTCCAAGGCTGCTTATACGGATATACCATTCTGTATCCGATTTCATTCTCCCACGCAGTTCGCCGACTGTATCAACGCCGGCGCGCTTCAGACAATTGTATGCGCGCACCGACAGCTCAAGCTTCTCAATCGGATCACTGCCCTCTGTTTTGATATGCGTGCGCGTGTTCCAGTTTCCGGCAGCCTCCTCCGGCGTTTCACACGGGCCCGACGGATTCCGGCAGCCGCAGGCACAGATTGTTATATACTCGCCTGTTCCCGGAAGCTCGTGCATATCCGGCTTTTCTCCGCAGAACGGGCACGGCTCAAGTTCTTCTGTGATTTTTCTCAGCATCGCGCCCTTCATGCCGTAAGTTATGTATCGCGTATTCAGCGGATTACGCATTTTCCTGAGCGTCTTTACAAGCAGCTGGCGCGCTCGCTCCGTCGAAAACCCCATCGTTTCCCCGATTTCTCTGTATGTAAGCATTTTCTCATACCGCAGTCTGACTATTTCCCGCTCCCTTTCTCTGAGGTTGGAAAGAACATAGCTAAGTCCCTCAGTCCTGTCCTCTGTAACAGCTCCCTCCGGCGCCTGTCCGTATATATCCGCAAGCAGATTTTCCGGAAATGTCTTAATCATCGTCTTGTACCTCCCGTTTCTTTAATTTTCCTCGTTCCGTCGCTGCCGCGTCCGTTCGACACCCGCGCTCGTATGTCCGTTATAAACCGTTTCGTATCCCGCTCCGCCACGCGAAGGCATTTCCAGCTGCACACCTCCATCCGGTAACGATTGGATTTATTCACCCCGCATCTTAGGTATACCTTGTACGCGTGCTCCGGCGCGGGAATAAAACTCGTTCCGCATACAGGGCATATATGACTTACAAGCTTTTCATTCATTCATGTACCTCTAATCTCTCAAATTCAATAACCCACACCCACGGATTAGCGTCCCAACCGTATAATGCACGGTTTTTCTTCGGGATTGTACTGTCCCATATTGGTTTCATATAATCATTTTGCCATTTCTGCCACTCCCCGCCTGTGACAGTACGAGGAATAACTCCTTCCTTCTCCATGTCTAAACAAGTCATATCCTGCAACCGCTCTGTTCGCACTTTTGTAATTCTCAGAAATATACGCGCTGCTTCTTTCGGCATATGGATTGAGGGACGCCATTTAGGATAATCTGAATATTCGTCATACCCGTCTTTTTGAACGAGAAATGTATTATGCGCGGTTGGATTCTCCCCATCTGCACGATAATAATATTGTTCAGTACCATGTATAGGCGTTACAATATCGTCCTCAAGTCCGAAATATTTGCACCACGTCTCACGCACATACAGAATATCGCCGGTGTGACAGGGGGGCGTCCAATATCTGTTTTCTTCCTCAGTGGTAAGCTGTTCTGCTCTTTTGACCTTCTTGCCCAAATACGTTGCATCTTCTGCGGGATAACCCCATTTCCCGGCTCTATATCCTGCAAGACAATAGACAATCTTATCTTTCGGCTGCGGTTTTATGACTCTCCGCGTCACGGTCTTACGCCCGTCCAATATTGCCCGAACCATTTCAGTGTTGAACAATATCGGCTTTGCGTTCTGTAAATGTTTATTCATGGTCATCCCCGTACCTCCTTAAAATCTATACCCATGCTTCCTGATATGCCGCTCCAGCGCGCGCCGCTTATGCCGGCAGTCCTGCCAGCGGCGATTGCGCCAGTGCCA
>JBJEIU010000164.1:0-2955 GCA_051877355.1 Hominilimicola sp.
ATTGTGCTGTCGTACAGAATTTGAGCGCCTTTTATTTTACGGCTTTCAAGCGCCTTTATAAGATTTACTGTTTCTCTGTCTGCGCCGCGGAAAATCTCCGCAGGCGTGCCGAAAATATAGATAAAGCAGTTGTTTTCCGCACTGCTCTGGAGCTTTATCATGCTTCCTTCAAGAACGCGCGCAAACATCTGTATACGCATGGACAGCGTACAGGTAAGGCTTGGCGAGTTCTCTATATCGCAGTGACCGAGCAGCGCGCATAAAATTCCGTTCGATGTAAAATGCAGAAAATTATCAGAGGCGCTGTATCGCTTGTAAAAGTCCGATTTAAGTTCGGGTAAATTCAAAAATATCACTCCTTTTTGTTATCTTGCCCTAAAAAGTGAAAATAAATCCGCAAAATGAGCATATAATGTCCTTGACAATTCTGTAAAAAGAATGTATAATAGGTAAATTGAATATGGAAATTTTTTAGAGAGGAATGACAAGAGATGGCTGAAACAAAGGAATACGTCTTAACAAGAGAGGGTAAGGCAGAGCTTGAAACAGAGCTTGATACCCTGAAAAACGTCACAAGAAAAGAAGTTTCGGAAAAAATCAAGGAAGCGCGTTCATTCGGAGACCTTTCGGAAAACGCCGAGTATGACGAGGCAAAGAACGAGCAGGCTGAAGTTGAAGCGAGAATAAACGAAATTGAATATATGCTTAAGTATGCGAGAGTTATTGATGACGAGGAAATCAAGTCAGACGTTGTAACTCCCGGTTCAAAGGTAGTTCTTGAAATTTTCGGCGGTGAAAAGAGATATACAATCGTAGGTTCAACGGAGGCAGATCCTTATAAGAATAAGCTGTCATATGAGTCTCCGATAGGCGCGGCATGCCTTAACAGAAGTGCGGGAGAAACAGTAAAGGCGCAGACCCCCGGCGGCGAAATAGAATTTAAAATCTTATCAATTGAGAAATAAATATTGAACGGATATGGTGTGATATTGTAAAGAATATCGCACCATTTTTTTGCATAGGCTTGTTTTGGGGGTGGACTTATGCGGAAAAGCGTGTTTAACATTCTGGGTGTGTCCTGTGGTTATGCGGCGGCGGTTATAGGTGCAGGATTTGCCTCCGGACAGGAGATAGTCAGCTTTTTTGTAAAATACGGTAAGTGCAGTGTAATAGGGATTTGCATAGCCTGCGTGATATTTTCCTTGTTTTCCTGCGCGGTGCTGTGTACTTGCGTGGACAAAAAAATATATAATTATTCCGATTTCCTCGACAGTATTTTTAAAGGAGGACGTGTACGCCATGTAATGGAGGTTATGACTCTTGTTTTTGCGGCGGCGTCGGTGTGTGTGATGACAGCCTGTGCAGGTGAAATGGGCACAGTGCTTATGGGTGTTCCGAGGATTGCGGGTGCGCTTGCTTTTACGGCAGTATGCGGTGCAATATTCTTTATGGGCAGTAAAAAGCTGATGGAAATAAATTCCGTACTGGGAGCTGTGATTATTTTCGGAATAATATTTTGCTGTTTGTACATATTGCGTTTCAGGGAGCATCAGGCGTTTGCAAACGAGGCTTCAATGACGGTGTCGGGAGTGGTGTATGCAGGATATAATTTGCTTACGGCGGGCGCGATTTTGTCGGGTATGAGCAGATGCCTTAAGAGCAGGGGAGAGGCAGTGCTTTCTTCTGTGGTGTCGGGCTTTGTGCTTTTTGTAATGATAGTGCTTATATGGGGTGTGTTGAGTATATATTACGGGAAAATCAACCTTGGCGAAATACCGATGCTCACTATGGCGTTGAGACAAAATAACGTGATGGGAGCCTTTTACGGCGTAATGCTGCTGTTCGCGGTGCTGACTACGGGTGTTTCAAACGGCTTCGGAGTAATAGATATTGCTGTGAAGAAAGTAAGCCGTCCGGTGGCGGTTGCTGTGTTGCTGATAACGGCCTTCTGCATGAGCGGCGCGGGGTTTGCAAACCTTATAAATACCGCATACAGAATATGCGGATATGTTGGAATGACTATTGTTTTTGCGGTAATATATAATTTTTTAAAAAATACGAAAAAAGTAAAAAAACAAAGAAAACAGAAGAAAATAGGAGTAAATATGGTTAAAAATTAACGTAATCTTTGATAATCGGGGTTTACAAAACGTAAAATCTTTGCTATTATATACACGTCGTCTGACGGAGATGAATGACGGGATGTAGCGCAGTTTGGTAGCGCATCTGGTTTGGGACCAGAGGGCCGCAGGTTCAAATCCTGTCATCCCGACCATGGTATGGGAGTTTAGCTCAGCTGGGAGAGCGTCTGCCTTACAAGCAGGATGTCACAGGTTCGAGCCCTGTAACTCCCACCAGATTTATTTTCTGCGAAGCAGAAAATAAATAAATGCACGACATGGTCAACATGACGTTATGCATAAGATAAGCCATGATAATGTCCGGAAAACGACACAATAAAACATATGCTGGTGTAGCTCAATTGGTAGAGCAGCTGATTTGTAATCAGCAGGTCGCGGGTTCGAGTCCCATCACCAGCTCCACAAACAGGGATAAGCTTTTAGCTTGTCCCTTATATATGGGAGAGTTCCCGAGCGGCCAAAGGGGGCAGACTGTAAATCTGTTGTCTTCGACTTCAATGGTTCGAATCCATTCTCTCCCACCAATAATATAAGCAACCGCATAGATATGCGGTTGCTTTTGTGTTATACACGTTTGTTACACGATTTATTCTTATTTTTTGGTTTTTCTATGTTATTTAAGACGGTTACTGCTCTATCTTCTTCTTTGGGATATAGGTGTGAATAGGTGTTCCATGTAATATCTACTTTAGAATGACCAAGCCTCCGGGCAATTTCCTGAATATTGATACCGTTATTTGCAAGATATGATGCATGGGAATGCCCCTATGGTATAATAAAGACAAGTGCTGAAAACCGCATAAAATCAAGGGTT
>JBJEIU010000165.1:0-2936 GCA_051877355.1 Hominilimicola sp.
TTCAAATTCCTGCCGATTTGCCACAGGAAACTATTGAACAGATAAGAGAATACGCCGTAAGAGCATTTAAGGCGCTTGACGGCAGCGGGCTTTCAAGAGTTGACTTCTTTGTAAAGCACAGCGACGGAAGCGTGGTTCTGAATGAAATCAATACACTTCCCGGATTTACAAATATAAGTATGTACCCGAAGCTATGGGGAGCGGTAGGCATAGAATACAGCGAGCTTCTTGATAAACTGATAGAGTTCGCGGAAAAGAGAGTAAGATAATGAACAACAAAAGTATCGGTGTTTTTGATTCAGGACTTGGCGGACTCACTGCGGTAAAGCAGATAATGCAGGAGCTGCCGAATGAAAATATCATATATTTTGGCGATACGGGCAGAGTGCCGTATGGTACGCGTTCGAGAGATACTATTTTAAAGTATACCAGAGGCGATATAAGATTTCTTAAAACCTTTGATGTAAAGATAATTGTCATAGCCTGCGGAACGGCAAGCTCCGCCGCACTGCCTATGATTAAGAATGAATTTGACGTCCCGATTGTGGGCGTTATAGACGCGGCGGTGTACGCCGCCGTAAGAGCGACAAAGAATAAAAAGATAGGTGTAATAGGAACGTCCGGCACAATAAAGAGCGGCGAATATGAAAAGCAGATAAGCGAATATGACAGCAGTATGCAGGTGTTTGCAAAGGCGTGTCCTATGTTTGTACCACTTGTTGAGAACGGCTATTTTGACTCGCCCGTTACAAAGCTTATAGTGGAGGAATATCTTGAAGAAATCCGCGCACAGGGAGTTGATACGCTTATTCTGGGTTGTACACATTATCCGCTTCTGGAAAAGGTTATACACGAGTATATGGGCGATGGGGTTACGCTCATAAATTCAGGCGCAGAGGTTGCGAAGTACCTCAAAAAGAAGCTTGATGACGAAATGGCTCACAGCGAGAGAGTTGACGAACACCAGTACAGATACTATGTGAGCGACGACATATCCAGCTTTGAGGAGCTTGGCGGCATATTCCTTGAAAAAGAAATTAACGGACAGGTGAATAAGATTGACATTGAAAAATACTGATAATGAATACCGTATTATTGTAAGCAACAGACAGACTATAGACAATGAAACAGACACAATAGAAGAAATTGCATACGGCAGCTACCATGAAAAAAACGGCAAGCAATATATAATGTACAAAACAGACAGTGACGGAGATAAAATTTCGTCCATGATAAAAATTGACCGTGACGAGGTTACTATAAAGCGCAATGGCAGTATAAATTCGTCAATGGTGTACAGGGTTGGGGCTAAGAACAGATTTTTGTATGAAATTCCGTACGGTAAGCTGGAAATGGAAATTGAAACGCACCGTATAATTTCGGATATGGGTGAAACAGGCGGAAAGATAGAACTTGTTTACACGCTGACCGTACAGGGAGAACAGTATTTTAACGACATGAAAATAACGGTAATAAAGAGGTAGAAGCTATGAATTTTAGAAGAATAACAGCGGCATTTTTGGCAGCGGTTATAATGGCAGCGGGAACTGTATTTGCGGCAGGCAATGTCGAAAATACGGCTGAATTGCAATACAGCGGCGAGTATCAGGCATTTGAACAGATTGCAAAGTATGTTGCAGAAAGATATATAGATGATTCCTACACAAAGGAAGAAATAATGGCGCAGGGACTTTCTAAGCTGATGGAGAACAACGATCCGCTGCTTATTGCGCTGCTGAAAACTACGCTGGAGAGTATGGACGATTACAGTGAGTTTTACACTGCCGAGGAATATAAGGAATTCCAAAATATGATAAACAGAACTTTTTACGGTATAGGTGTTACCATGCATCAGACAGGAACTGATTATGTGGAAATAACCGGATTTGCATCGGGGAATGATAATGCCGAAAAGGCTGGTTTTAAGGTCGGAGATAAAATTTATAAGGTAAATGGAACAGATGTTACAGGATGGAAGCTTCAGGATGTCCGCGAAGAGATTATCGGCGAGGAAGGAACTGCGGTAAAAATCACCGTTCTGCGTGAAGATAAGGCGATAGAACTTGTGGCTACGCGTGTTGCTATAAGTGAAACGACAGTTTCTGGAGGCATATTGGAAGGGGATATCGGCTATATTCAGATAGTATCTTTCAACAGTGAGACGGCAGAGGATTTTGAAGAAACGCTTAATATGATGCGTGAAAAAAATGTAAAAAAAGTTATTCTTGATTTAAGAAATAACGGCGGCGGCGTTGTGTCCGCTGCTACAAGGATAGCGCAGATGATTGTTCCGAAGGGTAAAATAATTGATGTAAAGTACAGACAATCGGAATATAATGAAACGTACACTTCAAATCTTGAAAAGAAAGAATTTGATTTCGTAGTGCTTGTGAATGAGCATACGGCATCGGCATCGGAAATTCTTGCCAGCGCTATACAGGATTCAGGGGCAGGTAAGCTTGTAGGTACTACCACTTTCGGAAAGGCTGTTATCCAGAATACATTCCCGCTTACAAATGGTTCAGCGTTTAAGCTTACAGTGGGGCAGTACATAACGAGAAACGGAAATGAGATAAATCATAAGGGACTTACTCCCGACACGTATGTGGAGAATGTGACGAGTAAAATAGATACATCAAAATATACACAGTTTGATTACAGCAAAAGGTCGGCATTGGGCATGAATGATGATAATGTCAAAGCCGCAAAGGAAAGACTTAGCGTGCTGGGATATTATGACGGAACGATTGACAGCAGTATGTTTGGCGAGGAACTGAAGAGTGCTGTAAAGGCATTTCAGCAGGCAAATGACATTTTCTCGTATGGAGTGTTGGATATACCGACACAGGAGAGAATAGAAGAGATTTTCTCTGATATAGATGTGACAAGTGATGAGCAGCTAAAGACCGCGTATGAAATGTTCGGCGGAGATATTA
>JBJEIU010000166.1:0-2912 GCA_051877355.1 Hominilimicola sp.
AAGTGCTGAAAGAACTTTTATCGTCGCGGCTGATGTTTCCTACTCCCCTTGCGTCAGCTCTGGCGCGAGTATCTGTAAGAACGATACAGCACCGATTTTCTTTCCCATACGGAACGTGCGTCCGTCTGAGAAGTCAAACGAGGTCGGGGCAATAAAATCCTTTGTGGATAATCCTGTCTTATGTATCATATTCCAGCCGAACATAAATTTATCCGGCTCGCCGACATTGAAACAGGAATGTAAAAGCTCCAGCCTTTCTATGCCGTTGAGCGGAAACGCCTGTACGCCGAGTATCTTAAAATTATTAAGCACGTTAGCTTCGATACGCTCTAACTTCTGTTTTGCTGCCTGAATGTTATCGGCTTCGATACCGAAAGTAATGTACTTGTGCTTTACAAGTCCGTTGTTTCCTCTGGCAAGCTGATTTTTCAGCATTTCGGTGTATTCCTTGCGGATATTATCAAACCTGTCATTCTGCAAGGGAATATCAATACTTTTTTCAAACTCCGATATATTCATAGTCTGATTGATGAAAGACAACTGAACCGATATTGACTTGTCAAAGTAATTTAGGAAATTACAGTAGTTTTCAAATATCGTGTTCTTGTCCTCATTCCGTGCAAGCTGATAATTTATATCAAGAAACCGGATTGTCTTTGTGTAAAATGTTTTTGTCACCTTGCAAATTCCGTCCTGACGCATTTCGATATACGGTATCGTCTGCTGCGCTGACATTGCAATCTTGCCCTGCATTTTCGCCTTGTTCACAGCTTCCGCAATCTGTCGGCGTTGCCTGCCGTTTAAGGGTTTGTCTTTCGGAATGATGATTTTACTTTTTTCTGTGTTCGCTTTTGACAATAATATTAACCTCCTTGTCTAATTTACTCTGACGCTCCAATGCGGCGTACAGATTATTTGTCTGATACGGCCGCAATTTCGGTCTTTTAAATCTTGTGTTATAAAAGTTCTTCAATATCTTTTCAAGCGGCTGTCCGTTCTTTTCATACATTGCAAAGAAGAAAAACGGAAGCGCTGCGGCTACAAGAGCCATTACCGCGCCGCTGCCGCCCAAGAAGCCGCGGGTCAGAAAATATGCCGGCACTCCGACCGCAGCCGCACCGCCGAAACATATCAGCTGCCGCTTTGTAAGATTAAAAGCTACCTTTGTTTTTATGGTAGTCAAGTCCTTTGGTACTGGTACATACGGCATTTTTTAGTCCTCCTTTCCTTAATGCGCGTTCAGTATGCTTTTTGATATGCTGCCTGTCTTGAACAGGGTAATACAAAGCACAACGGTATATGCCGCAATAGTAAATATCGTTGTATGCAAATTATCCGTTGCGGTAAAACCGTTCACAAGCACCGCATAAATACCTACGCATACCATTATAAAAAATCCTTGAAGCGCCAGCGCCACAAGTCCGCGCAAGTAGTTGTTTCCAATCTGCCCCCATTCACGGTTAGTCATAGTCGCAAAGGGGATAGCTCCCACAGAGCAATACATATAAATCTCAATCATTCTGCCGAATATTACGACGGTGATACATATTGACAGAATTTTCATACACAGACTTATCAAGGAAGTTTCAAGCACGAGTAAAAACAGCTCGCCAAGTCCCATAGCTGACAGCGTTGTTTCTATATCGGTCAGGGCTGACGATATATCAATATTGGTATTCGCGCCGATTACTCCGGCGCTCTGGGTGACAATATGCTGTCCCAAATCAAATACCGCCATTGTTATGTCAAAGGTATGGGTGACTATGTAAACAGCCACCCAAGCTTTGAATATGTACTTGAAAAACATAAATGTGTCTATATCGTGCATATTGTTCTTTTCCATTATCATAGTGATTAGCTCATAGCAAAGTATGAATGTAATAATCAGTCCGGCAATCGGAACGATTACCGTATCAGACAAATTGTGCAGCAGATTGAAAATGCTGCTGTTCCACATCTGCGGCGTCTGTCCGACGTCTGCGGCAATCGTGCCGACCTTTGTGTTGACATCATCAAACATATTGCCTAAGCTGCTCGTAATAAGGGAAATAAGGAACTCCTTAATAAATTCTGTGATTTTATCAAAAATCGCGCTCATTTATCAGAACAAGCCCGAAAGCAGCGGCACGAGTGTTGTACCAATCAGCACTACGCCGCCGCCAGCCATAAGCTGCTTGATACCCTGTGATTTTGCGCCGGGGTTATCGTTGCCGTAACCCTCCAAAAGATTTACAACTCCCCATACCGCAAGGCCCGCGCCAAGCGCAATTACAAGTGTTTGCAGTACATTTACTGCTTCTGAAAAAAACTGCATATAAATTTTATCCTCCTTTTATTTTCGTATCTGATTTTGTTTCGCGAGGTAATTCTATCTCGTAATAATCAAATATCTCATTGGGTTTTACAACTGTTTTTCTTTTCTTCATATATCGTTCCATATTAAACTTGTTCCTTTCGTCAAAATCGGCAAGGTATTTGTATCGTGGGTGTGCCGTTATATCGTATTTATCCGATAAAAACGGTCTTACGCCCCTAAGCTGTAATATGCACTTGCCACCGTCCATTACAGCCAATTCGTCCTGTGACATCAGCTCCTTTCCAAGTTTCTGATAATTCAATCCATAGGAATTTTGATTGCTCCGTGTTTCGGAGGTGTTAAGCATATCAATCGTTTCTTTTCCGAGTGTTTCGGAAAGCTCTTTAAGTGTTGACTTCTCTTTACCTCCGAGGAACAGGGTAGTATCGCAGTTTCCTATAATCGTGTCGGCATTGTCCTTGTAAATCGATTTTAGCTGGGACTGTGCCTGTAATATGATACAAGCAGAGATTTCACGGCTTCGGATTGTCGCAATCAGTTTGTCAAACTTCGGGATTTGTCCGATGTTTGCAAATTCGTCAAGCAAGAACCTGAC
>JBJEIU010000167.1:0-13090 GCA_051877355.1 Hominilimicola sp.
GTGCAGGGGTGAAATTCCCGTGGAGCCGCAGCCGGCGGCCGTTCGATTTTGTCGTAAAATAATTGTGATTATGAAAGGTTATGCTATTATGAGTAACATACGATTTATGGAACGCAGCACTATTAAAAAGAACACTTTGCAATCGAAATATGAGGTTGGTAAAAGTGTTTATATAGTAAATAGTCATTTTGCAGGTAAAGAACAATTAGAAGATTTGATTTTTAATATTCTTCATAAAAAATCGGTCGTGAATAACGCTGAAAATATCTCTAAAGCATAGACAATAACGCAAAAGCGCGTTATAATATTTATGCAATCATTCTATATCGTGTCCTGCAATGACAGGAGGAAATATTTTATGAAATTGCAAGACAACTACGATGTAGGAATTTATTGTCGTCTTTCAAGAGACGACCACAACGGGACTTTGGAGAGTATGAGTATAGCAAATCAGCGACAGGTTCTTGTTGATTATGTAACTGAAAAGGGGTGGACTTTAAGAGACTGTTATATCGACGACGGATATTCAGGCACGAATTTTGACAGACCGGATTTTAAGAGAATGATACACGATGCCGAAATCGGTAAGATTGATTGTATAATTACAAAAGACCTATCCCGCCTCGGCAGAAATTATGTTGAAGCAGGTTATTATACCGAAGAATATTTCATTGAGCATGATATAAGATTTATAGCAATCAATGACGGTATTGATACAATGCACGACAACAATGATATTGCGGCTTTTCATCATGTGATGAATGAGTTTTATCCGAAACAAGTATCGAAAAAAGTAAAACAGGTTAAAAAGAAAAGCGCAGAACAAGGCAAGTTTATGGGTAGTCAAGCACCGTATGGGTATATGAAATCCCCTGAGGATAAGCATGTACTAATTATTGACGAGGAAGCCGCTGTTATAGTGAAAAGATTATTTAATGAATTTGCGAATGGTGACAGTGCCCGTATGATAGCAGATAAGCTAAATGCAGAGGGCATAAATACTCCAAGATTTTATCATTATGAGAAAATGGGAAGAACAAATCCATTAACAGAAGAAAAAAATGTTTGGGGCAGCGCAACCATTACGCAACTATTAAAGAATCAAGTTTACATCGGAAATATGGTGCAAGGAAAAAGACAGGTCGTTTCTTTCAAAACCAAGAAAATGCGAACTGTTCCGCCTGAAAATTGGATTGTCGTGGAAAATACACACACACCTCTTATAGAAATGAACTTGTGGGAAAGAGTGCAGAAAAGGTTATCCAATCCCAATAAAAAAATCAGACGGACAAAGATTGATACGGTAGGCTTGTTTTCCGGGCTTGTTAAGTGTTCGGACTGCGGTATGCCGCTTGCATATATGCGCAGGCAATTAAAAGATCGTGAAAAAGGCGTGTATCGCTGCAGCAGATACAACAATAACGGAATTACTGCTTGTACATCTCATTATATTGATGAGGAATACATAAGTGCTTTTGTGTTAAACGATATACGAACCTATGCGCATCTTGCAACCGCACAGCGTGAAGAATTGGCAGAAAAACTGTATAAGGCATTGAAGAAAAGTAACAGTTCCGAAATAGGAAATATTAAGTCAAAAATAAAAACCACGGAAAACAGGCTTTTCGAGATTAACGACAGAATTAAAAATCTGTATGAGGATAAATGCCTCGGTAAAATACCCGAAGATATTGCGATAAATCTTATGCGTGATTTTACGGTTGAAAAAGCTGATTTGGAAAAAAGCTTACCTGAACTTAAAAACAAACTTGTCAATATGAATGAAACTGTCGGCAGCATAAATGAATGGCTTGATATGATTTCGGCATACGAAAACATATCAGAGCTTGACCGTGAAACGGTCTGCGGACTTGTCGAAAGTATAACGGTTTTTGAAAAGGACAGAAGTACAACTCCCGTAACACAGGAAATTAAAATCGAATATCGATTTATAAAAAATCTTCTGCAAAATGAGAAAGAGGACATTGCTTGAATAATCAAACAATATCCTCTGAAATCTGTAAATACACTCACTCGCAAAAAAAGTGTATTTATGTAATGGCGGAGAAGGAGGGATTTGAACCCTCGCGCCAGTTTCCCGACCTACACCCTTAGCAGGGGCGCCTCTTCGGCCTCTTGAGTACTTCTCCATAAAGAAAATGCATACAACCAGTATTAATTGCTGCCGTTCTAATTAGCAATCAGCTTTGTATGCAGTACATAATATTAAATTATAAATGGAGGAGAGAGTGGGATTCGAACCCACGGACGGCGGAACCGTCACCGGTTTTCAAGACCGGCTCTTTCAACCACTCAGACATCTCTCCATATATTTTAATTTACTGCTGTCAGTTCAACTGACAAAAAGTATTATACCAAAAAGCATGTCCTTTGTCAATACTTTTTTCGATTTTTTACAATTTTTTTTCCATAATACAAAAATACCCCAAACAAAGCGTTTAGGGTACTATATAATTTTAAATCTTCAAAAAGTTTTCAATCATTTTCACTCCCTGTGGTGTAAGCACGGATTCCGGATGAAACTGAATACCGAAAACCGGTCTTTCCTTATGACTGACAGCCATAATACAGCCATCATCACTTTTTGCCGTTACCTCAAGACATTCAGGAATACACTCATTATCAATGACAAGCGAATGATATCTTCCTACCTCCGCTTTATCACCAAGCCCTCCAAATATCGGACAATTCATATCAATCGTCACTGTATCGCTCTTTCCGTGCATAATTCTCGGCGCATGAACAATTTTTCCGCCGAACGCCTCACCTATAGCCTGATGTCCGAGGCACACACCGAGAATGGGTATATCCCCCACCGCTTTGATAAGGTCTACGCATATACCTGCATCCTTTGGAAAACCGGGACCCGGTGACAATATAATATGGTCGGGATTTTTCGCAAGCACCTCGTCCACCGTGATTTTATCGTTTCTGTAAACCTCAATATCGGGGTTTATCGTACCAATATACTGGTACAGATTATATGTAAATGAGTCGTAATTATCAATCATTATAATCATAATATATCCCCCGCTTTCTCAATTGCTCTAAGTACCGCCGACGCCTTATTTATAGATTCCTGATATTCATTTTCGGGAATTGAATCATACACAATCCCTCCGCCTGCCTGAATATATGCCTTACCGTCTTTGAACACGCCTGTGCGGATAGTTATGCAGCTATCGAAATTGCCGTTAAAGCTGATATAGCTTATCGCGCCGCCATAGGTGGAGCGCTTTGTTTTTTCAAGCTCATCAATTATTTCCATAGCACGGATTTTCGGCGCGCCCGAAAGAGTTCCCGCGGGAAGCGTTGAAGCAAGCGCATCAAAGCATGACTTATCGCTTCTCAGCTTACCCTCAACATCTGATATAATGTGCATTACGTGCGAAAAACGCTCCACATACTTGAAACGCGTAACCTTGACTGAGCCGAACTCGCTGACTCTGCCTATGTCGTTTCTGCCAAGGTCCACAAGCATGGTATGCTCTGCGATTTCCTTTTCATCATTCAGCAGCCCCTTTTCAAGCTCAAGGTCCTCTTCTATCGTCTTGCCCCTCGGACGAGTGCCTGCAATAGGACCTGTCTGCACAATGCCGTTTTCAACCCTCACAAGCATTTCGGGAGATGCGCCTGCAATCTGGTAATCACCAAAATTCAGATAATACATATACGGAGATGGATTAATAAGACGCAGCGCTCTGTAAACATTAAACGGACTTACATTAGTTTCCACCGTGAACCGCTGTGACAGCACCACCTGGAAAATATCACCGTTATTTATATATTCCTTTGCCTTTTCGACATTGGCACAGAATTCTTCCTTGGTCATGTTGGAAACCATCTTTGATGTGGAACGGTATTCCCTTTTTTCCTTTTTCATCAGCGCAGACAAATCACTCATTTCCTGACGTATATCAAGCAGTCTGCCTGTAGCCTTATTGTACTGGTTTTCAATATCTCCCTCCGCGTGAATATTCACCACAATCACAATCTTCTGACGAATATGGTCAAAGGCGATTATTTCATCCATGAGCATAAACTGCATATCGGGAATATTCAGTTCATCGGGGTTTACATTCGGCAGATACTCATACTGACGTATAATATCATAGGCGAAAAATCCCACAGCACCGCCGTTAAATGACGGTATATTTTCAAGCTTCGGCGCTTTGTATTTTCCGATAAGCTTTTCAAGCTCCTCCATCGGCTTGCCTGTATATGTTTTAGTCTTGCCTGTATAGTCCGAAATTGTTATTTCATCGCCAAGGCTTTTGAAATTTATAAACGGATTTCTTCCTATAAATGAAAATCTCGCAGTCACATGGTTCTGACCTATACTTTCAAGCAGAAAACAATCTTTTTCGGTCTGCATACGCTTGAACACGCTTATAGGCGTATCCATATCTGCATAGCACTCCACTGTCAGCGGAATCATATTGTATTCCTTTGACAGCTCCTTTACTTCTTCTACGGTTAAGTTAAACATCTAACCCCGCCTTTCTTTGTGGCTTATAAACAAAAAAGCCTTTTTCTCATTAGAAAAAGACATAGAAACTCCTTATTCATATGTTCTCATCTAATCTAATCTCATCTGTTAATTAGTATAATATATTTCTGTTTTTTTGTCAATACGGTATTGATAATATTTTGATTTGATTGTATAATTATTACTATGAAAGGATTGGTAATATGGAAAAGATTTTATTTGTTGCCTTAGGCGGCGCAGCAGGCGCAGTATGCCGCTACCTGTTAGGGCTTATAAATATAAGAATTGACTTCCCCGTTATAACCCTTGCGATTAATCTTATCGGCGCGGTTATAATCGGATTTGTCACAGGTCTTGCCGCGGCAAAAGACATACATACAAATATTACATTGCTTTTAAAAACAGGCTTTTGCGGCGGTTTTACCACCTTTTCGACCTTTTCACTTGAAACACTTACGCTTATTGAAAACGGCAAAGCGCTCACTGGAGGTATTTACGGCGTACTCAGTCTTATGCTTTGCGTTGGGGGCGTATGGCTTGGACAATACTGGGCAAAAGCATTACTATCATAAAATATTAGAATTTAGGAGAAGATTATGGAAAAATTCAGTTTAGACAGAGATTGGAAATTTTACAACGGTGAGATTACTCTCCCTGAAACAAAGTCGCACACAGATTGCTACATGGCGGCAAAGGCAGGCGGCGCAAGCGGAGCTGCGTCGCCCGATTTTGACAAGAGCAACTGGGAAACAGTAAATCTCCCCCACGACTGGGCGGTGTACAATGAATTTGAAGAAAAATGGGGACCATCGCAGGGCTACAAAAAGCGCGGAAAGGCTTGGTACTCCAAGCGTTTCCGCCTTGACGAAAGCGACCGCGGCAAGCAGATTTTAATCGAGTTTGAGGGTATTTCCTCATATGCCACAGTGTATCTGAACGGCTCTGTAATCGGCAGAAATTTCTGCGGCTACAACTCCTTTGTGACTGACGGCACTGATATGGCTCTTTACGGCGACCAAGTCAATGACCTCGTTGTATTTGTTGACGCAACGGCAATTGAGGGTTGGTGGTACGAGGGCGCAGGTATTTACCGTCACGTAAACCTTTACAAGAAAAACCCGCTTCACATTGCGCACTGGGGCGTATTTGTACACCCCGAAAAAAAGAGCGTTGACGTTTGGGACGCGGTGACCGATACCACTGTAGAAAATTCCGCCTATGAAGAAAAATCGTTCCGCCTTAAATCTTATATTCTCGACGAGCATGACAATACTGTCGGCAAGGACGAAACAGAATTTTCCGTTGCAGGCGGCAGCAGAGCGGAACTAAAACAAAGCATACTTACATACAGTCCGTTGCTTTGGGACATCAACTCTCCTAATCTTTACAGAATGGTAAGCGAGCTTTATGAGGGTGAAACGCTTGTGGATAAGCAGATAAACAACTTCGGTTTCCGCACAATATCCATTGACGCAGACAAGGGCTTTTTCCTTAACGGCAGACACGTACCGCTGTACGGCACATGCAATCATCAGGACCACGCAGGCGTGGGCGTTGCTGTTCCCGACAGTGTGAATGAGTACAGAATTAAGCTGCTAAAGGAAATGGGGTCAAACGCATACCGATGCGCCCACGGCAATCCCAATCCCGAAATACTTGATTACTGCGACAAATACGGCTTGCTTGTCATGGACGAAAACCGCAACTTTAACTCCAGTCCCGATGGTATAAAGCAGGTACAGGACATGGTTATGCGCGACCGCAATCACCCGTCCGTTGTGATGTATTCGCTGTTCAACGAGGAGCCTTTGCAGGGTACTCCCACAGGCAGAAAGCTTGCCGAAAGGCTTCAGTGTGAAATTAAAAAGCTGGATAACACGCGTTTTCTTTTGGGCGCAATGAACACAGGCGTAACGACAGAGGGCGGTGCGTGCGATATTCTTGACATGACAGGTTTCAATTACATAACACACACCTATGACGATTTCAGAGAAAAATACCCAAATATGCCCATGATAGGCAGCGAAAACGACAGTGCGTTCCAGACGCGCGGCGTGTACAAAACCGACCACAGCAAAAACATCATTGACTGCTACGACAGCGAGGCGGCGGCATGGGGCAACACCTACCGCAACGGCTTTAAGCAGGTGGACACGCGTCCTCACATTATGGGACTTTTCATATGGACGGGCTTTGACTACCGCGGCGAGCCTACGCCGTTTGAGTGGCCGTCAATAGGAACACAGTTCGGTATTATGGACACCTGCGGCTTTAAAAAGGACGCATTTTATCTGAACAAGGCGTTCTTTACGGACGAACCAATGATACACATACTCCCCCACTGGAATTGGAGTGAGGGCGAGGAAGTACGCGTCATGACCCACACGAACTGCACCGAGGCGGAATTATTTTTAAACGGCAAATCACTTGGAAGAAAAGCCGTTGATAAATACGATATGACTGACTGGAATGTAATCTTTGAAAAGGGGACATTAAAAATGGTCGGATATATTGATGGCAAGGAAGTCTGCTCAGATGAGGTTACAACAACAGGTGAGGCAAAAAAAATAGTTGTCACACCACACCGTGATTTTGTATATGACGGCTGCGACGATGTGGCAATATTTAATATTTCCGTACAGGACGAAAATGGATTTAGTGTCCCCACAGCAAGCAATCTGATTAAATTCACCGCTGATGGCGGCGAAATAATCGGCGTTGGCAATGGCGACCCAAACTCACACGAAGCTGACAAGGCAGAGGAAAGGCATCTGTTTAACGGTCTATGTCAGGTAATCGTCAAGCAGACGGACAGCGCGGAAAAGGTTACACTTACAGCCTTTTCGGACGGCTTGGAAAGTACAAGCGTAACTATTAATGCTGTTGCAAGGGACACTAAACCAACCTTTATACCATCAATAAACGAGAGATATATTGCAAAGTGGCGTCAAACTGTCGAATTTTCACAGACGCGTCCCGATCCGAACGTTAAAATTGAGGACAGCGACATGAACACATGGGGAATTGTGAGCGTGGGCAGCGGTCTTGACAATAATTTCAGAGGTGTGATGGGCTATGCGCTTTATAAAACAACTGTCACCGTAAATAATGAGGACAACTTTATTGTATTCCGTGAAATAACAGGAAATGAGGTTGAGGTATTTATAAACGGTGAGCAGAAATTCACAGGCGACTGTCAGTGGGGACGCAAAATTGAAATTGATGTATCAGACGTTTCAGGCGATGCAGACGTTGCCGTAATTATACACACCACAAGAGAAAGCGACAAGGGCGGTATTTCAAGACCTGTTGTAATAACTGATTAGTCTAAAATATACGTTTAATATACAAAGGGACACTAAATCAATTTAGTGTCCTTTTTTGATTGTAATATTGTTTCTTATAATAGCGTTTCAAGCGTTGTTTTCTGCGGCTTAAGTCCCTGTTTTTCGTAGAACCTCTGCGCACTTTCGTTGCACGCCCACACGTTAAGCGTAACGTTATAGCAGCCCATTTTCTTCGCATATTCCTTTACATACTCAAAAAGTGCCGTTCCCACATGCTTTCCCCTTGCATCTTCATCAACGCATAAATCATCTATGTACAGCGTTTTAATATCTGTCATAATATTATTGTTCTTTGTTTCCTTTATCACACAAAAGGCATAGCCCAAAACCTCTTTTTCCTCAGCTACAAATATAGGGCGTATATCGTCCTTTATAAGTTCCTCAAGCTCACTGTCCATATACTTACGGCAGTTTGCTTTAAACAAATCAGGTCTGCCGTTATGGTGAACGGCAAGCACCTGACTTAATAAATCCTTTATCTTTTCCATATCGCGCTTTTCCGCTCTGCGTATGTTCATTTAAAATCCTCCAAACCATATCATTTAAAAATGAGTGCATAAGCACTCATTTCCTTAAATCTTAAATATTATCATCGCTATATTGAAATACAGAAACAGTGAACAGCAGTCCACTATGGTCGTAATCAACGGTGTTGCCATAATCGCAGGGTCGAGATGAACCTTTTTCGCAAGCATGGGCAGCATTGCTCCAATCATTTTTGAAAGAATAACCGTCGCTATTATCGACAGCGCAATAGTAAGCGCCAGCAGGAAATTATGGTCATACATCAGATATACCCTTAGTCCATTTACCACGGCAAGCACCGAGCAAACCATAATTGATATGCGAAATTCCTTGAACACCACCTTGAAAAAGTCCGAAAAGTGGATTTCATCAAGGGCAATACCTCGTATAATAAGCGTGGAGCTTTGCGAACCGCAGTTACCGCCCGTGTCCATAATCATAGGCATGAACGACACAAGCAGCGGCACAGTCGCAAACGCCGCCTCATATTTATTCGTAATAATCTGCGTCAGTGTTGCTGAAATCATAAGTATCAGCAGCCACACAATTCTATTTTTTGCGTGTTTGAAAATTCCTGTTCTGAAATATGAATCCTCATTGGGCGCGATAGCCGCCATTTTTGAGAAGTCCTCCGTGTTCTCCTCCTGAATAACGTCCATAGCATCGTCAAATGTTACAATTCCCACAAGACGCTTATCCCTGTCTACAACAGGGAGCGCGAGGAAGTCATATTTGCGGAACATATTTCCGACGATTTCCTTATCCTCATGGGTGTCAACACTTATGATATGCGTTTCCATTATGTCAGAAATCTTGTCATCCTCCTCGGCCATGAACAAATCCTTAACAGTTATAACGCCGATAAGCTTTCTGTTTTCCGTAACATAGCAGGTGTAAATCGTTTCCTTATTAACGCCGACTTTACGGATTTTTTCAAATGCTTCGCTGACGGTCATATCCTTATGCAGGCTGACATATTCAATCGTCATTATACTTCCCGCACTGTCCTTGGGATAGTGCAGAATTTCGTTTATCGCTTTCCTTTCGCCCGTGGTGGAATTTTTGAGTATTCTCGACACCACATTGGCGGGCAAATCCTCAATCAGGTCAACAGTATCATCTATAAAGGATTCATCAAGGATTTCTCTAAGTTCCTTATCCGTAAACATTCCTATAAGATGCATACGCATATCGGTGTTCATATGCGCAAAGGTTTCCGCCGCAATGTCCTTTGGTAAAAGGCGGAACAATATCATAAATTCCTTCCGTTCGTCAAAATCCTCACCGAACAGTTCCTCAAAGAGCACCGCCAAATCGGCAGCATTTTCCTGACTTACGATATTCTTTACTTCAAAATATCTCTTTTCCTTTAAAAGACGGTCTATCTCTTTTAATAAACCTTGCATTAGGGTCATCCCCCTGTTCTACATGAAATTTTCCCATTCTCATGTCTGTTATTACTTAACAGAAAAATTATCAGGGCGTTTGTCGCTGTAGCCGAACGCATAAAGTATCGCCTCAACGGTTCTTCTTGACGCCTCGCCGTCACCATATGGATTGGCGGCATGAGCCATCTTATTATATGCTTCCTCATCGTCCAGAAGTTCCTTTGCAAGACGTACAATATCATCCTTATCAACACCCGCAATTTTTACCGTACCCGCGGCAACTGCCTCCGGGCGCTCCGTTTCCTTACGCAATACAAGAACAGGCTTTGCAAGAGCAGGCGCTTCCTCCTGTATGCCTCCGCTGTCCGTCATAACCATGAACGAACGCGCCATTGCGTTATGAAGTTCCTCCACGTCAAGCGGATCGATAAGATGTACTCTGTCCATATCGCCCAGTATACCGAACGCCGTTTCACGCACGGCAGGATTAAGATGCACCGGATATACAAGCTCAACATCCTCATATTCCGTAACAAGCTGCTTTAAGGCATTGCAGATATTTTCAAGCGGCTCGCCAAGATTTTCACGTCTGTGCGCCGTTACTATGATAACACGTTTATTCTCAAAATCAAGAGAGTTAAGACACTCGTCCTTAAACTTATAATCATCGCGCACCGTTGTTTTCAGCGCGTCAATAACAGTGTTGCCTGTGATATAGATTATGTCGTCACTCACATTTTCCTTAAGCAGATTTTTTCTGTTCTGCTCTGTGGGCGAGAAGTTCAGGTCAGCAATTCTGCCCGTAAGCTGTCTGTTCATTTCCTCGGGGAACGGTGAATATTTATCGTATGTTCTCAATCCTGCTTCAACATGTCCCACCTTTACCTGATTGTAAAACGCGGCAAGCGCGGCAACAAAGCTTGTTGACGTATCACCGTGTACAAGCACGATGTCAGGCTGCTCCTTTTTTATTACCTCGTCAAGTCCCTCAAGTACTCTCGTTGTTATACCGATAAGACTCTGTCTTGTTTTCATTATGTCAAGATCATATTCGGGAGTTATGCCGAATATTTCAAGTACCTGGTCAAGCATCTGTCTGTGCTGCGCCGTTACACACACGATTGATTCAATTTCATCATATTTTTTTAGTTCAAGCGCAAGGGGAGCCATTTTAATTGCCTCTGGTCTTGTGCCGAAAACTGTCATAACCTTTAAATTTTTCACTTTTGCACCTTCCTCCCTATTTATCCTCGCCGTTTGTGTCTGATATTTCTTCTATGTCAATTTCTGTATCGTCCGTTTTATTTCTTGTATCGGGATGATTATGAACATAGCTGTTCTTACCAATCATACCGCCGATAAGAATCAATATAAGTACGCATATTACAAGCAGCAGCGCTCTTAAAACTCCGCTTTCCGCAAGCAATACGGCTGTTATGCCAAGCACACCGCTTATTGCGTACAGAATAAACACCGTCTGTTTCTGCGAAAATCCCATATCAACAAGTCGGTGATGCAGATGTCCCCTGTCCGCAACCATAGGGCTTTTACCCTGGAGTATACGCCGTATCATGGCAAATGACGCGTCAAACAGCGGCAGTCCCAGTATAAGAAGCGGTACTGCAAACGAAATTACCGCATAGCTCTTAAACACGCCCTGAATCGACAGCGTAGCAAGCATAAATCCCAGAAATGTGGAGCCTGTATCACCCATAAAAATTTTTGCAGGATTAAAATTAAACGGCAGGAAGCCGAAGCATGAGCCCATAAGCGCTATGCCGAGTATTGCAATTGAATACTCACCCACTCTGATTGATATAAACACAAGCGAAACAGACATTATCGCGCTTACGCCTGCTGCAAGTCCGTCCAGACCGTCTATGAAGTTTACGGCGTTGGTTATGAACACAATCCATATAACAGTCAGACCGATTGAAAGCCACTGCGGCAGAACCCAATACGGGTTATCGCTAAGTACATTAGGGTTGGTAAACACGTCAATCTTTATATCACCCACGAAAATAACCACAAGCGCTGCAATAATCTGAATTACAAATTTCAGCTTTGCGTTAAGATCCTTGCAGTCGTCTATAAATCCCATAACCGCTATAATTCCGGCTCCCGCAAGCGTTCCCACAAGCTGTCTTGACGGCTGCGCAAAACACAGCGTTGCTACCAAAAATCCGAAAATTATTGCCAGTCCGCCTATTCGCGGCGTTGGCTTTTTGTGCATACGTCTTGCATCCTTCGGTATATCCACCGCTCCCGCGCCTATTCTGAATGCTAAACGTCTTACAAGCGGAGTTGTGGCAAATGTGAAAACAAAGGACACTATAAAGGCAAAAATCATAAATAAAATCTGTTGAGTATTCATATTTATCCTCCGTTAAATCACAAATCCAACTTTTTTATAAACCTTTTTCAGGGTTCTCTGCGAAATTCTCCTTGCGCTGTCTGCGCCCTTTTCACATATATCCATAAGATACTGCTTATCTGCTATCAGCTTGTCAAATTCATTTCTTACAGGACGTATGCTTTCAACAACGGCCTCGGCAACGTCGTTCTTGAAATCACCGTAGCCCTTACCCTGATAATCCTTAACAATATCGTCAATATTTCTGCCTGTTACGGCTGACATGATACTTAAAAGATTATTGATACCAGCCTTTGTCGAATCGTTTTCGCGGTATTCGATTACGCCCTCGCTGTCCGTTACGGCGCTCCTTATCTTCTTCGCAATAACGTTCATGTCGTCCATCATTGAAATATACCCCTTGGGGTTAGGATCTGACTTGGACATCTTCTTTTCAGGCTCCTGTAAGCTCATTATCTTCGCGCCCGACTTTGAAAGCATACCCTCGGGGATTTTAAACACATCACCGTAAAGCGCATTAAATCTCTGTGCAATATCGCGGCAGATTTCAATATGCTGCATTTGGTCCTTGCCCACAGGCACATAATCAGTCTGGTAAAGTAGAATATCGGACGCCATCAGCACAGGGTATGTAAACAGACCTGCGTTAATATTGTCGGCATGACGCGCCGATTTATCCTTGAACTGCGTCATTCTCTGAAGCTCGCCCATGTATGTGTAGCAGTTAAGCACCCATGCAAGCTCAGCGTGAGCAGGATTGTGCGACTGTATAAATAGAATTGACTTTTCGGGGTCAATTCCGCAGGCGATATACAGCGCAAGCACCTCAAGAGTTCTGCGGCGTATATCAGCGGGTGTCTGACGTACCGTAATTGTGTGCAAGTCCATCATTGCGTAAATACAGTGATAATCGTCCTGCAAATCCACCCAATTTTTAATCGCTCCG
>JBJEIU010000168.1:0-2845 GCA_051877355.1 Hominilimicola sp.
CGCGCTGTCAACGGCATTAATCAATGTATCTTTGACGGCGGTATTACTTAGATAACCGCCCTCGCCTGTATACATGGCACAGCGGAACAGATTTGCGCCGTAATCGGCGGTGGCTTTTATGGCGTTTTCTGTTGCATATGACGGATACCACTGCAAGCCGTGGCTCGACATACCGTGCAGAATAACCGCCTCACCTCTCTCGTTTACAAGCTGTGTACCCTCAACGCGCAGCTTTCCGTTTTCGCTTACGCCGCCGCTGCGTGCGGTAATAGGCGCAGGCGCTTCCGTTGCGACAGGCTGTTCATAGGGTTTCAGATTGCCCCTCATATTTGCCGCGCGCATAATTATCGCGCAGGCTTCGGCGCGTGTTATGTTTGATTTCGGATTCAGATTGCCGTTATCATCGCCGTACACCACACCGCTTGAATAAGCGGCTATAACACTGTCGTAATAGCGTCCATCAAGCTGCGAAAAGTCCTTAACACTACCTGACACCTGATTATAATCGCCCTTTGCATCTGGCAAAAACGCTTTCATAACTATCTTAATCGCAAGTTGACGCATTATCGGCTCGTCAAATGTTTCGCCTGTAGGCGGGATTTCGTCCCAGTCATAGTACCCCGCGTCCATAGCCGCCTGAAGCATACCGCTTGCCCAGTGAGAGGTCTGACCGCACTTTTCATCTAGTCCGTCCACCCTGCCGACCACACTGACCAGCTCCGCCTTTGTAATAATCCCCGATGGGCGGAACGTGCCGTCCTCATAGCCGCTCAGATAACCGCTGTCAGTCATATCCGTTACGTTATCATAGAACCAGTCGCCCTGCTTAACGTCCGAAAAGGCATATGCGCATGAACACATCAGCATTACCGCTACAAATGCAATTAAAAATATTTTCTTTTTCATTCAATCACTTCCCTCTCATTGCATTTTATCATAATAAAACAGAATTTTCCACATTTTTGCATCAAAAAAAGCGGACGCCATTGTCCGCTTTTTCATGCTTTATTTAATTAGTCAGCAAACATAGGAGTTGAAAGATATCTTTCACCTGTGTCAGGGAACAAAGCGACTATAGTTTTACCCTTATTTTCGGGACGCTTTGCAAGCTCGGTTGCCGCCCAAAGAGCCGCGCCCGATGAAATACCCACAAGCACACCCTCAGTGCGCGCAATCCCCCTGCCTGCCGCAAATGCATCCTCGCTTGCCACCTTAATAATCTCGTCATAAATCTCTGTATTAAGAGTATCAGGAATAAATCCCGCGCCTATACCCTGAATTTTATGCGGACCTGACTTGCCCTCCGACAGTACAGGCGAAGAAGCAGGTTCAACCGCTACCACATGAACGTCAGGATTTTGTGACTTCAGATACTCGCCCACACCGGAAACAGTTCCGCCTGTGCCAACACCTGCAACAAATATATCAACCTTACCGTCTGTGTCCTGCCAGATTTCAGGACCTGTCGTCGCTCTGTGGTAAGCCGGATTTGCCTGATTTGTGAACTGGCTTGGAATAAAGCTGTTTTCAATTTCCTCCGAAAGCTCCTGCGCCTTTTCAATAGCCCCTTTCATGCCCTTCGCGCCGTCCGTAAGCACAAGCTCTGCGCCGTATGCTTTAAGAAGATTACGTCTCTCAATACTCATCGTTTCAGGCATTGTAATAATTATTCTGTAGCCCCTTGATGCTGCAACAGACGCAAGACCTATACCTGTATTGCCCGAAGTCGGCTCAATAATCACAGCGCCTTTCTTCAGCTTTCCCTGCTTTTCCGCTTCGTCCACCATCGCTACGGCAATTCTGTCCTTAACGGAGCCTGCCGGATTGAAATATTCCAGCTTTGCAAGCACAGTCGCTTCAAGCGCGTTTTCCTTTTCGTAATTCACAAGTTCAAGCAGCGGTGTTCCTCCTATAAGGTCAGTAATTTTTTTGTAAATTTTTGACATTTTAAAATCCTTCTTTCTTATACGATACTACTATTATACAACTTTTACTTTACCGCGTCAAACGCATCTGAAAGCGCGCCTATAAGGTCATCAATATTTTCCGTACCAATTGACAGTCTTATTGTGTTCGGCTTGATTCCCTGTTCTGCAAGCTCCTGCTCATTGCACTGTGAATGTGTGGTCGTAGCAGGGTGAATTACAAGCGACTTGACGTCCGCAACATTTGCAAGAAGTGAGAATATCTCAAGGTTATCAATAAACTTCTGCGCTTCCTTTTCACCGCCCTTGATTTCAAACGTAAAGATAGAGCCGCCGCCGTTTGGCAGATACTTTTTATAAAGCTCATGGCTCGGTTCTGTCAGCAGCGACGGATGGTGCACAGCCTCAACCTGAGGATGATTATTGAGATACTCGACAATCTTGAGCGCATTTTCAACATGGCGCTCCACACGAAGCGAAAGCGTTTCAAGTCCCTGTAGGAAGATAAACGCATGGAACGGAGAAAGCGTAGCTCCCGTGTCACGAAGAAGAATTGCTCTGATATATGTTACAAATGCGGCAGGGCCTACAGCCGCCGTAAAGCTTACGCCGTGGTATGACGGGTTTGGCTCAACAAGATGCGGGAATTTGCCTGACGCCTCCCAATCGAAATTGCCGCTGTCAACGATTACACCGCCGATTGCCGTGCCGTGTCCGCCGATAAACTTTGTCGCGCTGTGAACAACTATATCCGCTCCGTATTCAATCGGTCTGATAAGATACGGAGTAGCAAATGTTGAATCAACAACAAGTGGAATTTTATGCGAGTGCGCAATCCTTGCAAGAGCCTCAATATCAACAAGGTTAGAATTTGGATTGCCAAGCGTTTCAATGTATATTGCCTTTGTGTTATCCTGAAT
>JBJEIU010000169.1:0-12959 GCA_051877355.1 Hominilimicola sp.
GCAGAATTTTATTTTGAATTACTCTCTGCTAATAGACATTAGGTTTCAGACTTATTACTTGATAATTATATTATTTTAATCATTCCATGTCAATATACAACCGTCAGCTTCATTCCGGTAAATATGAATTTACACAATTACTATATTTTATGGACAGCAATTGCCGCAGGGAGAATAACCTCTGTTTACCGCTTCATCACGGCTTGAAAATTCAACGCGGTTTTTCTCCGCCGGAAGTGAGCAGCAATCGGGGCTATGAAATTTTTTTGATTTTTTATTGCCGATATATGAGATTTCTGTAGTTTCTTCCTGCAAATATGTACTATTTGCCTGCATTTCAGTTACTGGCTTTTCGGTTACTATAGATGTCGGATTTGGTGAATACTTTTCTTTTGGCTGTTCATTCTCAGACACGCAGCTTGTCACCAGAAACACACTCAATAATATCAAAAATGTTAGTATATGTTTTTTTCTCATAAAAAATATCCTTTCCTGCAAAATATTATAATAATAAAAAAGTGCGCAGCTCCAAAATCAAAGCCACGCACCGAAAAACGTAGTAACTTCGATTATTAATGCTGCTACACATTTACATCAAAACCCAATACACATTGCAAAGGTATGACAAATCGAAGCGTACGCTTTTACCAAATTAGCGTACCCTTTGCAATGTATGTCTATTCTTTTGTTTTAATGTAAATATGTAGCATATTAATTATAACATACTTCAAACTTTTTGTAAATACGCAATTAAAGGAGTACCAATAAAAATAGCGTATCGTTTTTACAAACGATACGCTATTTTTAGTTCTGTTTAATTATTCAGGTTGCAACTCGGCTGTTGTGGTTCTCACCTCAAACACACCGCCTGCGGCTTTATTCGCGCCCTTCGTTCTGAATTTGACAGTTACCTTTTCCTTGCCGACTATAAGGTCTGACGGAATTTCATAATAAACATAAATCAGCTTGCCTGCCGCATTGTTATTAAGCGTCTGCTCACCTATAACAGTATTATCAACAAGGATTTCAAATTCTCTCGTATAGTTTACGCCATCCACGATGAACGGCACATCACTTCCCCAATACAGCGCCATAACATAATTTTTTTCGGCGCTGTTGTCCACCTTCATGTCATAACTGAAATAGCCGTCAGCTCCGCGTGCGTCACGCCAGCCGCGCGAAACTGTGCTGAAATAATCCGAAAATGAATTATTGCTCTGCATATTGTGGTCAACTTCGGGCTGCTGCTCATTCGGGCGTACGGTGTCTATGGTTGCCGCGTTAAGGGCAATTGTAAATTTGTCCTTTTCTATTGCTTCATCTTGGCCGTAAAGCATCCAATACAGTGAATATCGCTGATGATGCAAATCAAAATACGGAATAAGCGTTATTTCCTGTGTTTCCGATGCGTCTGACGACTCTTTAAATGTCATTTTGAAGGTCAGCGTGTCCTTATCCGCCATACTAATAAAGGTTTCAGGATTTTTATCCTCTACAACTATATCGGGTACATTTATTGACGTCTGACTGTCAAGCGAGGTGTGGTCGCTTACAAGGTCTGTTACCGGGAAATTATCCGTTCCCAGCGCCCCCGCAAGCACTATCGGTCCGTACATAAATGCAACCTTATTGTCATCATCACGCGCCGTATATGTATGAAGTCCCATAGGCAGCGTTACAATGATTGTGTCACCTTCATTCCATACTCTTTCTATTGTGTAATAGCCTGTTTCCGATACGCTTATCGCTTCTTCATCATTTATCTTAATTATTGCTGCATCGTTTATCCATGACGGTATTCTTATTTTTACCGCCGCGCTTGCGCTGCCGCTTTCAATTTTTATAACGGTTGTATCCTCATATGGGTAGTTTGTGGTCTGTGAAATTGTAAGCCCCTTTTCTTTCCAGTCAACCGTTGAGGAAATAAACTGATTTACATAGAAATCATTTCCATCCTTATAATATATATTTCTTGTGTATCTGCCCGGATTTTCCATGCCGCTGCCCACACAGCACCAAAACGAATCTTCCTTTGTTGAATATACCTTAAAATGTCCCTGTTTTGTCGCCATGAAATATGTTTTCATTCCCGAGTCAGGGTCCTGTGATGCCAGAATATGGTTAAACAGCGCCTTTTCATAATAATCCATATACGCCGCGTCATGGTTCCACGCATACAAATGCTCTGTCAGCTTCATCATATTGTAGGTATTGCAGGTTTCACAGGTCTGCGTGCCGAGACTTTCGTCCGAAGCATTTCCGAAATGCTCATAATTTGAATTGCCGCCGATAACGTATGAGCGGTGATTTACAACCGTATTATAGAAGAACTCCGCCGCGTTTCTGTAATTTGTCTTATTATTGTCCTCCTCATAAACAGCCGCCGCGCCGATTACCTTCGGTATCTGCGTGTTCGCATGCTTGCCCTCCAGCTCATCAACTCCCTGCGAAAGCGGGTCAAGTATTGACGGCTGCGTAAAACGCACTGCCAAATCAAGATATTTCTTTTCGCCCGTTATATCGTAAAGCTCTGCCATGACTTCGTTCATTCCGCCGTATTCACAGTTTAGCATTTCGTTAAACTTCTCGTCAGACATATCCTTTGTTACGTCTATCGCCCAGTCGGCAAAGCCGCAAACAACTCTGAGCGCCTTTTCATTACCTGTCAGCTCGTATGCGTCTATAAGTCCCTGAAAAATCTTATGGAATGAATACCATGGTACCCAGTAGCCGTTAAGGTCAAAATTGCTGACCTTAAGCGTACCGTTAAGCGCGTTGACAAGTCCTGACTTCTCCACGCCGCCTATATAGCCTGTGCCGTCAATTTCCTGATATTCCTCCAGCTTGTCAACGGCATAATCGAGCTTCTCCTTTACAGCCGTATCACCCGTAGCCGCGTACATGGTCGCCGCCGCGCTCATCCAGTGTCCCAGCGAATGACCAGAAATGCCTGTTCCGTTATATGTTCTGTACTTATAAGCCTCCCAGCCGCCGTAATATTTCGATTTGTCCGTGCTTGCGCCTGTAGAGTACGCCACAGGCGCGAGAAGTCTGTCCACGTCAAGGGACAGCAGATACGTCTTGCCTGTATCCTGCGAGGTTTTGAATATTCCGTCTGTCAGTGTAACCTCGCTCACCTCAAATGATGAGCCGTAAGAGCTGGCAAAGCTTTTCTCCGTTGGCTTTGCTAACGGTTTCATTTTTTTATTCCATAAATATGTTTTCACCAATATGTCCTCCGAATCCGGCATATCCACAGAAACAGTGTATGCGCCGCTTTCAAAATTATCTGTCGTTTCCATTCCTACACCCGCAAGAGTGCCGCAGTCATATACAGCAATAAATATAATCGCGCTTTTTTCATCGCTTTCATTATTGATTGTGTAATCCGCATATGCCTTGCCGTTGTCCGAATATATCCGGGCTGTGGCTGTGAGATTAGGCGTTATTGACTGTGACGTAACCTCCGATACTGTTTCGTCAAAGGTGTTATGCACGTCCGCGTCAGAAGCGGCATATGCAGATGTACATATTATACACAATACCGCCAGTAATGTAAAGAATAACTTTTTCATGTTTTACCTCCCTGTTTTGGATTTATTATACTGATATAATATCTTTCGCTTGAAATTTTTTCAATAGATGATATAATATATATTATGGACAATATTCACTTTTGGAGGAGTAGCGTTATGAAGTATATGAATATAAATATGGAGCATGAATTCTTGCATATACTTTGCGGCAGACTTGTAGCAGACAACTTTGTACATATGGAAAGAATGATTCACATACATGTACTGATAATTGTTGAACAGGGTATTTTAAATATTGAAATAGCCGGTAAAAGATATAAAATACGCCGCGGAGAGTCCATTATTCTCCCCGCCAATTTACTGCACCGCGGCTTTAAGGACGAGGATACGGACGGACATATTGAATATTTCTGGGCGCATTTTGTTACGGAGAGTGATTTTTCCATATCGGATACAAGAAGCGATTTCAGTATTCCTCTTCATTTTGCTCTGACGGACTATGCCAGAGTACGTATACTTTACAATCAACTTTCTGACGTATACTCACTGACAGGAGCAAGGAAAAAATACTGTGATTTCCTTTTCACCGCGCTTTGCTGTGAAATAGCGGCACAGTCGGAATATGAAAGTGTTTCGGGAAACAAAACCGTAAACAAAGCCGCCGCATGGATTGAGCTGAACATCGACGCGCCTATTTCCCTTGAACAGACAGCGGACGCGCTGGGTTACAACAAAAGATACCTCTCACGCATATTCCGCGAGCATACGGGTATGACGGTGAATGAGTTTATTGCGGAGAAAAAGTTCACTCTCGCAAAACAACTCCTGACAGGTTCGGACGAAACCGTTACTTCTATCGCCGCGCAGCTTGGCTTCCTTGACGCAGGATATTTCATGCGTGCTTTTAAAAAACGCGAGGGTGTCACGTGTATGGAATACAGAAACGCATATTCAAAGATGTACATGAACAAAAAATAAATACTCCGAAATCTATTGACATAACACGCGGACAATTATATAATTTATGCAGAGAATATTTTCACAGAAAGGAAAAAAATATTATGTATATTGCAGATGAAAAAAGATACTCTGCCATGAAGTACAACCGCTGCGGAAACAGCGGCTTGAAACTGAGCGCCTTTTCATTAGGGCTTTGGCACAACTTTGGCAGCGGAGACAATTACGACAATATGGTTGATATGCTGACAACCGCATTTGATCTCGGCATTACCCACTTTGACCTTGCGAACAACTATGGTCCTTATCCGGGCAGCGCGGAGGAAAACTTCGGCAAGATTATGAAGAATGAGCTTGCTCCCTACCGCGACGAGCTTATTATTTCCACAAAGGCAGGCTACGGAATGTGGGAGGGTCCCTACGGCGACCACGGCTCAAGAAAGTACCTTATCGCCAGCCTTGACCAGAGCTTAAAGCGCATGGGGCTTGACTATGTGGATATCTTCTATCACCACCGTCCCGACCCCGAAACTCCTATGGAGGAAACGGCAGCCGCGCTTGACCATATCGTAAGAAGCGGCAAGGCGCTTTATGTTGGCGTATCGAACTACAATGCGGAGCAAACAAAGAAAATGTCGGAAATAATGAAGTCACTCGGTACACCGCTTCTTATTCATCAGCCCAGATACAACATGTTTGAAAGATGGATTGAGGACGGATTGCAGGATGTGCTTGAGGATGAGGGCATCGGCTCAATTTCTTTCTGTCCGCTTGCGCAGGGTATGCTGACAAATAAGTACATAAACGGTATTCCTGCTGATTCAAGAGCCGCTAAAAGCTCGCCGTTCCTGACAAAGGAGGGTATCACGGAGGACAAGATTGCAAAAATTGTAAAGCTGAATGAAATTGCCGAAAGCAGAGGTCAGTCTCTTGCTCAGATGGCATGCGCGTGGAATCTGCGCGGTGGCAAGCTGACAAGCGTTCTTCTCGGCGCTTCAAGACCGTCACAGATTACAGAAAATGTTGCATCGCTGAATAAACTAGATTTCACAGCAGATGAGCTTAACGCGATTGATGATATTCTGAAATAACAAATATTTAAATTTATCTTACCAAAGGCGGTGCAGGATTTATACTCCTGCCCGTTTTTTTAGACTTGAGGTGAACAAAAATGGATATTTCTCTTGAACTGGCGCAGCTTACACAGCGCGCAAGAAATGACGAAAAGCTACGCCGTGAGCTGCTTGAAACACGCAACGCGCCCGACAAAGTAAAGGCGTTCTGCGACAAATGCACGGAACTCGGCTACAGGCACATCACCGTATATGAACTGCTGACAGCGGGCGAAGCCTTTTGCGCGGCGATGCTGAGGAGCGTGAACGGCGGCGGAGTTGAAGCGCCTGACAACTGGGACGATTTCTATGAGATGTTTTTTGATGAAATAGAAAGAATGTAAAAAGTCCGTCAAGGGTTTATACCCTTGACGGACTTTTGAATTTGTTTATAAAACAATCGGTTTAATAACCTGTCAATTTAAATTATATGCACCAGTCCCAGAATTCATCCTGCACCAGCTCGCCTGAGCTGCCGCGCGAAAACTGCAGCTCCGGATTTTTTACACTTACTTTCATTCCCTCAGAAACAGAGCTTACAATAAAAGCGTTGCCGCCGATTGTCGCGCCGTTTCCTATGACGGTATCGCCGCCGAGAATTGTCGTGCCGGAATAAATGGTTACGTTGTCGCCGATTGTGGGATGACGCTTAACGCCTTTTAGCTCCTGTCCCTTTCTCGTGGAAAGCGCGCCGAGCGTCACGCCCTGATATATCTTTACGTTATCGCCTATTTCGGTTGTTTCGCCTATAACTATACCCGTGCCGTGGTCGATAAAGAAATACTTTCCTATAGTCGCGCCGGGGTGAATATCTATGCCCGTTATGCTGTGAGCGTATTCCGTCATAATTCTCGGAATCATCGGTACTTTTAAGAGCCACAGCTCATGGGCAATTCTGTACACTGTTATAGCGTATACTCCCGGATATGAAAATATAATTTCATCTGTGCTGTATGCCGCAGGGTCGCCATTATACGCCGCCTTTATATCAGTGTGCAGGTACCCGCGTATCTTGACTATTCTGTTTAAGAATTCGTAAACAATTTCATCAGCTTTCTGATTGATTGATGATTTTTCGCATCCGCTGCACATTTCCTGATTGCCAAGCGCCTTTGCAATCTGTTTTTTCAGGTGGTACTGTATAAATTCAATTCTTTCTCCCACAAGGAATTTTATGTATTCGCTTCTTACGCGGTTGTTGTCAAAAAATCCGGGGAACAAAAGCTTGCGGATTTCTTCAACCACCTTTATAAGCGTATCCTTGCTGAGCATATTTTCCGCATCAATTCTTCCTGTAAGGTCAAGCTCGTTATAGCTTTCAATAATTTCGTCTACGAGTTTTTCTGTTTCATGACCCAATACTATCACTCCCTTTTATAATAAATCCATTTTTTCTCTTTTATTACATTATATTCACTCTTTATATTATAGTCAACATTAAATAAAAGGTCAATACTTATTTTCCAAAGACAAGCTGTATGGGATAAGCTGCGTTTTTGTCTGTTTTCAGCATAACGTCCGCTTCAAACAGCTCTCCGTTATTTTTAACAAGCTTCTTCATATGCACACTTTTGCCTGAGAGAAGCTTTTTTACAGTTGTCGCCGATATTGTAACCTTCGAAAAAGGTCCCTTGCTCTGCTTTTTCCATATGGTGAATTTACAGCTTGTGGGTTCTTTCCAATTGCTGCATCCAAAGCCCTTTGTACCTTCTATTATATTGCCCCCGCACAGCGGGCATGTGCCTAAAACCTTATGGAATTTTGACGAAACAGTTTTTGTCATAACAGTCTGATTTACAAGCGGATAGCTTTCCGTCAGTATTTCCTTAATGGTATCAAGCACATTATCCGTAAGGGCAGTATAGTCCTTTTCACCAGAGCGTATATCCTCTTGGATTGCCCACCATTTTGCTGTCATATCTGCCTTTTTTATCTCGTCGGGCAAAATGCGGTAAAGCTCGCGTCCCAGCTCGCTTGAAATCAGCTTCTTGCCCTTTTCGTAAAGATAGCCCTTTTTTATAAGACTGTCTATAATCGTGCTTCGTGTGGCAGATGTGCCGATTGAGCCGTTTTCGCCCTTTTTATCCTTGTCCTTTTCCAGAAGAAGCTTCTTTATTTCCTTATCCGTTACATACTTTGCAATACGCGTCATGTCCTCGTTCAGCGTAGCCTTTGTATAGCGTGACGGCGGCTTTGTTTCCTTTTCCTCTATTCTTACAGCCGACACATTTCCAGAATACGTTCCGTCCGCAATATCACTCAGAACTGTCGCCTCGTCTGTTTTTGCGTCTTTAAAAATCGCAAGGTATCCCTTTTTGATCACACGCGTTGAATACGCAGCAAGCATATATTCATTGTCAATATCCGCCGTAAGCTTTGTCTTTTCCTTGACAGCCTTGGGCAGAAACTGCGCCATGTAATACTTACACACCGCAAGATACACATTCCTTTCACGCTCTGTCAGCTTTTCAAGATTTACCTTGTTGTTTGTGGGAATAATCGCAAAATGCGCCGTTATGTTCTTGTCATTAAAGCACTTTGAATGTATAGTCGGGTCAAGCTCCTTCGGCTTGTATTTTATATTCTCAATAACCTGTGCAAGCGTTTTCGGGGCTTCCTTGTAATGCTCCTCGCTAAGATACTGACAGTCGGAGCGGTTATAGGTAATAGCCTTGTGCGTTTCTCTCAGAGACTGTGTTATGTCCATAACCTCTCCGGGGTTGTATCCGAAATGACTGCTGCAATAGCTTTGCAGCTTTACAAGGTTAAATGGCAACGGCGGGTCTTCCTTGACTGTCTTTGTTTCCACTATGATATTGTCAAACCGTTTTCCCGTAAGACTATTTTTTATCTCCTCCGCCTCACTTATTTCCGTAATCTGCTTGTTTTCACTATCCTTTTGCTTTTTACGCGTATATTTCGCAGTAACGGTTTTCACGCCGTCCGCCGTTTCTAAATCAAGGTCGGCAAATATGTCGTAATACTTCGACTTCACGTGTCCCTCAATCTGCAAATCACGGTTTACCACAAGCCCGAGAGTTGGTGTCTGCACACGTCCCACGGCGAGCAGCGCGCCGGAATTTGTGCATGTAAAAAAGCGGCTCATATTTACGCCAATCATAAGGTCTGCAACGCTTCTGGCATATGCTGACCAGCCCTCGTTTACGCTTTGCGCGTTGTCCGTCATATGCGACAGCGCCTTTGTAAGAGAGCCCTTCGTGGTATCGCCTGTGTTGAGGCGCATGACGGGCTTTTTATAATCAAACCATCGCAAAAGCTCGTCAATAAGAAGCTGACCCTCCTCATCAGGGTCGCCCGCGTGTATAACCGACTCTGACTCCTCAAGAAGCTGTCCGATTAAATTGACACGCTGCTCCTTTGTTTCATAATTTCTGCCCCTTGATGCGTCCTGACCGATTTTAAGTCCCCAGTTGTCAAAAAATATCGGCAGATCGTCAAGCGACCATTTCTTATATTTTATATCGTAATCCTCAGGCTCTTTCAGCGTCAGCATATGTCCGAATACCCATGTGACGGTGTAATTGCCCTTGCGGATAAATCTGCTGTTTCTTTCGGTTACCGTCCCCTGCAAAGCGTCCGCTATATCGCGCCCTAAAGACGGCTTCTCTGCTATCACCAATATCATTTTCTGTTTCCTTATAAATTACTTTCTGTTCTCTTTTTCAAACGCAAGAAGCTGTGCCTTAACGTCCAGTCCGCCGCCGTATCCAACAAGCGAGCCGTTTGTTCCTATTACTCTGTGACACGGTATGATTATTATTATTCTGTTTCGGTTGTTTGCCATGCCTACTGCACGGCACGCTTTTTGATTGCCGATTTTTACGGCTATGTCCTTATATGAGCGCGTTTCACCGTACGGGATTTCCGTAAGAGCCTTCCATACAGATTTCTGAAAGTCCGTTCCGTAAAGTGACAGCGGCATATCAAATTTAAAACGTTTCCCATTAAAATATTCGTCAAGCTGTGCGGCACATTTTTCAATCAAAGGTGTTTTTTCTTCTACTGCTTCTATCCTGTCAAGCGTCACATCAGTTATACCTATTCTGTCACAGGCAATCGCAAGAGTGCCTATGGGATAATCATAATACCATACGTTTTTCATACAAAACTCCTTACTCCTTTACCGCCTTTATACGTATACGAACATAATCCGCGTACCATTTGCCGTTTTCATACATATCGTTTCTTAATTTGGAAACGGTACTGTCTATAATCTCATCACATACCGCTTTATAAATTCCCTCAAACGGTATTTTCACAAACATGCGTATCCAGTCCTCCATGCCGCTTTCACCCTTAAGCTCCGTCTTTCTGTCAAACAGCACCGCATAGACCGTTTTAAATCCGCATTTGTCTATTATTGATGTGTACTCACCAATCTTTGGAAAATAAAATGTGCGTTTATATTCAAGTCCGCGACTGTTAAATTCCTTTTCAAGTGCGGAATGGATTTTTTCGCAGCAGCCGCTGCCGCCAAACTCGCACACAAGCTGTCCCCCGACCTTTATGGCTCTCGCGATATTTTTCAGCATCTCCTCCTGCTTGCATTCGTCTATCCAGTGAAAAACCGCATTTGAGAACACACAGTCTGCCTTTTTCTCCACACTGAACGTCACCGCGTCATCACAAACAAAATTAATCGCAGGATGTAATTCTTTTGCCCGCTCTATCATGTCTGCACTGCCGTCTATTCCGATAACCTCCGCGCCTAGATTGTGAAGTTTTTCCGTAAGCGCTCCGTTTCCGCAGCCTAAATCTATAACGCAGTCTCCCTCATTTATGTCGAGCAAATCCATTACGCCTTCGCCATATTTATGTACAAAATCAAAATCCTCAGTATATTTTTTCGTATTCCATTTAATATTCATGTTATCCACCTCCTGTTAAGTATAACACAAATCTGTTAACTTTTCAATTATATGTGTTTTTTCAAAAAAACACTTGACAACACCCCTCAAATTATGGTATTATATTATGCGTAGCTTAAATAAGCTATATGCGCTCGTAGCTCAGCTGGATAGAGCGTTCGGCTACGAACCGAAAGGTCGGGGGTTCAAGTCCCTCCGGGCGTACCATACCGAGTGTTCTTACAGAACCTGAGAGGTTTTGAAAGGCACTCGGTTTTTTTATTGCATTTTTAGCTTGCACAGGTGGCATAATAAACATCTACGCCCTGTCTTGTATGTACCGATACATTATTTTCCGGTAACTTGTCAAGGTCGGGTATTTCAATCGCACCTATACAATTATAATGAATAGTAAGTCTTTGAACGGTTTTACCGTCTATCTTTTCCGATTGGTGTACTTCGATTTTTTCAATCAATTCATTAAGCATTCTTGGTGTCAGCTTTCTTGCCCTCGTATATTTACGGACAGATGCCATAAACATATCACTTGTTACCGCTTTGCTCTTTTCGCTGTCAAGCTCTGTCTGCAATTCCTTAATGCGTGAGGAAATCTCTTTTTGCTCTGACTCGTATTTCATTGACATTTTTGCAAATCTATCATCACTTATCTTGCCGGAAACATTATCCTCATAAAGATGTTCAAACAGCGTATCAAGTTCTTTATCCCTTGCGGTAAGTGCATTAAGTTCCTTTTGTTTTACCTGTCGCTCCTGCTCTGCCGCTTTTATGGAGTGTCCCATAACGATTTTAGCAAATTCATTCTCATACTGTGTAGCAAGTTTTGTTAAACGCCTGATTTCACCAAGTACAACCTTTTCCAAAAAATCAACCCGTATATAATGAGTAGAGTTACAGATTTTACGATTACCCTTGTTATATCCCGAACAGTTAAAATATTGTATATAAGGATTGGCTTGATTGAAATGATACCATAAGTTGCTTCCGCAGTCTGCACATACAAGCAATCCCGAAAACATATTTTTTTCGCCGTCGGATTTTTGCTTTTTGCGTGTTTTTCGGCTTCGTTTTTCTTGTATCGTTTCCCAAACAGCGCGGTCTATGATAGGCTCGTGAACATCTTTGAAAATAGCCCAATTTTCTCTATCATTCGCATAACGCTTTTTATTTTTATACGATTTTGAATAGGTTTTGAAGTTTATCACATCACCGCAATATTCCTGCGTTTGGAGAATTGATATTATCGAGGATGCGCGCCATTGGTATGGTTCAGCAGGATTTTTATTGCCAGGTTTTCCTATACCCTTGCTTATCCAATAATTCATTGGCGTGAGAACCTTTTCACTTGCAAGAATATCCGCAATTTGATGTGTGCCTATTCCGTCCAATGTCATATTAAAAATCCGTCTTACAACGCTTGCAGCTTCTTCATCAACCACCCAGCTTTTGCTTCCGTCAGGATTTTTCATATATCCATACGGCGGCATTCCCATAGACTCGCCAGCATTGCCCTTAATCTTATTGCTGATACGGCGTTTTTTAGAAATATCGCGCGCGTACCACTCATTAAAAAGATTTTTTATCGGAGCAAGCTCGTTTTCACCCTCGTGCGTGTCAATGTTATCCGATACGGCAACAAGCCTTATATCGTGTTCGGGCAAAAATTCCTCGGTCAGCTTGCCGACTTCAATGTAATTTCTGCCGATACGGGAAAGGTCTTTTACAAATAATGCAGACGATTTATTATTTTCAAAATCCTCTATCATTCTGATATAATCAGGTCTGTTCATAGTAACGCCGGAAATTCCGTCGTCAATATAAATCAATAAATTTGTATAGCCCTTTTCCTTTGCAACTGTTGTAAGCAGCTTCTTCTGATTTCCGATACTGTAACTTTCACCGTCCAAATTATCATCACGGCTTAATCTCAAATATAACGAGGCTGTAACCTCTCTTTTCTTATTACTTGACTGTCTCATAAGTCCTCCTTTCTACGCTAACACAAACCGAAGCGGTTTGCTCGCTACAACTTGCAAAGCAAGTTGTTCACCTTTTCCCGACAGTCAATAATCAGTATAATTATATTATACCGCTCTTTATCCAAACTGTCAGCCCGTTTTGAGATTATTTTTTCGATTTTATTTATCCGATTTCATCAGTCGAATAAAAACAGTTCCCAAAGTTTCTGCTGCCTGCTCCTTAAAAACAGGCTCCACAATAAAAGAATTTTTATCAAAATCGTATGTTGTAGGCTTCGTAAATTCAGTATTATTTTCTGATTTTTCTTCTTGAATATTATTCGTTTCATTATCCATAGCAATTTACCTCATAGCATAAATCCCTAAATTTAATAACCTCATTGAGAGGTTAAAACGGTGTGTGGAAATTGCTTTGCAATTTCGTCCGTGATTTAACGACAAAATCGAACGGCCGCCGGCTGCGGCTCCACGGGAATTTCACCCCTGCAC
>JBJEIU010000170.1:0-12957 GCA_051877355.1 Hominilimicola sp.
AGGACGGCAGTAAGGTGCTTACCGATGAGAATTATACCTCAGCAGAAAAGACCAAGCTCGAAGGTATCTCAACCGGCGCAACAAAGGTTGAGGCATCGGATACAAACGGTAGCATTAAGATTGACGGCACAGACACAGTAGTTTATACAGAGCCTAATGATGTTATTCATGGTTCCGTTGCATCCGATGAGGATATCGATGCTATGCTGGACGAGGTATTTAATCCTACGGCTTAATGGGAAGAACATATTGTATGAAGTTTATAGGGCACAATAACTCATTGTGCCCTTCTTCATAATGGAGGTGATAGCGTGTGAATAAATGATTTTGACCATATGGTGAAAGAGAGGCTTCATATAAAAGCATATGGAAGATACGTTGATGACTTTTATTTGATACATCACGATAAAGAATATCTTAGATATTGTCTTGAAGTTATTACAAATTATCTATCTAAATATGGATTAGAATTAAACGAAAAGACACAGATATTCCCTCTCAAAAACGGCATTGATTTTTTAGGATTCCACACCTATCTAACTGAAAGTGGAAAAGTTATACGTAAACTAAAAAAGTCCAGTAAAGATAATATGCGTAGAAAACTTAAAGCATTTAAGAGGCTATACGACGAAGGAAAGATATCAATGTCTGTCATCCTATGTTCATACAGTAGTTGGCGTGCCCATGCTAAAAATGGGAATACATATTATTTAATCAAAAGAATGGACGAGCTCTTCAATGAATTATTTAAACAGGGAGGAAACACACATGAGTTCAAATGCAAAAGGCAGGGCTGTACGCAAGAAGAAAAAAACTGAGTATCATAAAAAGCTACTAAATTTTATTTTGGTAAACTCTATTGCTATGATGTGGTGTTCGTATTTACTGGCTTGGTTTGATAAGTCCGATTACTAAATACATTGGTATTATCTCCTTTTTATATGTTGGAAAAAGGGCAGATTTAATCTGCCCCGTGATATTCTTAATTCCCATTTTACTTTCTCTTATCTTTCCAGTTTTCCTTGTTTACCTGTCTTGCACGCGCGATTGACAGGCTGTTTTCGGGAATGTCCTCGGTTATGGTTGAGCCTGCGGCGATATACACACCGTCGCCCACGTTAATCGGCGAAACAAAGTTTGTGTTACAGCCTACAAAGCAATCATTGCCGATTGTGGTTCTGTACTTGTTTTTGCCGTCATAGTTGCAGGTAACAGTACCGCAGCCGAAGTTTACTCGCTTGCCCACGTCGCTGTCACCGATATATGTAAGGTGTGAAATCTTTGTGCCGTCGTCAATATTGGAGTTCTTCAGTTCAACGAAGTCACCCACCTTAACGTCCTTTCCAACGCGGCAGTTCGGTCTGATATAGGCGAACGGACCCACATGAGTACCCTCGTCCACCTCTGATTGAAGAATTACAGAACTCAAAATATCCACACCATCATGAATTACCGCTCCGTCAAGCATACTGCCCGAGCCGATAACGCAGTCAGAACCAATTTTTGTACCGCTCTTTATTGTAACGTTCTGGCATATTTCGGTATCGTTTCCTATTTCAACGCCGTCCTCGATATACACGCTTTCGGGATTACGCATTGTAACGCCGTTTCTCATGTGCGCTTCATTGATGCGCTTCTGCATTATCTTTTCAGCCTCGTTAAGCTGTACTCTGTCATTTATGCCGCGGATTTCGTCATTGTCGGCTATTGCATAGCCACCCACCTTTTTTCCCGCGCTCAATAAAATTTCAAGGGTGTCTGTAAGGTAATACTCCCCCTGCGCGTTGTTCGGAGTAATCTTGTCAAGCGCATATACAAGCGACTCGCTGTCGAATACGTACATACCCGAGTTTACCTCGTTTATCTTCTTTTCTTCCTCGGTCGCATCTTTCTGCTCAACGATTTTTATTACGCCGCCATCATTTCCACGGACAATTCTGCCGTAGCCTGTAGCATTGGGAAGCACGGCTGTAATAACGGTCGCCTGATTGCCGCTTGATTTGTGGTATTCAATGGCATTTTTTATGCCCTCAGCTGTCACAAGCGGAGTGTCGCCGTTCAAAATAACAACCTCGCCCTTTGCCGCCTTTATAACGTCAATCGCCTGCATAACGGCATGACCTGTTCCCTTCTGTTCCGCTTGCAAAGCGAATTCACACACATCGCCAAGAGCTTCCTTGACCATTTCCGCCTTGTGTCCCACAACAGCGCAGACCGTATCCGCACCAGCTGCCTTTGACGCGTCAATAACCCACTTGCAAAGCGGCTTGCCGCACACCTTATGAATCACCTTCGGCATTTTGGATTTCATTCTTGTACCCATTCCTGCCGCTAAGATAACACTTGTAAAGCTCATTTCTTTTCCTCCTAAAGTTCCATTTTAGATGTTACTTCCATATCCTCATGTATCTGATTTTTTAATTCTTCCATGCTGTTGAATTTTATATCACCGCGAAGCCTTTTCGCAAAGCTCACGCGGATATATTCACCGTAAATATCCTCGTCAAAATCAAGGATATGACTTTCCACAGTCAGTTTTTCCGCCCCGAAAGTCGGATTTTTCCCCACATTTATAACGCACTTTAGCCGCCTGCCGTTTACATAGGTAATACCCGCGTAAACGCCCTCTTTGGGAAGCGCCATATTAATATCATAGTCCACATTGGCAGTGGGTATTCCCATTTTTCTGCCGTTCTGAAAGCCTTTTACCACGTTACCCTCAATGCAGTAGCGTCTGCCGAGGAAGCGTTCCGCTTCCTCCATATCGCCCGACTTTATTACCTGCCTTATGTATGTGCTGGCAACAATTCTGCCGTCTATCTTTATAACGTCCGTGACAAACACCTTAAAGCCGTACTTTTCACCAAATTTCCTGAGCATTTCCACATCGCCCTGCGCCTTGAAGCCAAAGCTGTAGTCATAACCCACGCATACCGCTTTTACGTGCAGATTATTCACAAGATACTGTACAAATTCCTCCGGAGTTTTCTTCATAAACTCCTTATCGAATTTTTCCATGAATACAAAATCCGGCTTTTCTCGTTCAAGAAGCTCCAGCTTTGCCTCGTTGGGCGTTATAAGCTCTATTTTGCCATCAGTGACACCCTTTGTATTTTCATCAAACAGCAGTACGCCGCTTTTCAGGTTATGCTCATTTGCATAACGTATTCCGTTACGGATTATTGTCATATGGGCGACGTGAAGTCCGTCGAAGTTTCCCAGCGCCACAACTGTGCCATCACAATCAACCCTGTTACGGATTACTTCCATTTACGTCACCCCTCCTTTTAATTCCAGAATGATTTTTCCAGTTTCAGTCTGCCGTCGGTTATTTTCGATATACACAAGAAAATTCCGTTTTCATCATACACGCGGTACGGCTGCCCTTCAATGCCTTTATACGTCATTGCCATGCCGTTTGTAACGCTTTTCACCTGTTTGGGATTAAGAGTGATTTGAGGATATTCCTCAAACATCCTGTCCACAGGTATTATTATGTCCTCAAGCTTTCCATTTTCTTTTAGATTTTCTATTTCCTTAATTGTATGGCTTTCTTCAACTGAAAATGGACCTGTCTTTATACGGCGCAGTGTATTCATATACGCACCAACGTGTAATTTTGCACCAATATCCTCGCATAGAGTTCTGATATAAGTACCCTTTGAGCAGGAAACATCAATCGACACGCGCTCTCCGTCAATTTTAAGTATATCTATTGAATTTATTGTAACCTTTCGGCTTTTGCGCTCAACCTCTATGCCCTTTCTGGCAAGCTCATAGAGCTTTTTCCCGTTCTGCTTTATAGCCGAATACATGGGCGGTATCTGCTCTATTTCGCCGACAAAGCTCATAACTGCCGCGCGTATTTCCTCCTCTGTGCAGTTTACCTCACATTCCGTAAGTACCTCGCCGTCAGCGTCCTGCGTGTCTGTGGTCATTCCAAGCACAAGCTCGGCAACGTACCGCTTATCGGAAAGTGTAAGCATATCCGCCACCTTTGTGGCATTTCCTATACATACGGGCAGCACTCCCGTAGCCATTGGGTCAAGCGTTCCCGTATGCCCCACCTTCTTAATTCCTGTCATCTTACGCATGACGTACACCATATCATGTGATGTGCGCCCAATCGGCTTGTCTATTATGATTATACCATTCATCCTATTTCCTCTAATGCTTTCATGCACGCTTCTACAACAGCCTTTTCCGCTTCCGCGGCAGTGTCAGAATGCAATGTTGCACCAGCCGCTTTTACATGTCCGCCGCCGCCGAATTCCGTGGCAACCTTAGCCACGTCCGATTTGCCGTTTGAACGCAGATTTATACGGAATCCCTCCGTTACACGCTTTATGCACACAGCTATTTCCGTGCCCTCTATGCGTCTGGGTATATCAACAAGATTTGGAATATCCTCCTTGCTTATACCATACTTTTCGCCAAGGGTTTCGTCTAATGACACAAGCGAAATTTTTCCGTCCGCATAAGACTTTATCCCCTCTGTAACCTCTGCCTTAAGCTTTGTCGCCGCAAGCGATTCGCAGTCAAACAGCAGCCTTGCAAGCTCAGCATGGTCAAAATTATACTCCAGCAAATCTGCCGCCGTACGCATTGTTTTCGGCGTCACATTGCTGTACTTGAAACAGCCTGTATCGGAGCATATTGCCGTATACAAATCCTTTGCAATCTCATCGTCAATTTCCACGCCCATTTTACCGAACATGGCAAACAAAATCTCACCTGTCGCCGATGCTTTTCCGTCAACGTAATTTGCGTCCGCAAAGCGCGTGTTTGTAAGATGGTGGTCGATATTGACGGAATTGCCTATTTCCTCAAAAAGCGCTTTTCTCTCCGTTATACGTTCTATATCTCCGCAGTCAAGACAGGCGCAAAGGTCGTGGTCATGTGCAATGCCTTTATGATACATAACATAGTCAGCGCCTATAAACGCCAGTCTTGCCTCTACTCTGCCGCTAACGTAAATTGTGGCTTTTTTGCCCATTTTCCGCAGCGCCTTTGCAAAAGCAAAGCATGAGCCGAGAGCGTCGGGGTCCTCATTCACATGAGGAAACACCGCAACGGACTTTGCTTTTTTTATCTTATCAATAACAGCCTGCATAACAACTCCCCCATTTTACTATTTGTTATTCAGATTATTAAGCAGCCTTTCTATATTTGCTCCGTGCTCAATTGAATCGTCAAGCTCAAATACAAATTCGGGCGTATATCTTAAATCAATTCTCTTTCCCATTTCACGTCTTATAAAGCCCGCAGCGCTCTTTAAGCCCTGCATGGCTTTTTTCTTTGTTTCCTCATCGCCCATGACAGAAATATATGCTTTTGCATAGCGCAAATCATTAGTCACGCTTACGGTGACAACGCTCGTCATAAGCGGTATACGCGAATCCTTAAGCTCGCGGATAATATTCGCAAGCTCGCGTTTTACTTCTTCGTTGATTTTATCAATTCTTGCCATATTGTTTCCTTTCAGAAATTATAGCATTTGCAAGCAAATGCTCTATCTTTCAATTTCTTCCATGATGAAGCACTCAATAGTATCGCCCTCCTTGATGTCATTGAAGTTCTCGACACCAAGACCGCACTCGAAGTTTTCAGCAACTTCCTTCGCGTCGTCCTTGAAACGCTTAAGCGAATCAATTTTGCCTTCATGGATTATAATACCGTTGCGCACAATACGGATTTCCGCATTACGCTGAATTTTACCCTGTGTAACGTAACAGCCTGCAATAGTACCCACATTTGAAACCTTGAATGTCTGGCGCACCTCAGCATAGCCGAGCACAACCTCTCTGTATTCAGGGTCAAGCATACCCTTCATAGCCGCTTCGATTTCCTCTATCGCCTGATAGATAACTCTGTAAAGTCTTATATCTACCTCCTGCTGCTCAGCCGAAGCAACAGCGCCCGCGTCAGGTCTTACGTTAAAACCGACAATAATAGCGTTTGACGCGTTTGCAAGCATTACGTCAGACTCGTTGATAGCGCCGACACCGCCATGGATTGCTCTTACTCTTACCTCGTCATTTGAAAGCTTTTCAAGAGACTGCTTAACCGCCTCAACGCTGCCCTGTACGTCAGCCTTGATGATAACGTTAAGTTCCTTCATGTTGCCCTCGTCAATCTGGCTGAACAGATTATCGAGAGATACCTTAACCACCTGATTGAACTTTGTTTCCTGCATCTGCTGCTTTCTCTGGTCAGCAACGTCACGGGCAAGCTTTTCATTATTAACAACCATGAAAGTGTCGCCGCCTGACGGCGCTTCCGAAAGACCAAGTATCTCAACAGGTGTTGACGGTGTTGCAGTCTTAACGCGTCTGCCCTTGTCGTTAATCATGGCGCGCACTCTGCCGACAGCCGTTCCCGCGATTACGAAATCGCCCACCTTAAGAGTACCGTTCTGTACAAGAACTGTAGCGACAGGACCGCGGCCCTTGTCAATTTCTGCTTCAATTACAGTACCCTGTGCGTCACGGTTCGGATTAGCCTTAAGCTCCTGCATATCCGCAACAAGCAGCACCATTTCAAGAAGTCCGTCTATATTGATACGCTTCTTTGCTGAAATTTCAACGCAGACTGTATCGCCGCCCCATTCCTCGGGAACAAGGTCATATTCAACAAGCGCCTGCTTTACTCTGTCAGGATTTGCGCCCTCTTTATCTATCTTATTGATTGCGACAACGATTGTAACTCCTGCCGCCTTTGCGTGGTTAATAGCCTCGACTGTCTGCGGCATGATACCGTCGTCCGCCGCGACAACAAGGATTGCCACGTCAGTTACCTGCGCGCCTCTTGCACGCATTGTGGTAAACGCCTCATGTCCCGGTGTGTCAAGGAAAGTAATTACTCTGTCGTTAAGCTTTACGCTGTACGCGCCGATATGCTGCGTGATACCGCCCGCCTCTGTATCGGTTACGCTCGTATGACGGATTGCGTCCAGAAGTGAAGTCTTACCGTGGTCAACGTGTCCCATTACGACAACTACAGGCGGACGCGGAACAAGGTCTTCTTCCTTATCCTCATACTCTGTTTCAATCATAAGCATATCCTCTTTTGTAAGGACAACCTCCTGCTTTACGGTTATTCCGAAATCATCACCGATAAGCTGCGCCGTTTCAAAGTCGATTGCCTGATTCTGAGTAGCCATAACGCCAAGCATCATAAGCTTCTTGACAACCTCTGCCGATGTCTTGCCCATCTTGGACGCAAACTCGCCTACTGTGATTGTTTCGGGAATTTCTATTTCCGTTATAACCTTTGCCTTTATTTCCTTCTTGGGCTGCTGCTGGTTCTTTTCCTTTTCACGGCGGTTTTTGCCGCCCTTCTTATTCTTAACCTTTCCGCCCTTTTTATCCATCTTTATGTTGTCGGGAACCATATCCTCAATTCTTTCGCGTGATTCAATGGTGTCAAGCTCAACGATTGACTGACGCGTGTCAACGTGACGCTTTCTTTCCTCCGTCTTAACAACATATTCCTCCTCGGTATTTGAGCGGTCTACATTGCTCAGGTCAATCTTCTGTCCCGACTGCTTCTTTGCCACCTTCTTATGCTTCTCATTCTTTGGCTTTTCCTCTGTCTTTTGATGAGCAGACTTTTCTTCTGTCTTTTCGGCTGTTTTTTCAGGCTCTGTCACTTTCTTTTCAGACTTCGTTGTGCTGTCCTCCGTCTTTATCTCTTTCTTTTCAGACTTCGGTGCGCTGTCCTCCGTCTTTATCTCTTTCTTTTCAGACTTCGGTGCGCTGTCCTCCGTCTTTGTCTCTTTCTTTTCAGACTTCGGCGCGCTGTCCTCCGTCTTTGTTTCCTCAACCTTTGACGCTGCGTCATCTGTCTTAACGTCTTTCTTTTCCCCAGCCGTTGCTTTTTCCTTCTGATTTCCCGCAGACTTGCTCTGTTTCTTCATGGCTTCGGCGCGCAACTCAAGAATTTCCTCCTCAGATACCTCATTTGCCTGTGTGTATATATCAAGAATTAAACCCAACGTATTCTCGTCAACAACACTCGCTGCGTTTTTCAGTTCTACTCCGTACTCTGAAAGCTTCGCAATTATATCCTTATTTGTGATTTTCAGATTTTTTGCTATCTCACCAAGTTTTATTGTTTCTGCCATATTCGCATCACCCTTTCTCCAATGTCCCAGAGGGATTAGTTTAATTTATCTAAAATTGCTTTCGCAAAATTGTCGTCATTTACGGAAACTACCGCACGGCTGCCAGCTCCTGTGTATTTGCCAAGCTCAGCCTTACTGCCCTGTTCAATGTATTGTACGTTATAATACTTACATGAATTGGTTATTGATTTCTTTGTGTTGTCAGATGCGTCACATGCTACTATAATAAGCTTTGAAATTCCGCTCTTAACAGCCTTGGAGCATATATCCTCACCTGTCTGAATTTTCCCCGCCCGCTTTGCCAAGCCAAGCATTCCAAGAAATTTTTCGTTCAAATCAATTCCTCCGCCGTTTTATATAGTTCCTTTGGGACAGCACATTTGAAATGACGCTCTATCCCTCTTTTTTTCTCCGCTTTCTGTATACATTCAGCTTTTTTGCAGATGTACGCGCCGCGTCCGAAAAGCTTTTTTTTCATATCAAGCCTTACCTCGCCGGTTTCATTGTCGCGTACTATTCTGATAAGCCCGTTTTGCGGATACATTTGTCTGCATGCGATGCACATCCTCATAGGTATGTGCTTCATATCTTACCTTCCTCTTATTCTTCCGCGCTTATATCAATCTTCCAACCGGTCAGTCTCGCTGCAAGACGTACATTTTGTCCTGACTTGCCGATTGCAAGCGAAAGCTGATATTCAGGAACGGTTACGTGCGCGCTCTTTTCTTCCTCATTTAATTCCGTTGAAATAACCTTTGCAGGACTAAGGCTTGCCGCGATAAATTCGGCAGGATCCTCACTCCACTTTACTATGTCAATCTTTTCGTTTCTCAGCTCATCGCCTATGTTCTGAACTCTCAGTCCCTTAGGGCCTATACACGCACCCTGAGCGTCGACATCAGGGTCGTTTGAGTACACTGCAATCTTTGTTCTTGAACCACCCTCGCGCGCTATGTTCTTTATCTCCACAATCCCCTCTGCGATTTCCGGAACCTCTGTTTCAAACAGCTTCTTCACAAGTCCCGGATGAGTTCTTGAAACAACTATCTGCGTGCCTTTCGTGCCGCTTCTTACTTCGCTGACATAGCACTTGAGCATCTGACCAACCTCATAAGTTTCATTTGCAGGCTGTTCTTTTTCGGGAAGAATTGCCTCAATCTTGCCGATGTCTATAAACACGTTGCCGCGTTCTATTCTTTCAACAGTTCCCGTAACTATGTCGTTTGTCTTTTCAGTATACTCACTGTAAATTATTCCTCTTTCGGCTTCTCTTATTCTCTGCGTTACAACCTGCTTTGCCGTCATGGCGCTTATTCTTCCGAAGTTTTTCGGCGTAACTTCAATATTGACAACATCTCCGATATTGTAATTGCCGTTTATTGCTCTCGCATCCTCAAGAGAAATCTCCTCCTGGTCGTCATATACCAGCTCGACGACCTCCTTCTGTGCAAAAACCTTCACACTGCCCTTTTCTCTGTCAATCTGTACGTCAACATTTTGGGCGCTGTTAAAATTCTTTTTGTATGCCGCAACAAGGGCAGCTTCAAGCGCGTCGATAAGCACATCAGGGCTTATCCCCTTTTCTTCGCCTATTTCTGTCAATACTTCAAATAATCCCTTTTCCATTTTTATAAATCTTCCTCTCTAAAACTTGAATGATAATCTTATATAAACCGCCTGTTTGGCAGGTATTTCCAATTCATTTCCATCCGTTTCAATAAACGCCGTTCCGTCATGGTAATCCTTCAGCACACCAGTAAATTCCTTAACGCCGTTTTCAACCTTGTACAGTTTCACGTCAACCTCTCTCCCCTTGTAGTAAAGAAATTCACGTTCTTTGGTAAGCTTTCTGTCCGCCCCCGGAGAGGACACCTCAAGGGTGTAATTATTTTCGATAAAGTCCTCCGCGTCAAGCGCTTCCTCAACGGCTCTGGAAAACATTTCACATTCATCAATGCCGACTCCGCCCTCTTTATCAATGTAATAGCACAAAGAATATGTGTCCTCTTCCTTTTTATAGCTTACATCTACAATATAGACATTCTGCTTTTTTGCAATGGGTTCTCCGATTGCAAGAGCCTTTATTTCTGTTTTATTTGCCATCTGTACCTCCGTAATTATTCCTATTACAAACGAAAGAGTGGGTAAACCCACTCTTTCTGAATATAGTATATTCATCTATAATAAAGATTATATCATATATGTCCGATAATTTCAAGACATTTTTGAATAAAATTTATCAATTGTCGCTTTCATAGCTGCCACCACTGTATTCAGAAACGGAAATATCATCATCTGAGTCATCATTCGAACTACTGCTTTCTGCGGAAGAACCTGAGCCGCTGAGCGATGAAGATGTGCCTGATGAACTACTGCCTGATGAAGAATTATTTGAGCTGCCCGAAGAGGAACCCGTACTGCTGCTCAACGAACTGCTTTCAGAGTTTGATGAGCTGCTGCTTTTGGCAGAAGATGAACCCGATGAGCTGCTGCCTGACGAAGAATTACCCGAGCTGCCCGATGATGAACCTGTGCCGCTGCCCGATGAACTGTATGATGATGAACTGTCTGAATACGAACTTCCTGAAGATGAAGTTGTCCTTCCTTCCTCAGTGCTGTCAGGGTCGTTCGGATTTCCTGTGGTGATATTGCTTGCATCATAGCCGAATACCGACTGAACCATTTCTCTTATTTCATCCATATCAGGTACCCACACATCTCCGTTTGATGAATCTGTGCTGTATTCGCCCGGAAGTGTGTATGAATGGATACTTGCGCTGGTGAAATCCGTAATATACTTTGAATACTTTATAACATCATTTACCGTAAAGTTTGTTTTTATTTCAGAACTTACCGCCTTGAATATTGACGGAATTTTCAGAATAAGCGATGCGTTTACCTTTTGGTCAACAATTGCCTTTATAAACTTCTGCTGCATTTCAACTCTGTCCTTGTCGCCGTTGGCATAACCTTTGAAAACTCCCGTATCAGGGTCAACGTTGCCGTGTCTGTAACGCATGAGCCATACTGCCTGCTGACCCGTAAGTCCCGGATAATCGCAGTCGCTTCCCTCACCATATTTGCCCGGCGGAAGATTTATATGGAGACTCTGTACAGGGTCATCATATACCATGCCCACACCATCGCCGTACAGGTCGGGAATAGTAAATTCAATCGGACCGAGCTCATTCACAACATGCGCAACAGCGTCAAATGAAAAGTCCACATAATAGTTAATCGGAATACCCGTAATTCTTGTAACAGCCTCACAGGTTGCTGTAGGACCTCCGATTTCCCCGCTCTTGTCCACAAAAGCGTGTGCCGCATTAATTTTCTGATAGCGGTTGCCTATATACATTTTAGTATCACGCGGAATTGTCAGCATATTGACTTCCTTTTTATCGGTGTCAATACTCGCAAGCATGATGGCGTCTGTTCTAAGACCGTCAACGTCAGTACCCATAAGCAGTACATTAATTTTTCCGCCCGATGCCTGTACTGTGGAAGTATTATCAACCACTTCGGTGTTTCTGCTTCCCGAAAAATCAAATCCCATACATATAGCCGCGCCTGCTATAATTACTGCAAGCGATATTCCCAGCACCTGAAAATATCTTTTTACATTAAATCTAACTTTCACGCTTTAACCTCCAAAAAATCGTGTTTGTCCTCAAATATTACAATATATGATATTATATCATTTTAATTCCGCCTCGTCAACTGAAAATCCTGTACTAAGTTGCATACAAATTATTAAATTTTCATGACATATATTCCAAAAGGCGGCACAAATATGTACCGCCTTAAATTATTTACCATAATTTAGTTTTTATACTGCTTTGCCTCATAAGCAATGTTATTCGCCTTCAGATAGTCCTCAGCATACGTTCCTTTCACACACTCAACAGTAATATTTTTACAGCCATCGAACGCGTCTGCGCCGATATACTGTATACTTGCCGGCAATATTACTTTTTCAAGATTTACACAGTTCTCAAATGCCTTTATATCAATTGCTTTTGTGCCTTCGGGAATTATAACCTCCGCAACAGCCGTATCCGCAAACGCCTTAACGCCTATAGCAGTCAGCTTTGCCGGAAGCTTCACCTGAGCCAAACTTCTGCATCCTGCAAATGTCATATCCTCTATCATATCCACATTTTCAGGTATGTTTATATCCGTAAGATTTACGCAGTTCTCAAACGCTCCCCATTCGATAAACTCCACTGTATCGGGCAGACTCACGCTCTTAAGATTTATATCACCCTCAAAAGAGTTTGTGCCTATTCCCATAATTACCGCGCCTTCAAAGGTTTCAGGCACTGTTACACATTCTCCGAGATTATCCGTATCAGAAAGAACAGCCCTTCCATCACAAACGGAATATGTAGCATACGACGAAGCAAACACGCTTATCTGCATGATTAAAACCACTATTGCAAGCGCTATGCCGAGGATTCTCTTTTTCATCATATTTAACACTTCCTTTCTGTTCCTTTTATACCTTTATTATATGCTTATTTTATATCAGTTTCAACAACAGCGCACTTACAAATTTGTTTAAAGGATTTAAAAAGTTGTTACAAGTTGTTACAAAAAATTTTGTTTTATTTTGATTCCAAAAACAATCAAAATTTTTAAAGAAAATACAGGTTTGTTTTTATAAGGTTACGGTATTTGCATCACAGATTACATCAATTGACACATTGTTCTTCTCATGCCCTAATCACAAAGTGCATATTTACCACAGCAAAAAACCACTTCATATGAAGTGGTTTTATTGGTGGGAGAGAATGGATTCGAACCATTGAAGTCGAAGACAACAGATTTAC
>JBJEIU010000171.1:0-2824 GCA_051877355.1 Hominilimicola sp.
ATGTGAGGACGGATGTACGTAGTTATTCGCGCCTGTCGCAATACCTGCCAGCTTGGTCTTTTCCTCTGCTGTGTAATCATTTGATGAAAGTCCCATTCCGTCAACCTTATCCACCTTATTGCCGATTGCCGCATTGAGCACCTCCATAAGGTCGCTGTTCTCCTCAATAGCGTCCGCAAGTTCCTTGAGAGTGTCCATTGCTTCCGGTGCGCCGTTTATGAGATTGTTAATCTCTGTATCGGTATAGCCCTTAGCCTGTGTAAGCACCCCTGTTATATCGTCAGATACATCGGGATTTACAAGTACCTTTCCACCATTTCCGTCACCTGCATAAAGCGCAACTGCTGTCTTATCAGCGTTGTACGCAAGGGCAAGCTCGCCCTCTGCAAGCGTTACATTTTCTATATTTTCCTGCTGTCCTCTTTTAATTATAATTGTTGCCATAATTCATTTCTCCTTTTATTAATATTTTCCGCCGTCAACAACAGCTTCCGATTCAGTCATAAAAGCGCCGCAATCCACAGTCGCTGTTATTTCATCATCAAAATAACCGCCGTCAAGGGCAATGTTATTCTGCTCCATACCAAATATACCGCCATCATATACTGTAACACCTATTGCGCCGTATACACGCTGAAACTCGTCTAAGAAATCATAACATAATTCGGCAAAATATGTTTGCACAGCGTCAAGTCCGGCTGTAATAGAGTTGTCGGCTTCCGTACGTTCCGTTTTCTCCGCCTTGATTGCTTCATCAAGCTGTGTCTTTGAAACCTGCTCCTTTATGCCGTCCCATGCGGCAATATCCGCTGCTGTAATGCCGTCAATCACAGTTTTATTTGCATGGGTGTGCGCCTTTTCCTCGACAGCGGTAACACGTACGTCAAGCGCTCTGTCAGCGTTTGTTCTGGCACTTGATTCTGCAATGATTTTCTGCTGTAATTCGCCGTAAGCATTATTCCGGTCAGTTTTTTCAGCATCAATATTTTGCTGCAAGATATTGTCAGCATTTTCTCTGGCAGATGCTTCCTCAGTAATCCGACCGTCAAGCACCGTATCTGCATTTGCACGGGCAGATGCCTCCTCCGTGATTTTCTTTTGCAAAACAGTATCGGCATTTGTGCGGTTTGTAGCCTCCTCCGCAAGGTTATCATCAGTTTTTTCACGGCTTGCAATCTCATTTTCAAGTGCTGTGTCAAGCGCGTTATGCGCCTCCTGTACTTGCGTGAAATGCTCTTTAACCGCTTTCCACCAGTTCTTCAACTGTATAGTTCCCTTATAAAGGGAAAAATCCAAATCCAATTTCACATTTACTTCATTCCTTTCCTTTGATAAAATGCGCCTATAAAATACTGCCCTGAAATACCTATACGCTACGGTGGTATATTTCTATACATATATCCGTGCCCCCTTTCTGCTTATCCTGTCCCAGTTTTGGGACAGGAGTGACAAAAAAAATTTGTAAACCACTTTGTTTTATATATGTTCCCCATGTTCGTCCCTGTTTTGGGACAAATACATAATACCACATTTTTCGACATTTGTCAACCCTGTTTTGGGACGTTTTTTAAATTTTTAATATTTACGCTTGCATTTTTGGGACAATTATGGTATTATATAAATGAGGTGAAAACAATGAGCGAATGTTCAGACAGAATTTTAGCAGCAATAAAAAGGGCTGATTTATCATACAGCGAATTATCTGCTCTTACAGATATACCCAAATCGGCGCTTCAGCGCTATGCCACAGGCGAAACTGAAAAAATACCTATAGACAGAATAGAAGCTATTGCCCGCGCGGTGGACGTTTCCACACAATATCTCATGGGCTGGGATAACAATCCGAGTCAGCCCTCAAATCTGATACCGCTTGATGACATAGAATTTGTAAAAATTCCTGTCATCGGACGCGTTGCGGCGGGTACAGGGTGTTTTGCGGAGAATAATATAATTGATTATGAACCGATTGAAGCAAATGATGTGCGTGACGGTGAAGATTATGCTTTTCTGCGTGTTGTGGGTGACAGTATGTATCCTGAATTTAAAGAAGGCGACCTTGTGCTGGTACGGTGCCAAACCTCTGTTGACAGCGGCTCATTTGCCGTGGTGATAATCGACAACGAGGACGGAGTAATCAAGCGTGTTGTGTATGATAAGGATTTTATAGAATTACAGTCGATAAACCCCATGTATCCTCCGAGACGCTTCGAGGGTAATGACGTTATGAGAGTAAGAGTATTCGGCTTGGTAAAGGCTATTAAAAGAAAGTTTTAAAAAATGGCTGCAACACAGTAAGGTTGCAGCCTTTTTTTAAGTCTTACAACGCCTGACTGACAGGCATTATTATAATTTTTATCTTCCGAGAGCCACGCGAAGCTCCTTTGCCATTTCTTCCATTTCCGCAATATTGCTTTCCTTTAAGGTTGATTTGATTGTTACCGTCTTTTCAACAACGTTCATATCCTTTAATCCATCAAGCGCTGCGCGAATATGCTTTGCCGCCATAGGACCCCATGAGCCGTTTTCTATAATAGCGACAGTTCTGTTTCTGTAGGTCTTTGACTTAAGATGCGCAAGGAAGTCCTCCATACACGGGAACAATCCGCCGTCATATGTGGCGCTGGCAAGAACCAGTCCGTCATATCTGAACGCGTCCTCAATTGCCTCCGCCATATCGTCGCGTGAGAGGTCAAAAAGTGAAACCTTCTCCTCACCCTGCGCCTTCAGTATTTCGGCAAATTTCTTTGCCGCCTCGGCTGTATTGCCATGAATTGAGGCAAACGCTATTGTAATACCCTTGTTTTCAGGTTCATATTTACTCCAT
>JBJEIU010000172.1:0-2820 GCA_051877355.1 Hominilimicola sp.
GTTGTCCTTGAATGGTATTTTCGAAACTGGAAGCTCTCTCTCATAGCCTTTCTTCCGCAGGCGAACACGTCCTGCATTGCAAAGCGCGCGCCCTCCTCCAGATAAATCTCATTCACGTTTATGAACTCGCTTTCCTTAAAGGGTATCACGGGACACGGCAGATAACAAAGAAACGCGTCACTTTCAACCGTTATTTTAACTCTCTGCTCCGCTCTGCCCTTTTCCATTCTAAAAAGCTTTGTATAGGACTGACCTGTTATTATCACGTTGCTGCCCCTGCGGATTTTAAATTCCAGCTCATGCCTGTCGCCCTCAAGAATACCCGCCGACGCCTGCATTATCATAATTTCCGCCGCGCTGCCGTTTTCAAAGGGCTTTGTTATCTTGAACGGCGCTGTAAAAAAGCTGTCGCTTATGACTGTCCTTCCGTTTTGAAGCACCGTTTCTATATACAGCCTACCCATCAGAGTCCCTCAAAAAGCACGTCGCGCTTTATCCAGTCTATAACCTTATCAACGCCGTCCATGCTCATAAGGTTCGTGAACATAAACGGTCTGCCGCCGCGCATACGCTCCGAATCCTCCGCCATAACCTCAAGACTTGCTCCGACCATAGGCGCAAGGTCTGTCTTGTTAATCACAAGCAAATCCGAGCGCGTAACTCCTGGGCCGCCCTTACGCGGAATTTTCTCGCCCTGTGCAACGTCTATAACGTAAATAGACGCGTCTGCAAGGTCAGGCGAAAATGTAGCGCTCAGGTTATCGCCGCCGCTTTCTATAAATACAATCTCCGTATCGGGAAATTTCCTTACCATTTCCTCCACCGCTTCCAAATTCATTGAGCAGTCCTCGCGGATTGCCGTATGAGGGCAGCCGCCTGTTTCCACACCGACTATCCTTTCTGCGGGCAGCGCGGAGTTTTTAATAAGGAATTCCGCGTCCTCCTTTGTATATATGTCGTTGGTAACAACGCATATGCTGTATTCCTCGGACATTTTCCGCGTAAGACGCTCTATAAGCGCGGTTTTTCCCGAACCGACAGGACCGCCCACGCCGATTTTAACGTATGACATTTTTACCTCTCCTTATGAAATATACAATCTTGAATATAATTTTTCATGCTGCATTGAGCGTATGTCAAAGCCGCAGCCGGACGCACCAATTTCCTCCATACTGACCGTCAACGCGCGGCTGACCGCGGCCGTGATTTCCTTTTCCACTTCAAACAGCGCCTTTTGTCCGTCAAGCTGACGCAGTGGCACAAGCTTTACCGCGTGGTTCGCCATTGATGACAGTATACTGTAACAATACAGCTCCAATGCAGTTGATATATCAACGCCAATTTCCTTTATGAAAAGTCCTATCGCTATACAGTAATGTCCGTCACACTCTTCGTTTCCGATATACTCCTTATACCGCGCAAGCAGCGGATAATCATCAATCTCCGTATGCAGCTTTAAAAATCTGATACACTGCTTCATACTGCCCTCACGCATTTCGCGCGGCGCTCTGAGTGCGCCGCAAAGCGCGTCAAGCTGCTTTATATCATATCCCTCATGCGCCTTTGCCGCAAAGGCAAGGTCGTTAAAGGTGAGCATATAAAGGTATGAGCGCAGGTGCTTTTCAAGGTCTGCCCTGTCACGGACAATATTCTTCTGCACATATGTTTCCATACCGTTGGACAGGGTGTAGCTTCCAATTGGAAAAAGCGCGTCAAGGCTCTGGGCGAGCTTTAATAAATTACTGTTCATGGCTGTTTTCTTCGTGAACGTGAGTGTGCTGATGTGTATGCTCGTGTCCGCCGCCGTGCGTGTGGCTGTGCCCATGCGCGTCAGTATGCGCGTGCCCCTTACATTCCGTATAGTCAGTGAAGCGCTCCACAACCTTTTCAGCGTTAAAACCCAGCTTTTTCAGATATTCATATGTGGGCGCGTCATAGGGAATTTTCACACAGTCCGGCTTTATGGCAAGGGATATGTGACGGTTGCCGATTTCAAAGCACAGCCTTCCCATCTCCACAATGTCCGATACTGTGATTTTTATAAGCTCACACTCAGCCATTTCCACCGCAATAACACTCTTTTCATCTTCATACAAAATATCACCGTCGTTAAGCGGCTTGCCAACCCTTATTCCGATTTCGATGCCCTTTTTTGAAATCTTTTTCAGAAGCCTCTTATCACGCTCAAACCACTCCACCGTCACGGTGTCGACTTCCTTATCCGTTTCTTGCAGATGTCCCAGAATTTTTTCCGCTATCATAAATTATCTCCCATCAGAATAAATAATATTTCTGCGTCAGCGGCAGCTTTTCTGCCGCCTCACAGGTTATATCCTCTCCGTCAACGCTCACATGATACGTTTCACTGTCAACCTGTATGTCGCCTGTCCTGTCGTTGAATTTCATGTCCTTTTTGCCGATAGTCCGGCAGTTTTCAACGGGCAGCACAATTCTTGAAAGTCCCAGACTTTCCTTTATTCCATTGTCTGCCGCCGCCTTTGAAACAAAGGTTATACAGGTGTGCTTGCGCGCAAGTCCGTGCGCGCCGAACATTTTTGTATAAACAACAGGCTGCGGAGTGGGGATTGACGCATTCGCGTCACCCATTTTTGAAGCCGTTATAAAGCCGCCCTTTATAATCATTTCCGGCTTTACGCCGAACATGGCAGGCTTCCACAAAACAAGGTCTGCGAATTTTCCCGTTTCAACCGAACCGATATGCTTGGACAGTCCATGCGTCACCGCAGGATTTATTGTGTATTTTGAAATATACCGCTTTACTCTGAAATTATCGTTTCTGCTGTTGTCCTCGAGCAGTGT
>JBJEIU010000173.1:0-12925 GCA_051877355.1 Hominilimicola sp.
GTTGACAATCGGGATAACCTTGTCTACCAATTCTTTTGAATGTGTCACAAGCAGTGCTGCGCTGTCGGGGCCGTGTTCAGCCTCAATCATCCAGTCAAGAGCAACCTTTTCCGGGTCAGCCTTTTCGTCTGCAAGCACGATTATTTCACTCGGGCCGGCAGGAAGTCCCGCGTCAATGTGGTTTGCAAGAACTCTCTTTGCCGCTGTAGCATAGCTGTTGCCGGGGCCTATAATCTTGTGACACTTAGGAATTGTTTCAGTACCGTATGCGACTGCCGCAACAGCCTGAATACCGCCGACCTTGTATATTTCCGTGATACCGATAATCTTTGCGGCAGCCAAAATCGCATCGTCAACCTCGCCCTTTTCGTTCGGAGGTGTTACAACAACAATCTTTGGAACCTTTGCAACAACAGCCGGAATACCCAGCATGCAAAGCACCGATGGGAATGAACCCTTACCGTGAGGAACATACAGGCACACGTCGACGATAGGCGTTGTCTTTTCGCCGACCATAAGTCCATCGTCCACCATTGTGAACCACATTTCCTCGGGAAGCTGCTTCTCGTGGAAATCATATATATTTTTATAGGCATATTCAATAGCTTCTCTTGTTTCCTTGTCAAGATTATTATAGCCTGCTTCGATCTCCTCGGGCGTAACCTTCATCTTGTCGGCAGTAAGCTGTACATGGTCAAACTTTGCCGTGTACTCAAGAACAGCCTCGTCGCCGCGCGCCTTAACGTCGTCAGACACTTCCTTTGCAACCTTCATCTGCTCCGTAATATCAAGCTCTGCACGCTTCATTATGAAATCGTACTGCTCCTTTGTCATTTTTGATAGCTCATAAATATTCGGGTTCATTGTTTTCCTCCTAAAATTATTTTAGAAAATCTTTCATCTTCTCGTAAAAGCTCTTTTTCTGCTTGTAGTTTTTATCCTCATCAAAATCACGCAGGATTTCCTTCTGTTTTGGCGTAAGGTTTCTCGGCACCTCTACGTTCACCGTCACGTACTGGTCACCGCGCGACTTACTCCTGAGATATGGAATACCCTTGCCCTTCATGCGGAAGCGTGAAGCGGTCTGTGTACCCTCCGGGATATTCAGCTCCACAGGTCCGTCAAGCGTAGGCACCTGCACCGTAGCGCCAAGCGCTGCCTGCACAAACGTAATCGGCATATCAATAAATACGTCATTACCCTCACGTCGGAACAACGCATGAGGACGAACTCTGACGGTAAGAAGTAAATCACCGTTGGGACCGCCCTTCGCGCCTGCTTCACCCTTGCCGGAAAGCTGTATCGTCTGACCGTTGTCAATACCTGCCGGTATCTGTACCTCTATGGTCTTGCTCTTTCTCACTGTACCCGTTCCGCGGCAGTCACGGCACGGTTCTTTTATAATCTTACCCTCGCCATGACACTGGGGACACGTCGTTTCCGTTGTCATATAACCAAGAATTGTTCTCTGCTGGGTCTGAACACGTCCTGTTCCGTGACAATGTGAACAGGTTGTAACCGTTGTTCCCTTTTTCGCTCCGCTGCCACCGCAGCTTTCACACTTCTCCTGTGTTTGGATATTCATCTTCTTGCTGCAACCGAATGCGGCTTCCTCAAAGCTTATGTCAATTACCTGACGTATATCGTTTCCGCGTCTCGGACCGTTTCTGCGGTTACCTCCGCCGCCAAAACCGCCAAAGCCGCTGCTGCCAAATATATCACCAAATATATCACCAAAATCAAAGCCTGCGCCGCCGTATCCGCCGCCTGCTCCGAAGTTCGGGTCAACGCCTGCGTGTCCAAACTGGTCATATTTTGCTCTCTTGTCACTGTCCGAAAGCACCTGATATGCTTCGTTTACCTCCTTGAACTTTTCCTCAGCTTCCTTGTTTCCTGGGTTAAGGTCAGGGTGATATTTTTTACTTTGTTTTCTGAATGCTTTTTTTATTTCATCGTCCGAAGCGCCCTTCTGCACTCCAAGAACTTCGTAATAATCTCTCTTTTCAGCCAATTTATTCACCTACCCCAAATATTATACTATACTTTCTTTAATTTGTAAAGTGTGCTGTTAAATTATAATTTATCTCACTATACTCCGAAAAGGACGGACTTATGTCCGTCCTTTTGATGTCTTTTCTATACTGTACAGTTTAGTTATTGTCGTTGTCTACCTCTTTGTAATCCGCTTCGTAAACATTGTCGCCTCCGTTTGCCTGCTGTGCGTTCGGGTCACCGTTCGGCGCACCGCCCTGCGGATTTGCCTGCTGATACATCTGCTGTGCCACTGAATAGAACTTCTCCTGAAGCTCATCTGTAGCCGCCTTGATAGCAGCGCTGTCTGTACCCTTTAGGGCTTCCTTAACCTTGTTTACCTCTGTTTCAACCATTGACTTTGTGTTATCATCAATCTTGTCGCCTGCGTCCTTTACAGCCTTTTCACACTGGTATACAAGCGATTCAGCGTTATTTCTGATTTCTACTTCTTCCTTACGCTTCTTGTCTTCCTCTGCGTACTTTTCAGCTTCTTTGACAGCCTTGTCAATATCCTCATCGCTTAGATTTGAAGAAGCTGTGATTGTAATCTTCTGCTCGTTGCCTGTGCCAAGGTCCTTTGCGCTTACGTTAACGATACCATTTGCGTCAATATCGAATGTAACCTCAATCTGAGGCACACCACGAGGTGCGGGAGCAATGCCTGTAAGGTTAAAGCGTCCCAATGTCTTATTATACTGAGCCATTTCTCTTTCACCCTGAAGTACATGTACTTCAACAGAAGTCTGACCGTCTGCGGCTGTTGAGAATATCTGTGATTTTGATGTAGGAATTGTTGTATTTCTTTCAATCAGCTTTGTGAATACACCGCCCATTGTTTCGATACCAAGTGAAAGCGGTGTTACGTCAAGAAGAAGAATATCCTGTGAGGTATCTCCGCTCAATACGCCTGCCTGACGCGCTGCACCTACTGCGACACATTCATCAGGGTTGATACCCTTATTAGGCTCCTTGCCCATTTCCTTCTTTACTGCTTCCTGTACAGCAGGAATTCTTGAAGAACCGCCCACAAGAAGTACCTCATCAATCTGAGATGCGCTAAGACCTGCGTCATTCATAGCGTTTCTGATACAAGTAATTGTTCTGTCAACAAGGTCTGCCGTAAGCTCGTCAAATTTAGCCTTTGTAAGAGTGATGTCCATATGCTTAGGGCCTGAAGCGTCTGCCGTAATGAACGGCAGATTGATATTTGATGTGGTAGTTGTTGAAAGCTCAATCTTTGACTTTTCAGCAGCTTCCTTAAGTCTCTGCATAGCCATCTTATCGCCTGAAAGGTCTACGCCATCGCTGTTTTTGAACTCTGATACAAGGAAGTCAATAATTCTCTGGTCAAAATCGTCACCGCCAAGGTGTGTATCACCGTTTGTTGAAAGAACCTCGAATACGCCCTCTGAAATATCAAGAATTGATACATCGAATGTACCGCCGCCAAGGTCGTATACCATTACCTTCTGGTCCTTTTCGCCAACGCCGTATGCAAGAGCTGCGGCTGTAGGCTCGTTTACTATTCTCATTACCTCAAGACCTGCAATCTTACCCGCGTCCTTTGTAGCCTGACGCTGTGAGTCGTTGAAGTATGCGGGAACTGTGATGACAGCCTGTGAAACAGTCTCACCAAGATAAGCCTCTGCGTCCTGCTTTAGCTTTGTAAGAATCATGGCTGAAATTTCCTGCGGTGTATATGCCTTACCGTCGATTGTAACCTTTTCGGTTGTACCCATTTTTCTCTTGATTGACATGATTGTTCTATCAGCGTTTGTAACCGCCTGACGCTTTGCAACCTGACCTACAATTCTTTCGCCGTCCTTCTGGAATGCTACGACTGACGGAGTTGTTCTCGCACCCTCGCTGTTTGTAATAACGTTGGGGTTACCGCCTTCCATAACTGCTACGCAGCTGTTTGTTGTACCTAAGTCTATACCTATGATTTTTCCCATTTTATTTTCCTCCTTAATATTTCACAAAATCAACTTTTAATTTGCTAATTTGCAACTTTAACCATGCTATGACGAACTACACGATTGTCTTTATATATGTAGCCCTTCATAAGCTCCTCGACAACAGTGTTGTCATCTATTGTTTCGTCCTCAATGTGCATTACTGCATTGTGAAGATTCGGATCAAACTGTTCACCCTGCGCTTCAATTGGCTTTACCCCAAGTTTTGCAAGCGCTTCGCTAAACTGCTTCATAACCATTTCGACACCCTCTTTAAGCTTTATCGCATCCTCGGATTCAACCTCTGTCTGCAATGCTCTTTCAAGGTTATCGCCTATCGGTAATATTGCCGCTACCGCGTCAATTACCGCGTCGCCGTAGCGCATATCCTTTTCGCGCTGCGACCTTTTCTGGAAGTTATCGTACTCGGCATAAAGGCGCATATACTTATCTGTCTGCTCCTTTAGCTTTTCCTCAAGTACCTCCTCGTTTGACTTTTCGTCTGTCTCCTCCTTCTTTTCAGATTCGTCAGACGCAGCTTCTTTTTCTATTTCTTCTTCGCTGATTTCCTCGTTGTTCTTTGCCATCTGATTACCCCTTTCCTCAATTACCGTTCATATAGTAACCAAGTATTTTATCTATTTCATTTGAAATAAGGTCAAGACTTGCAAACACCTTTGCATAATTCATTCGTTTTGGTCCTATAACGGCAATTTTGCCTGCCGTATCACCGCCCAGCGAATAATTCATACTTACCAGTGAGCAATCCGGCAATATTTCAAAATCATTTTCCTTACCTATTTTTGCTTCTATACCGCTGCTGCCGTCTGCTTTGACCAGCTTTTTCAGATTTTCCTTATCCTCCAGGAAAGACAAAATCCGCTCAGCCTTTTCCACATTGCTGTATTCGGGATAGTGCAGTATAGACTTTGCATTGTTGACATATATTTCTGTTTCACTGTCCTCCGTTATGGTGTCATACACAAAATGAAGTATGTCTATAAGCACCTTCGGTTCCAGTGATAGCTTTTGCTCAATCTCCTTCTGCATATCATCTATTTTCTCAAATGTTATATCGCCTGCCCTCAATCCTGCAAGATTGTGATTGAGTATCTGTGACAGCTTTGCGCAGCTTTCCTCGTCAATGTCTATGTTCATAGCCTGACTTCTTACCGTGCGCGTCACAACAATCAGCATAACCGTACGGCTCGCAACCATCACAAGGTCAATCTTCTTTATCTCAAAGTTGTTTTCCTTTGGCGCTGTCACAACCGTGGTATATTCCGTCAGATTTGATGCTATCGCGCCTGCGTACTTTATCAGCTTTTCGAGCTGACTCACCCTTGTTTCAAGCACATTCTGGAGCTGTGCCACAGCCTCCATACCTATTTTGTAATTCCGCATAAGGGAATTTACATAAAAGCGGTAGCCCTCATCAGAGGGAATTCGTCCCGCGGAGGTGTGCGGCTGTATAAGATACCCCATTTCCTCCAGGTCAGCCATTTCGTTTCTTATCGTGGCGCTGGAAAGTCCCAGATTTTCCTTCTTTGAAATTGCCCTTGAACCGACAGGTTCAGCAGTACCGATATACTCATCAATGATTGCCTGGAGTATTTTTCTTTTTCTGTCGCTTAAATCCATAACAATCACCCTTTCTATTCGATACGTATTTTTCTTGTTAGCACTCAAACACCTTGAGTGCTAACAACTATAAGATACCACTATTATACTCAGTTGTCAAGCGTTTCACTCAAGTTTTCATAATTTATTAACAATTTATACAAATTCGCACAAAATTGAGTTTGACACATCTATACCTTTTTCCGTCAGTGAATAACTTTCGCCGTCACAGCGCATTAAGCCGAGATTTATAAATTTTTTGATTACGTCTCCGTAAAGCGACTTTATATCCATGCCGAAGCGTTCACGAAACACCTTTCCACTTATTCCCCTGTTCATTCTCAGTCCTGTGATTATAAACTCCGATATTTTATCCTGACGCGTAAGCGGCGTAACTTCCCTTTTGGCACCGTTTATATACGCATTTATATCGGACGTATTATAATAACGTTCGTTACCCGTATATGAATGCGCCGCTGTACCGAGACCTATATACTCTTCTCCTGTCCAATACTTTATATTATGTCTACACTCAAAGCCTTCCTTTGCAAAATTCGATATTTCATACTGCAAAAAACCGTTTTTTTTCAAAAAATCCACCGTATAAGCATACATTTCCCTGTCAGTGTCCTCATCGGGCAGAATAAGCTGTCCCTTTGAATATTCCCTTTCAAGCGGCGTGCCGTCCTCGATTATAAGGCTGTACGCCGATATATGCGAAACAGGCAGAGAAACTGCGGTTTTTAGCGTGTTTTTCAGGCTTTCCATAGTCTGACCGGGGAGCGCTGTCATAAGGTCAAGATTAATGTTTAAAAATCCCATTTTTTTAAGATGCCAAATTGTATTATATGCCATTTGCGCGTCATGTATTCGTCCGATTTTGTGAAGCTCATCGTCATTAAATGACTGGACCCCCACGCTTACGCGGTTAATTCCGCCGTCAAGCATGGCAGTTATTTTGCTGTCGTCAAGAGTACCGGGATTTGTCTCAATCGTAAATTCATAATCTGCCGTAACATCAAACGTGTCAAAGCATATACGCGTAACTTCACGTATCTGCTCTGCCGTCAGTACAGACGGCGTTCCGCCACCTATAAATATCGTATCAATCCTCTCACCGCGGTATTCCTCAGCTTCTCGTTTCAGTGCCTTGATATACCCGTCTGCCAGAGTTTCCTTTCCCGCAAAGGAAACAAAATCGCAGTATTTGCATTTCTGAGCGCAAAATGGAATGTGAATATAAAGTCCTTTCATTATAAATCCTTTCATCAAAAAAGGACCGGATAAACGGTCCCCTTTCTTTTCAAAATTTAAAACGACAAATCCTCGTCATTATCTTCGTCGCAGTCAAATTCAAGCTCAATTTCCTCGCGGCAATTCGGACATACAATAGCATTATCATCGTCAATCATATCAAAATCAATCATAACGTCCTCGCCGCAGTTCGGGCACTGGATTTCAAAATAATCATTGCCGTCACTGTCATAATCATCGTCATAGTCATCCATGAAGTCATCGTCATCATCGTAGTCGTCTTCATAGTCGTCGTAATCATCATCGTCATAAATATCCTCGGCAATGTCGAATACACATTCATCAAGCTCGTCCACAACATCCTCAACATCATCGACTCTGTCCGTAAGCTCCTCAACAGCCTCTGCCATTTCTCCGAGCACGTCAAGCATCTTTATAATAAGCTTGCCCTCGTCGCTCTTCGGGCTTATATCAAGACCGTCCGCATAACCCTTAAGATATGAAACCTTTTTAATCAAATCTTCCATAATATTACCTCTCTATAGGCCTTATTTAACTCTTTCCATATATTCACCTGTTCTTGTGTCAACTCTGATAATCTCATCAACATCAACGAACAAAGGAACCTGAATTGTAGCGCCTGTTTCAAGCGTTGCCGGCTTTGTAGCGTTTGTTGACGTGTTGCCTGCGAAGCCCGGCTCTGTTTCTGTAATCTGAAGTTCAACAAATGTAGGCGGCTCAACACCGAAGATATTGCCCTTGTATGACATTACCTTACATACATCGTTTTCCTTAACGAACTTCATTGCGTCCTCTATTTCTGACTTTGCGATATCAATCATGTCAAATGTTTCATTATCCATGAAATGATAGAAATCATCATCACCGTATGAATATGCCATATCCTTTCTGTCGATATGAGCTTCCTCAAACTTTTCTGTCGGTCTGAAAGTCTTTTCAACAACACCGCCGCTGATTATATTCTTAAGCTTTGTTCTTACGAATGCTGCGCCCTTACCCGGCTTAACGTGCTGGAATTCAACTATCTGATATACGTTGCCTTCATGCTCAAAGGTTCTTCCGTTTCTAAAATCGCCTGCTGTAATCATAAATTAATCCTCCTGAATCTTTTGTGATTTAATCATATATTTATATTCTAATATATTTTATCAAAAAAATCAAGTACTTATCAATATAAATTTTACCAAATCACAAATAATTATTTTATTTCGCTTTTTTACCGTAAACACACAAAACCCGACGGAAATCCGTCGGGTTTTAAAATACCTTATTAAGCTGTCATCACGGCTGCTTACCGATATAAGCAAGGATACCGCCGTCAACGTAAAGAATGTGGCCGTTTACAGCGTTTGAAGCGTCTGATGCAAGGAATACAGCAGGACCTGTAAGCTCCTCAGCCTGAAGCCATCTGCCCGCAGGAGTTCTGCCGCAGATGAACTGGTCGAACGGATGTCTTGAACCATCTGCCTGCTTCTCGCGAAGCGGAGCTGTCTGAGGTGTAGCTATGTAACCAGGGCCGATACCGTTACACTGGATATTATTTGCGCCATACTCTGAACAGATGTTTCTTGTAAGCATCTTAAGACCACCCTTAGCGGCAGCATAAGCTGAAACTGTTTCACGTCCAAGCTCTGACATCATTGAACAGATGTTTATAATCTTACCATGACCCTTCTTAATCATTGAAGGAATAACTGCTTTTGATACGATAAACGGAGCGTTAAGGTCAACGTCAATAACCTGTCTGAATTCATCTGCTGTCATATCGCACATAGGAATTCTCTTTATGATACCCGCATTGTTAACAAGAATATCGATAACGCCTACCTCGGCTTCAATCTTCTTAACCATTTCCTGTACCATTTCCTCGTTTGTTACGTCGCAAACGTAACCCTTTGCGTCGATACCGTCAGCTTCATATGAAGCAAGACCCTTATCAACAAATTCCTGCTTGATGTCGCAGAAAACAATCTTTGCACCGCTCTTAGCGTATGCAGAAGCAATAGCGTAACCGATACCGTAAGAAGCACCTGTTACAAGCGCAACCTTGCCTTCAAGGCTGAAGTTTAAGAAATCACTCATTAAATTTTTCCTCCTTATTTGTGTTTATATTTAATATAAAATATTAACTTAAATTAGTGGGTCGGGACGATATATGAGATGTGAGAAATTGCCCTCAATATCTCTGTACCAATATGTCTTTATACCCTTGGCGCTTTCAGATACGTCATGTACCTCTTCTACTCTGCTGTCAGCCTTAAGCTTTGCAACTATCTCGTCAAAAGCCTTTGGTGAAACAGAAAAAGCAAGATGTCTTATGCCTGCCTGCTTTTCAACATCGTCAGTCTTGTCAGCAGTTGCCATAACGAATTCTATCATACTTCCGTCAGGGAACTGCAAAAAATATGTACCCTTTCCGTTATCATAAACAACTCTGCCGCCGTACATTTCCATATACCAGTCCTTTAAAGCGGCTGTGTCAGGTGAAACAACGGCTACGTGTTCAATACCCTGTACCATTTTTATCACTTCCTATAATTAAAATCTATTGTTATTATAGCATATTTTTCTTATGATTTCAACTGATTTATTAAATAAATATCACAAAAATTCCACATTGCCGTATGTCATGGAATTTCTGTGTACATTCATAAATCCAGCCTTGAAATCGTCAAGATATTTTTCCATTGCGTCAATGACACTCTGCGGTTTAAGATTATACACGCTTCCTACCGCTATGCACATTTTAAGAGTTAAAATACCGTTTTCATCACTAATTTTTTCAATAGAATAAATATAGGGACGTATATCCGATTCTTTAACGCCGCTCTTTGACTTTTTCATAACAAGCAATTCCTTATTTTCAAGCAGCTCGTCAATATTGGCATTTCCTTCGTATTCAAGCTCCACGGTGTAAACCGCTCTGTCAAGCTTGGTAAGGTCAATTTCCTTACCCTCTACCCTTTTTGCCGCAAGGATTTTATATCCCGGCGGAAATGCGCCATTTATCGTGTCAACAATTTTCTTTTCGCTGTATTCGCCGTCAAATCCGACCTTCATATATTCACAATCCGACGTAACACCTACCGAAAGCGGCTGCGCCACGGTCATAATCGGATGTGGATTAAATCCCTGACTAAACACAAAATTCATACCTGTTCTGCGGATTGTGCGGTGAAACAGGCGCACAAAATCCAGATGAGAAATGTACTTTACGCGGTCGTCACGCGAATATTTCAGAATATAATTACTCATAACAAACCCCCGTACCAAAAGACCTTACGCCGCAGCCGGCACACTGCTGACGGCAGTTTGGCGTTGTGACCGCCTGCTTTGCCCTTTCATTTTCACGCATGAGGAACTGCTTGGTTACACCTATGTCGATATGCTCCCAAGGGAGTACCTCCTCATAGCTGCGCTCGCGCGCCGTATAAAAATCAGGGTCTATTCCCAGTTCGTCAAATGTATGCATCCATGTTTCAAACTTGAAATGCTCTCCCCAGCCGTCAAATTTACAGCCATTCTCCACTGCCTTAATGATAACCTCGCACAAACGCCTGTCGCCGCGGGCAAACACGCCCTCAAGATAGCTTGTCTTATTGTCGTGCCAGTTATAGCGTATACGCTTTGATTTAATCGCGCCTTTCAGCTCGTTCTGCTTTTCAATAAGCATATCGCGCGTGTCCTGCTTCGCCCACTGAAATGCAGTAAAAGGCTTTGGAACAAAGCTTGACGTGCTGACTGTTATGTTTATATTCTTCGCCCTTTCCTCCTTGGGAATTGCAAAATAAACGTCCAGCACCTTTTGCGCTAAATCAGCAATACCGCGCACGTCCTCTATCGTTTCTGTGGGAAGCCCTATCATAAAATACAGCTTAACATTCGTCCAGCCGCCGCGGAACAGCAAATCTGTTGACTTTATAATATCTTCCTCGTTGATATTCTTGTTTATCACGTCGCGCAGCCTTTGCGTGCCCGCCTCCGGCGCAAAGGTGATACCTGTTTTTCTTACCTTCTGCACTTTTTCCATAAGCTCAAGAGAAAAGTTATCTATTCTAAGCGACGGAAGCGAAAGACCGATTTTCTTCTCCTCGGTTATTTTGAGAAGTCCGTCTGTTAAATCCCTGAGTCCGCTGAAATCGCTTGTGGAAAGTGAAGAAAGTGATATTTCGTCATAGCCGCTGCATGATAGCAGATTATCGGCAATACCCAGCAGTCTGTCGGGGTTTCTCTCGCGGAGCGGTCTGTAAATATATCCCGCCTGACAAAAACGGCAGCCGCGCAGGCAGCCGCGCATAACCTCAAGCATTACTCTGTCATGTACTACCTCTCCGAATGGTACTATAATCGTTTCAGGCGCATATGTTGCATTAAAGTCTTTCATAATACGTTTTCTAATCGTCGGTTTTGCATGGGGATTGTTCGGCGTAACGCTCTTTACAGTGTTATCCTCGTTATATTCCACATCATAAAAGGACGGCACATACACGCCCTCAATTTCGGCTATTGCCTCAAGGTAATCGCGCTTATTCTTTTTGCCGCTTTTTTTCCATTTTACATATTCGTCCACAACATCGTGGATTACGTCCTCGCCCTCTCCCATCATAAAGAAATCGAAAATATCCGCCACAGGCTCGGCGTTATATGCACAGGGACCTCCGCCGCATATAATCGGATAGCTTTCGTCCCTGTCTCGTGAGCGCACCGGAATATCGGCAAGATTGAGCATGTTTACCACATTTGAATAGCACAACTCATACTGAAGCGTGAATCCCATCATGTCAAAATGAGTCACCTCGTCGCCCGATTCAAGTGCAAACAGCTTCATTCCGTGCTTTTTCATTTCCTCCTCCATGTCAGTCCAGGGAGCAAAGACACGCTCGCAATAGGTGTCGGGGCGGTCATTCAATGTATGGTACAGTATTTTAAGTCCCAGATGTGACATTGCTATTTCATAAGTATCCGCAAAGCAGAACCCAAAGCGCACGTCCACGTCTTCGGGATTTTTCAAAACAGAATTAAGCTCACCGCCTGTATAGCGTGTGGGCTTCATTACCGCTGACAATATTTTATCTTTAGTCGTTATCATATTCGTCTCCCGTGATGTCAAATTCGTTTACTTCCTTTGCGGCTCTCTTAGCAGCCTTTTTTTCGCTTATTTCCTCAAAAAATCCGTTTACCTTATCTATCATATCGGGCATAAGGTCAACAATTTTATCAATCGGAGAAGAACTTCCGCCCATCGGAATAAGGCGCACGTTGTTATTATTTATAACAAGAAATGCCTCTGCCTTTACGGACGCACCGCCGCCCATACCGCCGCCAAAATGCGGATTTTCGCTCTTTTGGCTGTCGAACTCGCTTCCGCCGCCGCCAAAGCCAAAGGAAACTCTTGATATTGGCACAATCATCGTCCCGTCGCCCGCAACAACGGGCTCGCCCACAACCGAATTTGCGTCAATTAGAGTACCGAATTTTTCAGAAGCCTCCGCGAACATTTCACTTACCTTATTTTCAGCCATTTTTATTTATCCTCCTGTTTATTCTTTGTATTTTAAGCAGCAATACTGCTGCCATCATTCCAAGCTTTAAAGCAAACAATATTCTTGTTCGTATTTTCATATATATTCCTGCGGCAAAGCAGGCATTGTCAAAATCCGCGTCAAGCGACACATTCCATTTATCCAGCGTCATATGTCTGTCTATAAACGATACCCCGTTATACACCGCAGCATTTACCCCTCCCGCGGCAATACCTGTATACATCGGGTCTCCCGTACCGAATTTTGATGATATATTAAGTTCCTTTATCCTTATAGTACGCTTGAAGAAATGACCTGTAATGCGGAATATATCTTCCTTTAATTCCGTATACACTGCCTTGACAAGCTGTATAAGTCCAATTGTATTCTTTTTTTCTGCAGTCGGCTTCGTTCGCTTCTCAATATCATTTTCCGCTTTCTTAACCTTTTTATCCGCTGGCAGAATTTTAAACTTCAGAAAAAGGTATTTCACAATTATACTGCCCCTGTTTTCATCAT
>JBJEIU010000174.1:0-12901 GCA_051877355.1 Hominilimicola sp.
ACAAAGGTTTTACTCTTTGATACGTTCCCCTTTGCCGCCGTCGCGGTAAGCGTTATGCTTACATCCTGCGCCTGGCGCACAACACCGCCGTATGCCGTTACAACGGCGGGCTGGCTGCTGGACCATTCTATTACTGTTCCATCCGCGCCCGATACCGGTAGATTAAGCTGTTTTGTTACACTTTCTGCACTGTCACCGTCACTGTAACCAATTGCCAATGCTGACAGAACGCTATTTATGATTTCATCATCTGTAGATGCGCTCTGCTTACTTTCGCCCTTAACTGTAATTTTAAATGTTTTTGTTCTCTGTGCACTGCCTCGCATTACAAGCGCTGTAAGCACAATCTCTGTATCCTGCTCAGGGCGCGCAACCATGCCGTATTTATTTACAATATCCTCATCGCTGCTTGACCACACCACCGTACTTCCGTTCGCACCCATTTCAGGAAGCGATAAATCGGCAGTCACGCTGTTTTCACTATCTCCCGGCGCATAAGTTATTACAAGAGATTGTAAATCTTTTTCAACTGCCGCAGTGTTTTTTTCTTCTGTGGTCTGTTTGCTTTTAACTGTCACATCAAATGTACGCTTTGTCGTGGCAGTGCCCAGAGATAATGTCGCAGTCAGCCTTACAGAGCAATCCTCATCTGTACGGATTACAAAGCCTTCATCACTTATTACTGCGCTGTTACTGCTTTTCCATGTGATAACCTCTCCGTATTCGCCGCTTTGAGGCAGTGAAATTCCCGCGGTTACGCTGTTCGCACCGTCGCCGTCTGTAAAACCTATTGACAGATTATCCGCAATATTTTCGAGAAGCTGCTCATAGCTTCTCAGCTGCACTCCTACCTGAGCAGCTGTATCTTTGATTATTATGTAACCGGATTTTGACTCGTATCCCAAGGCAGACACACGATATGTATATACACCATTTTCCATTGGGAATAAAGCATAACCGTTAGAATCGGTCTGGGACTGAATATTATCTGCCCAAACAGTTGCTTTAAGAGGATTTCCGGTTGCATCGGTTACACGTATCACCGCATCATAAGTCACTATGGGAACATAGTCACAGTTTGGATAATCATAGGTTATACCGCACCGATAATCATCACTGAAAGCATTGTTTCTGTACATATCCAGATTGTTGTCTACTATGCCTGCACTGCAATCCCACTTATCAACCATTGTTTCATTTACATAATATAAGCTTATTGTATTACGGCTGAAATCGTCCGTTGTCACTCCGTCCTTCAGGTTAAACTTGATTGAGGCAATTTCCACCGCTCCGGAAAGTGCATCTATACCGGCATTACGTGCAGCATACCATGCAAACATAATATATCCGTCTTTATTTGACATCAGCACCGAATTATCCAGTCCCTCGGGCGATATATTAACCTCAGAGCTTTTTTCAACAGCCTCAGAAAGTGATGATATATCGGCTATTTCCAATTTCTCTGTATCAAATGCAATAGCTAATCTGCCCGAAAGCGCTTTTACATTCTGTAGTGAAATGCGGAGGACGAAACCGTCCCCCTCCTCACTTCCTGCAAACTTATATCCTACCTCATCAGCCTGCGCAGATACAGTGCCAAAGCTTAATATAATTACCAGCCACAGAAGCAGGCATATTATTCTGTTTTTCTTCACCTGTTCTGCCTCCTTTATTTATCAATTTGCCATAAAATCTGAATATGTCTGAGTTACATATCTCTGTCCGTAGTTGAACATGATATATGACATATCTGACGTTGCTGATACTGTTCCGTCATCATCCACGTCGGCTTTGGCACGGGTATTTTCGTTTACTCCCTGTCTTAGTCCGCTGCCGACTACTCCGGCATCCACAAGCGATACCGTCTTGCCTGTACCTGTCGTGTTGCCGATAAACGGCACTATTTTTTTAGTTGTATCGTCTGACTTCTTTCCAAAGTTTTCACTTGTTCCGTCTGACTTTACTTCATATCCTGTTATTGTATAATCCAAATATCCTCTCTTGCTTACCTTAACCGTCCACATACCCATCGGAAGCTGTACGTCAAATACTGCGTCTGTTCTTGACACCGTCGTTGATGTCGTTATTGTTTTTCCGTCTGTTTCTCGTACAAATTCTACTACGGCAGGTGTTTTTGCATCTAATAATGTAAGCGTTTTCCCCTGTGACAGGTCTACTATACCTGTTACCTTGTATGTTGTTTCTTCAAAAATTGCTCCTACCTCTGTATCTGCAATTATACTGTTTATCGTATATGTGAAGGTCTGATCAAGCGCAGGATTCTGTATAGCTGTGCCGTTAACGTCAACTGCCGCCGCTTTCCAGTCTGTATTCTTTGCTTCCATTACAAAGGTTGGGCTGTCATACTTATTAAGAATTAGTATGCCCACCGGACTAATTGTACCCTTACCGCTCTTTACATACGCGTTCACAAACACATTTGATGTGTCCTCAGCGCCAGTTGCCTTAAAGGATACATATACATTTATATTATCGCCTTCTGCCACGCTCACGCTGTATGGTTCAGAAATTGTTTCTCGTTCTGCGCCGTTTACTTCTTTTTCTACTCTGTTCATTTCATAGCCGCTGTCCGGTGTTGCTGTAAACTCCAGAGTACCCGGTGCGTTATAGATATATGTCTTTCTTGAAGAGGTTACTGTCTCCTGTTCGGGTTGTGATACATCCGCTTTACCGTTATCACCTACAACAAGTGTTACTACCGCATCTGTGCTCTTTTCTGTTCCGTTCCAGAAGATTACTGTTATATTGCTGTCCTCTGTTACGTTACCAAAGCTGTAATCAAATTCTGCTTCGTTATCAAAATCATGAATTTGAATTCCGTTTACAAATACTTTCTCTACCATATATCCCTCATCAGCAGTGAATGTGAATGTACCTGTAAGGTTATTGGCAGGCGCAATGCTATCTATTACTATTTTAGATTTTGTATTATCGGTTGCCGCAAGACCTGAGCCTTGTTCATATGCTACACTTCCGTTTGTTCCTGCAAGCGCTGTCAGTGTATACGTTTCGTCACTGTCTTCAATCTTGCCCTGTGTCATTCTGATGATTATATCATTTGAAAGGAATCCATTTTCATCAGGCGTCTGTGACGTAGCTTCACCTGTTATGTTTGCTGCACTAAGAATATATGTATTCGTCGCTTTGTCATAGGTTACAGGGAAAGTTGTTCCCTCAACAATTGCTTCAAGCTGAAGCTCCGGCGTATCTGCTATCTGCTTTCCGAATGCCGGATCAATATTAAAGTGATAATCCCTGTTGTTATACGCAAGCACATCACCTGAAAGGGCTGCCGTATCTTCCGCAATTTCGTTTCCGTCATTATCCTGAAGTACAGGCTTATGATAAATCTTTTCCTCAAGCTGTATGTATACTATTTCTGTTTCACCGCTCTTTACAGTTACATCTGCAAAACCTGTTTCGGGTTCATCCCAGTAACCCTTGCGTGATACTGTATACTTGTATGTCACATCACCAGCTGACGCGTCCACAGGATATGCAGCGATACCTGTTGAATCGGCTGTAATTGTTGCCTCATATTGCCCGTCTTCCGTATACAGCTTTATTGCCGTGTCATCTATCGGAATATTATCTTCATCTGTTATTACAAATTCAAGACCTGACTTTACCGCCGTGAAGTTTGTGTATGTGATATTAGTCATTACATCGAACATACAATCCGCTTCCTCCATCCCTTCCTGGCTGTTCACATATACCTGATAGAAACCTTTCATAGACGATTTGGATTGTTCTATTCTGCCTTCACCAAGGCTTCCCTCTGTGTTCTCCGCATCTGTGTATCTCCACAGATAATTCAGGAAAAAGTCATATGCATCTGAATAGTTATTGTCAAAGTATGATATATATGTAATACCATTTTCTGTTTTGTCGTAAGGCATTACTGTTACGGCGTCTGTCGTAATATCACTTTCTGTTTTTCCGTCCTTCAGCGTAAATGTGTATGTCGCAATACTCTTGCCTGATGATGCATCAAGCTCTGTCGCATCATCTATAACCTTCCATGTAAATACATGGTAGCCTGTTATACCATCTGCTGAGTTCGTAGTTACCGGATTAAGATTTTGTTCGCCTGTCGCGCTTGAATCAAGCTCAAACAGTTTAATTTCATCTGTACTCTCCAATACAAAGTCTGTTGCAACGTCAAAATCAAATATATTTTTATCATACTTCAGACCGAACGTACCCTTTGTTCCTTTCAGATTGTTCAGAGTTACTTCCGCTGTGAATGTCTTGCCGTCATCACCCTTTGTAACCTTTACATCATAGTATGGGTCGCTCATTGCGTTTATTGTAATGTTTGTATCAGACAATGGCGACGTATACTGAGAATCACTGTAGTATGTCGCAATTCCGTCCTCTGCTACGTTAAGATATGCAGTATATGACGAATATCCCGGTGCAGAAACAGTTATCGTAAACTTTGTGTTTTGGGGCAGCTGTACGCTTTCGCCCGCGCTGTATGTCTTTGTCTGTCCCCATTCATCCGTCTTGTTTTCACTTGTCTTTGAAACAACTACCTGCGCGCCGCCTATTGTTTCGCCTTCGATGTCCTTTGCCGTGGGGAGAGTTACAGACGCACGATTCGGCGTGAGTGAAATCAACGCAGTATTTCCCGTACCTGCCGATACTATAAATCGTACAGAAGACGGGGGCTGATAACCATCCTTTGATGCTGACAGAGTATGTTCGCCTGTTGTACACTGTGCTGTTATCGTTCCTGATAAGGAAGTGGTACCGCTTACGCCAACGCCGTCAACAGTCACAGATGCTCCATCTATCGCACCCCCTGTATCAGCATCCCTTACTGTAATTATGGTGTCATACTTTACTTCTGTATTCTTTGTCATTGTAATCGAATCAACACTTACAGCGCTTTCTTTTACTTCCACCTCTCCGTTATAGCTTTGATATCCGTCAAGAGATATTGTATAGTAATATTGTGTATTCGCCGGAAGCTTTACAGTACACGCACCGTTTGTATCGGTTGTTCCCGTTACGCCCTCAACCACATTCTGTCTTGCCGAATCTGAATAGAACTTAATCGTTGCACCGTTCAATGCCTGAAGGCTACTGTTCTGTACTTTGCTAAAGCTTACATCCTGGTCGGGCACCGTTGGCTTCTTAAAGCCGACTAAGCACACACCTTCATCATTCCATTCAGTCTTACCTGTCTCTGCCTCAAGCGTTATGCCTACACCGCCATGAAAATACACAGCATCATGATAATACGGCATAAACGTATTTTCATCAATTGTTTGTCCATCAACCTTTTTAAAATTCAGAGAAAATAAATCACATACAATATCTGCAGGCGTTGTATATGCATAACCGTATCCATGCTGTGCGTAATTAGCTCCGTAATCTGTTATCCAATCGTCTTCATAAATACGGCTTGATGTTGTCCGGTCTTGATTTACACCGAATTGCTGACATATCTGATAGAAATCAGTGTCGGATAACTGCTCTATTGACAATATAGTTGAGGTTGTATCAGCAAATATCATTCCCTCGTCTTTTAGCGTATAGTTCAGATTGTCCGCATAGTCAGTCATATATTGATTGGGTTTTGCATAAGTTACATAGCTGCTCGGATTTCTTCCGGAATATTCACTTCCTGCTGAATTCACGAGCTTTACAACAGAATTATCATACTGTAAAGCTGTACTAAAAATTTCCGCTGTCATGTTATACGCACTCACTGTAATGGTGTAGTCATATTCAGTTGTGCCCTCCGGAGCAGATTCCAATCTCCATATATGCCCTTTATAGTTGGCAGGAATACTGTCTATGCTGTCCGCATATTTAATATAGTCACTTATATTTCCCTCTTCTGTTGCCAGCGCAATCCGCGCCGGCAACATAGAAATCATCATACTTATCGCAATAACTGCTGATATAATTTTATTTCTGCGATTCATAATTACCTCCATTTTTAGTACAGTCTATTAATTAGCCCATTTAAGCGTAGATGATTTTTTATTCATATTAACACTTTGTATCTGCGCATCTGAAGTGTTAACTGTTCCATCACCGTTGAGGTCTCCCTGTTTTATTGATGCATCTTTCTTATTCATATTAACGCTCAGTATCTGCGCATCTGAAGTATTAACCGTTCCATCACCGTTCAAATCACCTACATACAATATGGCATTTTCAATATTGACATTACCCAATTCCGCATACGGAACACCTGTGATGGTGTAGGTTGTATAGCCCTCTTTTCTAATTACAATATCAAAGGTCATATCTTCTGTGATATTACTGTCTACAGGAAGAACCAGTTCATCGTTGCCGTCTGAATTTGTTGTCGGCGTTATGCTCTTCAAAACATTTCCGAATTTATCAACGATATCACCTATGAAATCTGACGTATTTGCCTTTATGGGTATCTTTATTGTTTTTTCTTCAACGTCTGCCTTACCATCACCGGTTGTATCGGGATTTTTAATATCTCCTGCGGTATTGTTATCATTGAAGTCATCAGAACTTACAATATTGCAATTCGGGGTTACAATCCATACATCTGACTCGGCAGAGCAGAACTGATTACCGTTAACTGTTTTATACGCGTTGATTTTTACTTCTTTTGTTTCCGTCAGACTTGAAAAATCTATCGTATACACAAGCGTATCTCCTGCTAAAATTGCTTCCGATTCCACTCCGTCTATGACTACAGTGTACTTCTCTATTTCACCCGTTTCATTTTCCTGCTTTTCTGCGGGTGCTGTCCAGAATACCTTTGTTTGTGTGCCGTATGACAGTGTTCCTGTGATAACAGGGGGATTTGACAGATACGTGGAAGATCCTATGCTTACAGTTACCGGCTCAGACTCTGAGATACCTTCACCGCCGTCTGAGTATGTCTTTACAGCTTTAAGCTTGAAGATATAATTGGTCACTCCGTCTTCAACTGTGCAGTTATACGGCGATGTTACGTCATTCATTATTTCAGTACCGTTTACTGTCAGGTAATACTTTACGTCCTCTTCGCTGGTCCATGTAAGGGTAATATTTGTATTATCCTCATTTAACTGAGCGTTTAACGCAGGTTCTGCCGGAGCAGGATACTCATTTGCCGGTACTTCAACCGCAATACTGCTTCTCGGACCAACCTTATCCCCATAGACAGGCTCTATGCTGATGTTGTAATCCTTACCCGGTACTACTGTCCACCGGAATTCATTTGACGTTACATTTCCAAGCGATGTTCCGCCGGAATATACGTTGAAGGATTCCGCAGCCACCTCATGTTCTGAATTAACTGCTGCTGTTTCCCATGTGATGGTTAGATTATCCTGTGCTGCAAGTATTCCGTCAGGTCTATCTAAGTTATAGTTCAGATTTACCGGTGCGCCGGGCGTATCCGGTCCGAAGTCCTCACCGCTGTATGTGCTGTACTTATATGGATCTGACATCTCACCTGTTATTTCATGCTTGCATACTCCCGCAATCTTGATAATGCACGATTCTGTTATATCAAGAGTAATACTTGTTTCATCTGCCTCTGTCTGCAAAACCATTTCACCGTTTACATATATCGCATAATATGCTATATCGGTCTGTGCGGCATTTTCAGGTGCATCCCATGTAACTGTTACACCCTCGTTCTCTTTTGTCACGCTCACATTAAGAGGCTTGCTTATCTTATCCTCGTTTGTGGATACTGTAATTGTGTTTGACAGACCACTTTCAACGCTTTCATATATTGCAGAAACTGAGAAGTTGTATGCTTTATTGATTTCGCCGTGATATGTGTATTCAACCGTGCCATCTGTATTTATCGTATTGTCAGCGGATACTTCTTCCGCCGCTCCGTTTACATACAGTACATACGCACTGACATCGTTATCGCTAATCTTCCATGTAAGATTAATGTCGGTTGTGTCAGTCACTTCGCCCGAAAGTTCATATGGCGCGTCAGGCACAGGATTGATATACACAATCTGTGTCGGATCGCCTTCGCCTATGCTGTTATATGCCTTGACGTATACAGCGTAAGGCTCGCCGTATTCAATATCAAAATTATATGAATATTCAGAGCTTTCCGTATCACTCGCAAAGACTTGAATTACATCAACTTCATTACGCTGTCCATTGATATATACGTAATATTTCTCAATAGTTTTGTTGCCGTCATTTAGCGGAGCATCCCACGTAACTGTTGCTTTATTTGCCTGCTTAGTAATCTTTACGTTTTCCGGCGCTGATGGGACGGTATACTCTATCTGAGCATCCTCTTCTCCGTTGTAATCCGCGTCAATGTTCGCGTAAATGCCTTCACTGTAACTCTCGTCATATGTGAAGCCTTCATCCGCGCTTCCCTTTCTGATATTAAGGTTCTTATATGCTCTGATATATTCGCTAAGCGTTGAACCGCCTATTTCATTAACTGCTTTTATCTGTATGTTGTATCGTATACCTTCTTTCAGGTCGCTCAGCACACACACTGTATCGGTTACAATGTCTTTAAGTTCACCGTTGACATATACCTCGTATAAAATATTTCCTCCCTTTTCATCGCCTGTGGATTTATTCCATTGGATTGTCATCTGGGTGCCCTGTGCATTTACCTCATACGCACTTATGCCATTTTCATTATCAAAAGCCGGCCATGTCGGTGCTGTCGGAGGGGTGATTTCTACCGGTGTTGCGCTGACAACCTCACAGAAGTTTCCGCCGTCTGCGCTTATATCATTGATAGCTTTTATCTTATAAAATCTCTCAACTCCGTTTTTCAGAGGCTCATCTGTATATGTGAATGTGTAACCGTCAACCTTTCCTATATAGCCTATATCATCCGCGCTGTTTCCTGCCCAGATATGATATTCCTTAATTGTGCTGTTGCCGTCATTGTGCGGCGCTGACCAAGTAAGTGTTACCTTACCGTCACCCGCGTTAGCCTGCACATTTATCGGCGCACCCGGTACTGTTTGCACGACATCTCCTACAACCTGTGTTCTGATTGATGATGATGATTCACTCTCACCAACAATATTGATTGCTGTTACCGTGATATTGTATTTCAGACTCGTTACAAGTCCATCTGTTATTACAGCGTTAAATTCACCGTTTTCGTCAGCCGTCGGCATACCTACCCATGTAATCGTCTCGCTGCCGTCTGTAGGTTCTGCATAAACCTTATATTCGATTATTTCCGTGCCGCCGTTTTTACCGGGTGCTGACCATGTAACATAGATTGAATTGTTATATGAATTTGCCCCGATAAGCTTAGGAGCTTCCGGCACAGATAATGTTGTAATCTTCTCCGTTGTGTACGCTTCACCCTCACCTGCGGCGCTGACAGCAGTAATTTCATATTGATATACCGAAGCCATATTCAGACCTGTAATCGTGGCTATTTTGTTTACTGAGTCAACATTAATATTACCTTCGCCTTGTACCTTGTATTCATTTATTGAAATACCGCCGTTATCATCCGGCTCATTCCATCTCAGAACTATTCCGCAGCCGTCTGCGTCCGTATAAGTCGGCTCAGAGGTTACATTTGTCACAACGCCGGGAGCACCGCCCGGAGTTGCCATAACAGGAGCAGATACTTCGCCTTCACCAACATAGTTATATGCGCTGACTGTAACCGTATAAACACTGCCATTTTCAAGCTCATCAAGCACCGTCTCTGTCTGCGGCGTTGTCTGCGCTTCCACGCCGTTGACATAAACCGCATACTTTGTTATTCTTCCCGCATTTTCCTGCGGCACTGTCCATTTTACGGTAAGCTTTTCGCTCTGCGGTGATACTGATTCTATAACAGGAGCAAGTGGCGTACCAGGAATAACCGTTGCTTCGCCGCTTTCTTCTCCTGCGCCAAACGCGTTCACCGCACGTACTGTAAATGCATACTTCTTACCGTCTTCAAGACCGTCAATTGTTACAGAGGTTGTGTCGGCGTCTGTTGTCTTAACAATAGTTCCGTTCTGCATAACCTCATATCCGGTTACCGGATAACCTTCTATATCAGCTGATTTGTCAAATGTCACAGTTGCGCTGCCCACACCCGCAAGAACTTTTACATTTTCAGGCGCCTCAGGTACTCCTGTTGTTACATAGCAGAAGCTGTCAGGCTTATCGCTTTCAAGTCCCTGTGCATTTACCGCTGTTATACAGAATTCATGCTTCACTCCGTCTGCAACACCTGTCACAGTTGCTTTTGTGCCATCAAACTGTGCTGTCACTTCACTGCCGTCTACATATACCTTGTAGCCTGTGATTTCTGCGCCGTTGCCATCGGGTTTATCAAATGTGAAACTGAATGATCCTACACCCGAGGTTATGTCCTTAACTGTCGGATAACCAGGCTTTGACCACGGAGTTATCATCACGGAGTCGCTTACAACACTTTCGCCATACTGGTTTGACGCCGTGACTGTAATTTTATATTCTCTGCCGCCCTCAAGACCGCTTATATCCGCCTGCATTGAAGTTGATTCCTCAATCGGGCTGCCGCCATTTGACACTGCCGCAGCCTCTTTCCCGTCTGCGTATACAGTGTAGCGCGTTACGGCAATATCTGTATCAATTGCTTCTGTATTGACAGCGTTCCATGTAACTGACGCGCTTTCTTTGCCCGCAGTTGCTGCCACATTTGTCACCTTATCAGGTGCGCCGATTGTAATAGTCTTTGGAAGTGATTTGTTACCCTCCTGACTGAATATGCTTATTACGGAAACCTGAACCTTCTGAGGCTCTCCCAACGGACGGAAATACAAATCAACATTATTTGTATCAGATGTTGTTATATACTCATCATTTATATAGATTACATATCTGTCTATATATGAAAGCATATTTTCATACTGCTCCATTGACCATGTAACATTGATTGTACCGTCACGTCTGCCCGTAAGCTGAATATCCTTAGGCGCCGGAACAGTTCCGAGCATTATGCTTTCGCTGTCGGATACGACACCGTTTGACTTTGCCGTACCTGTGACTGCGTTATACGCTATTACGGTTACGCTGTAACGCGTACCCCTCTTTAGTCTTGAATCGTTGATGACATATTCAGTCTTATCAGCAGAAATCATGCCGTCAAGATTCATCTTATAGTCTTTATTTATATAAATATCATAGCCTATGATTGGAGAATTACCGTCATCCTCGGGTGCTGACCATCTTACTGTCAGCGGCAGCGAAGCTGCATCGCCTACGCCTGATTCAAGTTCATTGATAATTGGCGCGCTCGGTTTCGTATGCGTCATTACGGTTTCGGAGACAGCAGCCTCGCCATTGCCTGCGGCTGTGACTGCCGCAACTTCAAACTCATAAGCATATCCTGACTCAAGACCTGTTACTGTTAATTTCGTTTCTGTATTAACTGTGTATGTATTTGCCGCTGTACGTGTAATTTCTTCATACTCTAATGTTTCGTAATTTTTCTTTGCTGTCTTGTATGATGTTATGACGTAGCCTGTTATCGAAGAACCGCCGTCTGACATGGGTTTCTTCCATGAAAGCTGAACTTCTGTTCCGCTTGTTGCAGATGCGCTAAGTCCTACAGGCGCACTTGCCTTTGTCTTGGGAGTTTCAGGCTCGTCTATGCTGCCCTTCGGACCCTCGCCCATTTCGTTAATCGCCGTAACATCAGCTGTGTATGCATAGCCATTTGCAAGACCTGTTATAACAACGCTGAACGCGTCAAGATTATCCTGTCCGCTGCCGTATTCAACCTCACCCTTGTTATTTCTGTGGTCGTTCATAAGAAGCTGATATACACCCTCATTTTCACTCCATGTGATTGTGGCAGTCGGCTGCGTTTCGTTGTTAAGATAAATGTTATATCCCGTTATCTCATAACCGCCGTTGTTTTCAGGCTTAGTCCATGAAACAGTCAATGTACCGTCGCCTGTTTCTCCAGTTATATTTTCCGGATATGCAGGAGATGCAAACACAACAGTTCCCGTATTGGAGTACATACCCTCGCCTGCACTGTTTGTGCACGTTACTCTTATACTGTACTTTTTACCCGGCACAAATGTATACGGATAGCTTTCGCCGCCCACATACATTTCAAGAGTTGACGCATTCGGCGTGTTAATCTTTGTAACATTACCATCCTCATCTATAACGTATACCGTATAGTATTTCAGTGCATTACCATTAGGTGTGGACGCAGTCCATGCGAGTGAAACGCCGTTTTCGTCCGCCTCGTACTTCGTCAATACGGGCGCGCTTGGCGCCCCTACGATTGAGACAGCAGTTTCGCTGGGCTTACTCTCACCGACAGCATTCTTTGCCACAACATAGACAGTAATCTTATCGCCGTTAAGTCTTTCGCCCGCATTGTATTGATAACTTGTATCTGTAATATTTATCTTTTCAACTACGCACTCTACACCTTCGCGTGTGCCGCCTATATACAAATCGTAGCCTGTAATATCGCTGCCTCTGCCGTCTGCCTCGTCAAAACTTATATTAAGCATTTGACCCGTCTGCGGAACAATTTCTAGATTTTTCACTGCCGCCGGCAAACCAACAGTGACTTCTGACGGCTCGGACATTGCACCCTCGCCAATTCCGTTTACTGCCGATACGGCTATCTCATATTTGTTTCCATTTTCCAGACCTTCAACAACAGTATTTTTTATTGATTCATTTACTGCCTGTAACTCTGTCAATCTATTAAATTCAGTTTTGCCTTTTAATCTGTAATAAACTATATATGAAGTAACCTTATCACCGTTATTGTCCGTATTGTTTATTTCGCCTATAAATACTCCTGCGTTTCTGCTTTCCAATCCGCTTACGGACGGCGCTTCAGGCTCCTGAGCAGGTATTGCCGTAACAGAATCACATGCTTCGCCGCCGTTCGGGTCGGAAGCGTTTACAGCCGCAACCTTAA
>JBJEIU010000175.1:0-2794 GCA_051877355.1 Hominilimicola sp.
CTGTTAAGAAGTGCTTTATCAAGCTCCTTGAGCGATACCTTTATGTCGCCGCCATCATACACTTTGCCGAGCAGTCCGCCGATTGCGCTGCGTTCATCATCCGATGTATTTTTCAGAACAACGCTGCCGCCGATATGTGAAAGCGAGATATATTTGTCACGGCACAAATTCATAAGCCGCTTAAATCCGTCTTTGTGGAAATATTCCTCTGCCGTCATATCACAAGCTCCTTATTTTTTCCGTTCCATTTATATCTTACAACCGATACAGTATCGGAGTTGTTCGGACGTATCAGCTCGCATATTGAAAGTGACGGCACTGTACTGTAGGTTCCCCACAGCACCTGAGAATTAATAATGTATGAAAGCTTAAGTTCCTCCATTATGCGGAACATATCGGCAATATTCTTATCATCAATTCCTGCAAAAGCCTCGTCAAGCGAAATGAGCTTCGGCGCGTCCGGTGATGCCTTTGAATACCTTGCATAGACCGATGCAAACAGCGGCACATACATAGCCATTGCCTTTTCTCCGCCGCTGAACCGATAAAACGCGGTATTGGTAAGCTCTTTTTTCTGCTCACCTGTCATTTTGTAAAACAGTTTGAATTCAAACCATTTTCTGTAATCAAGAATTTCTTTCAGTATCGTGTGCATACTTTCCGCATCATCACTCTCGTCGCGGCGCTGTCTTGCCGCTTTAAGCTTCGAGCGGAAATGCTTTGAAATTCTTTCGATATTTTCATCAGTAAGAATCTTGCTGTCGGTCTTTAGCAGCGTCACAAGCTCCTTTGTATTCAGCTGATCCTCGGAATCCGCGGGCTTGCTCTTCCATTCAAGTGAAAAGCTTAATCCGCTTGAAGTGTTCATACTTATCATTTTCTTATTCATTTCCTCAACCCAGCATTCACTGTTGTTTATTTTTGCACGCATCCTTCTTCCAAGCGTATCGATCAGCAAATCTTCAAACAGTTCCTTATCCTTTTGAGTAAGCAGTTCTTCATTATCGCGGATTTCCTGTTCCAGATAATCTATAAGCGCGTAAAAATCCGTTTCTGTTCCGCGCACCCTTGCCATGAGCCTGGTTCTAACGCGTCCCACCGTACCGCGCTGCTCACTATCGGCAAAACAGTTATTCTCGGTTACGCTGTAATCCATAAGACCTATATGTTCCTCATAAGACTTTTTCAACAGCATACCATGCAGATCTGCAAGCGATTTGTCCGGTTTGATTCTCATCGCAGCTTCTGCAGCCTTTATAAGATTATCTGCCTTTATATCGCTATATCCGAGTTCAAATTCCTCGAAAAATACCGTTTCGCAATAATCGTATTCCGCCTCTGTTTCCGTAAGCTTTATATTGACAGCGTCAAGTAACTGCTTCTTGTTTTCAATGTCAGCTTCACTTTTGGCGATAATACGCTGTGCGTATATCAGTTTATCCGGTATTTCATTAAGCTCACTCTGCGCGGCTTTAAACTCGCTCTCTGTATCTTCTGAGCCGTTTCTGCGTTTTACTTCCTCGCAATTTTCCTTTTCGTCCTTTGCTTTATTCAGTCTTTGCTTTATGGCGCTCATATCAGCACACAAATCATCTATCTGATATATGAGTTCTTCTATTTTTTCATCATAATCTTTGATTTTGCTTCTGCACATGCACATATCTTTATAAACCTCAATCAGTGTATTCAGGCTACTTCGATAATCTTCCGTGTAATCGTACGCATTCTGATATGTTTTTATGCTTTTCTGCAAAGCAAACTGTTCACAACCCTTATCAAGTTCCATCTGACGTTCATTAAGCACTGCAAATGCTTTGCCTGTTTCATTCTTTAGACTTTCAAGCTTTTCGGCGCATTGTTTTTCTTTTATATGCAGATTTTTCAATATCGACAATGCCTGTGTAATTTCTTCCGTTGACGGCGCATTCTTATATTCGTCCTCCATCAGTTCCAGCTCGCGTTTCAGCGACTTTGATTCCTCACATAGACGGTTGTATTCTGCATCCAAAGCATCAGCTTCACTGCGCAGCTGATTAAGAACCTCCTCCTTATGTCTGCGCCGTGATTCAGCACCTATATATCTCGCTTGTCTTTTTCCGCCGGTAAAGCCTTTAAGTATACTTATACCATAGCTTCCGTCGCGCTTTATATACAACTCCCCGTCCTCATCTGTAATTCCGGCAAGAGCCGCTTCAATATCGGATGTCGGTATATCGGTATTCTTTTCAGTACATAGTGGTATGGCAATGCGTGTCTGTCCGTCATTATTTATCGGTACAATAAATTTATCGGCTGCACCGTCCGATACAGGCAGCTCCGACCTGTACTGTTCGGGAATTATCAGCGCATTAAGAAGCCCCATTTCATCAAGAGCCTCCTCTATAACCGCACGTTCCTCACTGGTTGTGTCAACGTTAAAGTCAAATGCACGGTATAACGGAATATATGGGATTTTGCGTTTGTCAAGCTCTTTTCGGAATATTTCCTGTTCTTCTGTAAGCTCCGGCGCAATTTCCGGCTGTGACTGTATTTCAAGGATTTCGTTTTTCTTCTTTTCTATATCTTTTTCAATACTGTCAAGTTTGTTGTCTATAAGCTTTATCTTTGTATTCAGGTCCGTTTTTTTATCACCGTATGCTGCTTCAATTTCCGTTCTTACGGCTGTGCTGTCAGCGAAATCCTCAAAGGCATATACCGCTTGTGAGGTTCGCTGTAAAGCCTCATCGGTTAGTACAAGATATTTGTTGCCCCTGTTCCACGCATACAGATTTTCAATAAACACGCTTTTTTCTTC
>JBJEIU010000176.1:0-2791 GCA_051877355.1 Hominilimicola sp.
AGAACAGATTTTATCGGCTATGAGTGAGCAGACACGCGGCTTGCTTGAAAAGGAAAGCTTGCTTGATCCCGAATATTACATAAAAAACAGACGTGAAAAGCTCAGAGAGCTGTCACAAAACGAAGTATATCTCTCCGGACAGATTGATTTGCTTGAAGAACAGCTTAAATCAAACGAGAAAACGAAAAATGAGCTTACCGTATCTGTGAATGAGTATAAGGCAAAGATAGCCGCAGTTATGGAGAAGCAGTTTGAAGGCATAAATAAAGCCGATATACAGCATAAGTATGACACGGCTTGTGATGCGGTATCCGCCGAGGTGATACAGGGCTTGGATAAAAGGCGCGTGGAAATAGAACAGCGTCAATACACGTCCAAATTCACTGAGGAAATCGCTAAAACAAAAGCGGAGCTTATAGCGGCGTATGACGAATATAACCGTCTTATGGAAAAGGCGAAGCATACGCGTCCGGGAGTTCCGTGCCCGACGTGCGCTCATATTCTGACGGAGGCGGAATTTAATTCTGTCAGAGCCAATATGAAAAACGAATTGTCAAAGGTTCAGGAAAGAGGCAAGGCGTTAAAGTCGCAGCTTAACGACCTTATAGGTCTTGACGCGCAGGCAAAATCGCAGTTTGATAAGTTTAAAGCCGAGGATATGGAGAAAGTAAACGAGGAGTTTAATTTTCTTAAAGACCATACTATGCGCGACGCCGAAAAACTGCACGATTTACTGACATACGGTAATTTCAGTGAAGAACAGCTAAATGACCTTGAAGCTATGAAAGCGGAGCTTTTCAATTTGGAAAGCGAGCTGAAGGCAATTAAGTCCGATAAGGAAATTACGGAAATGATTGACTCGCTCAAAGCCCAGTTAAAGGCTGTTGAAGAGGAAGCGCAGAGTATTAAGCGCCTTATATCGGCGGCTAACGAATACACGGTTAAACGTGCTGAAATAATGCTTGCACCTTTAAAGATGAACAGAGCGGCGATAAAGCTTTTTGACGTTGTTAAAACTACGGGCGAGATTAAACCTGTCTTTAAGTTCACGTTTGACGATAAGGATTTCCTCTGGCTGTCAAATTCAGAGAAAATCAAGGCGGGAATTGAAGTATCATCGCTTTTGAAGCGTCTGACGGGCTTAGTATATCCCACGTTTATAGACAACGCGGAAAGTATCAATACGTCATTTACACGTCCTGTAGGACAGATTATGTACGCCTGTGTTAAAAAATGCGCGCTTATAGTGCGGGAGCCTGCTCCGGCGGCAGTTCAGAAGGAGGCGGCATAATGGAATGGCTTGAGTTTGACATATTGGACGTTGCCCGTCAGTGCGGCTTGAAGGTAAAGCATTCGGGGTACGGCAATACAGAGGTTAAGGCTCAGTGTCCGTTTTGCGGTGACAGTAAATATCATATAAGTTTGAATACTCAGACAAATATGTGGATATGTTTCCGATGCGGCGCTCACGGTAACGCCGTAAGTCTGTATGCGAATGTGTGCGGTATATCCAACGGCGAAGCTGTAAAAATGCTTAAACAGGAAAATCCGACACGTTATGAACGCAAGACAGAAGCGGTAAAACAGTTTGTAAAGCCGCTTATGGAGCGTCATAATGTGTATTATGATTTTCTGGAAATGCTGACGCTTAACAGTGAACATAGAGAGGAGCTTATAGGCAGAGGACTGTCGGATGAAAATATACAGCAGTTTATGTATAAGAGCTATCCGACAAACGCTATATTCCGCAGCGCAATAGCAGAGCAGTTGTCAAGGAAGCACGACCTTCACGGAGTACCGGGCTTTTATGTTGATGATTACGGCAGATGGCAGATGTATTATCCGAAATGCAGCGGATATTTTATCCCTGTGTGTGACAAGACCGGATATATTCAAGGTATGCAGTTAAGGCTTCAATCAGACAGCAAGCGTTATAGATGGTTTTCGACCAACGGGTACTACGAGGGGACGGGAGTCTCCTCGTGGGTACACGTTGTCGGGAACACAAGCTCAGACGAGGCTTTTTTGACAGAGGGCGCGCTTAAAGCTGATGTTTCAAGTGTACTGCTCGGAGGAGCGCTGTTTATGGCAGTTCCGGGTGTCAACGCGGTAAGCCGTCTGGAGGAAACGCTGAAGCAGTTACGCATACGAAAGGTGTATGAGGCGTTTGATATGGACAAGGTTACAAACATCAATGTGGTAAAAGCGCTTATAAAAATCAAGGAGATTTTGAAAAAGAACGGAATTGCAGTTCAAGACTGCAAATGGAACCCGATATATAAAGGTATAGACGATTACAGCCTGTTTAAGCGAGATTACTACGCGCAGGTGGCTTAAGGAAGGAGTTAATATTATGGAAGCAAAAGATTTTATGATTATAAACGGAGAGAATGGCAGCAATTCGGATATTCTGGGAAAGTTTTTATATTATTCTTTCCCGAGACTTATAATTAACAGAAGTCAGTTTATTGACCTTGTTGGAAGAATGGGCTTACCATCGGGAATGAGAGAAAAGCATTCGCCGATAGATGCGTTCCGCTGCGCTACGACAGACGTAAAAGACAGAATTATCGAAGAAGCAGGCGGTGAAATGAATATTGTCCGTATCTATTTCCGAGATAATAAGCGCACAGAGGGAAATATCGTATCGCGTGAGCTTGTCGAGGAAACGGTACACGAAACGACAAATAACTACCGTAAGTTGGCAAATATCCAGCTTGATAAGGTTTCCGGTGATATATTCGTGACCGACGAGAATTTATTTACAACTCGTGATGTATACAAATACTGC
>JBJEIU010000177.1:0-2788 GCA_051877355.1 Hominilimicola sp.
AAAAGCTGACTCCTATTTTGTCATATATTACACAAAATTATAATTCAATAAGCGGTATTGAAGAGGTTGCTTCACGCTTTTATATTACAAAATATCATTTATGCCGTCTGTTTAAGCAGCATACAGGACTTACAATAACACATTATATAACCCAGATACGGCTTCAGCATGCCTGCGAACTGCTTACAGACACAAATAAATCTGTGACAGCTATTGCCATGGAATGTGGTTTTAATTCATCCATGTATTTCTGCAAAACTTTCAAAAAAAATATCGGAATGACCCCAAGTGAATTCAGAGCCAATTCCGATTGATTTTTGAGTATGTGAGGCAATTAAAAAATACTCTTTTAATTCATAATTGCAGCGCCCACAAGTGTGTTAATATCTTCTATATTGTAACGCTCCATATACTTTCTTATGTCCTCTTTTACGTCCAGTATCAAATCAGGCTTTGCAAAAAGTCCTGTTCCAAGAGCCACAAGAGAAGCGCCTGCAAGCATAAATTCAATCACATCCTCGCCACTCATAATGCCTCCCATACCTATGATGGGAAGTTTAACAGCATCGTGTACCTCATGTATCATTCTTACAGCCACAGGTTTAACAGCGGGACCTGAAAGTCCTCCCGTATTGTTTTTGAGTATTGGTTTACGTGTATTTATATCAATTTTCATTCCAAGAAGCGTATTTATAAGTGACAAACCGTCTGCACCGCCGTCTTCTGCCGCCTTTGCAATTTCGGATATTGATGTAACATTAGGCGAAAGCTTAACAACAAGCGGTTTTTTACAGTGTTTTTTTACCTCTTTTGTAAGCTCGTTTACAACCTTAGGATCAGTGCCGAATGCAAGTCCACCGTGCTTTACATTCGGACATGAAATATTCATTTCAATAATTGCAACATCAGTATCAGAAAGAATTTCTGCCATTTCACAGTATTCCTCTATTGTGTTGCCCGACATATTTGCAATTACATTTGTGTCGTATTCCGAAAGTATAGGCATTATATTTTCCGCAAAATATTCAACACCCGGATTCTGCAGTCCCACGCTGTTAAGTATTCCGCTGGGGGTTTCTGCAATTCTGGGGGGTTTGTTTCCCTCTCTCGGCACTCTTGTAAGTCCTTTTGCGCCAAATCCGCCGTATTCCTCGAGAGGTACAAACTGGTTATACTCCATTCCAAAGCCAAATGTTCCTGAAGCTGTTACAATCGGATTTTTAAATTCAACTCCGCAGAAATTAACCTTTGTATTCAGATTAGTCATTTAAGGTCACCTCCTCTGAATAGAAAACAGGCCCGTTTGTACAAACCTTTGCATATTTGTCCGTACCCTCTTTATTTGTTTCGCAGCTGCATACGAGGCACGCGCCTATTCCGCAGCCCATGCGCTGTTCAAGCGAAATCTGACACTTTATACCTCTGTCCTCCGCAATTTTCTTTACAGCTTTAAGCATAGGTATAGGACCACAGGAATAAATCATATCGCAGTCATGGAAGTTAAGATACTGCTCCATAGCTGACGCTATATATCCGTCATATCCGTAGCTTCCGTCGTCTGTTCCCACAATAACCATATTTGAAACAGTCTCAAATTCCTTTTCCATTACAACTCTGTCCTTGCTTCGAAACCCTAAAAATACATCAGCATTTTTTATTGTTTTTGCAAGCTTATAAAGCGGGAAAACGCCAATTCCTCCGCCTATTATTATAGGATGCTTTACGCTGTCCTTTATCTCAAAGCCATGTCCCAACGGCCCCATTACGTCGATATAATCTCCGACCTCTTTCTTTGCAAGCTCTGTTGTGCCTTTACCCTTTACTTCAAAAATAAATCTTACCTCGCCGTTACCCGCGTCACAGATACTTATCGGGCGACGCAAAAATGTGCTGTCGCCACAGTTTATATGCAGAAATTGTCCGCACTGCGCATCTTTTGCAATATCGTCACTTGCAATGACAAAATCAAAAATTCCATCGGCTATTTCTGTTTTTCGGATAAGCCTGCAATTTTCTGTCTTTTTCATGTAGTTTCCTCCCGAATTAAATTATAGAACCGACAAAAGGTCTGCTTTCATTCTCAAAGCCTCCGCTCTTGCGGCTTCGGCAAACCGTTCTTCCTTCCAGTCACCTTTCTTATACGCGCACATAATACCTCTTGACGAGTTTACAATAGCGCCCAGTCCATCAGAATTAAAACATGGCTTTACACCCTCTGCACCGCCGCCCTGCGCACCATAGCCGGGAACAAGGAAGTATGACTTCGGCATAAGCTTTCTTAAAACAACCGCCTGTTCAGGATATGTAGCGCCCACAACAGCGCCCACAGCGCCGTAGCCGCTCTTGCCTATTGTTTCCTCATTCCACTTATTAACGCACTCTGCTACCTTTTCATATATATGCTTGTCATCCACCATAAGATCCTGCAACTCACCCGAGGATGGATTGGACGTTTTTACAAGCGCAAATATAGCCTTGTCATACGCCTTGCAGTCGTTGACAAATGGCAATACACCGTCTGTGCCGAGATATGGATTTACCGTTACGCAGTCAACACCGCACGCGTCACATTCAATGCCGTCAACTATAGTTTTGCCGAGATACGCTTTTGAATAAGCTTCCGCTGTAGAGCCTATGTCGTTTCTTTTAACGTCAAGTATAATATAAAGTCCCTTTTCCTTTGCATAGGCAATAGTTCTGTGCATTATCTCCTCGCCGTATAAGCCGTACATTTCATAAAATGCAGACTGCGGCTTTACGGCAGGCACAACGTCATATAAAGCGTCTA
>JBJEIU010000178.1:0-2784 GCA_051877355.1 Hominilimicola sp.
CGGCGCGAATATCCATATCGGCTATTACGATCAGATACAGGAAAATCTGCATATGGATAAGACCGTAATAGACGAGGTGTGGGACGAGTATCCGAATATGACACAGACGCAGATAAGAAATGCGCTTGCGGTGTTTTTGCTCCGAGGCGAGGACGTTTTCAAGGAAATACATAAATTGTCGGGTGGAGAGAGAGCAAGGGTTGAGCTTGTAAAGCTCATGCTTAAAAGCGTAAATATGCTTATCATGGACGAGCCGACAAACCACCTTGATATTGAGTCGCGTGAGGCACTGGAAAACGCGCTCAGCGATTATGACGGCACAATGCTCATGGTGTCCCACGACCGTTATTTTATAAATAAGCTTGCGGACAGGATTTTGTACCTTACCCCCAACGGCATAGAAAGCTACAGAGGCGGCTATGACAGCTTCACGGCGCGCAATACCGTAAAAGAGGAAAAGAAAGTCACAAACAATGCGCTTGACTATAAGGAGCAAAAGCGCCTTGAAGCGGAAAAGCGCAAGACGGTTAACCGTTTTAAAAAGGTTGAGGAGCTTATAGAACAGCTTGAGGAGGAAATAGCCGCGCTTAACAGCGAAATGGCAAAGCCTGAATACTCGGCTGATTTTACAAAGCTTGCGGAGCTGTCCGCTGAGGCTGAAAAGAAAAATTCCGAACTGGAGGAGCTTATGTTGGAATGGGAAGCACTTCAGCTTGAAATAGAAGAAAAGGGGTACGAGGTATGAGAGCGGTAGTGCAGAGAGTAACGTCGGCGGACGTGAAGATTGACGGCGAGATAAAGGGCAGAATAGATAACGGCTTTATGGTGCTTCTCGGTGTTGGTAACGGCGACACTGATGAGGATATGAAGTATATTGCCGATAAGATTATAAATCTGCGCGTTTTCAGCGATGAAAAAGATAAGATGAATTTAAGCCTTACGGACGTGGGCGGCAGTATGCTTGTCATATCCCAGTTTACGCTGTACGGAGATTGCTCACATGGCAGACGTCCCTATTTCGGTGACGCAATGGAGCCTGTGGGCGCGAATAAAATGTATGAGGATTTTGTCGCCTATGTGCGCGGTAAGGGCATACATACCGAAACTGGCGAATTCGGTGCGGATATGAAGGTGTCGCTTACAAACGACGGGCCTGTGACGATAATTTTAGAGAGCAAGAAGTAAAAAAATATTGAAAATAGTGTGGAAAAATGGTACAATTAATTTAATATTTAAAGTGGAGGAAAAATTATGCAGAATGAAACGGTAATTGTGCTTGACTTCGGTGGTCAGTATAATCAGCTTATAGCTCGCAGAGTGCGTGAATGTAACGTATACTGCGAGGTTATGTCATATAAAAATTCTATAGAGAAGATTAAGGAAAAGAACCCTGTGGGTATTATTTTCACAGGCGGCCCGAACAGCGTGTATGATGAAAAATCACCCCACTATGACAAGGCGATTTTTGAACTTGGTATTCCGATTCTTGGCATATGCTACGGCAGTCAGCTTATGGCGTATTCCCTTGGAGGACATGTTGCGTCCGCGCCTGTCAGCGAGTACGGAAAGACGGAGATAACAACCTCCGAAAGCAAGCTGTTTGAAAATGTTGATAAAAATACAATTGTCTGGATGAGCCATACGGATTACATAGACCGTGTTCCCGAGGGCTTTAAGATTACTGCATATTCAAAGGACTGTCCCTGCGCGGCTTATGAGAATGAGAAAAAGAAGCTGTATGCGGTGCAGTTCCACCCTGAGGTAAACCACTCTGTACAGGGACAGCAGATGCTTAAGAATTTTCTGTTCAATGTCTGCGGCTGTAAGGGTGACTGGCTGATGTCCGATTTTGCGGAAAGGTCAATCAAGGCCTTGCGCGAGAAAATCGGTGACGGAAAGGTGCTTTGTGCACTGTCTGGCGGCGTGGACTCGTCCGTTGCGGCGGTTATGTTGCATAAGGCGGTAGGCAAGCAGCTTACCTGTGTATTCGTTGATAACGGACTTTTGCGCAAAAATGAGGGTGACGAGGTTGAAAACCTGTTCAGAAACCAGTTTGATATTAACCTTGTCAGAGCCAACGCGCAGGACAGATTTTTGGGTAAGCTTGCAGGCGTAACAGAACCCGAAAAGAAGCGTAAAATAATAGGCGAGGAGTTTATCCGCGTATTCGAGGCGGAGGCTAAGAAAATCGGTAAGGTTGATTTCCTTGTGCAGGGAACGATTTATCCCGACGTAATCGAAAGTGGAGCAGGCGACGCGGCGGTTATCAAGAGCCATCATAACGTAGGTGGACTTCCTGAACACGTTGATTTTAAGGAAATTGTAGAGCCTTTGCGTGACCTGTTCAAGGACGAGGTAAGACAGCTTGGCGTGGAGCTGGGACTTCCCGAAAAGTTTGTATGGCGTCAGCCGTTCCCGGGTCCCGGACTTGCCGTAAGAGTAATCGGCGAGATTACAGAGGATAAGCTTGCAATTCTGCGTGACGCGGACACAATCTTCCGTGAGGAAATTGCCAACGCGGGACTTGAGAGAAGCATAAACCAGTATTTCGCGGTAATTACCGATATGCGCAGCGTCGGCGTAATGGGCGACGGCAGAACGTATGACTATACGCTCGCTCTCCGCGCCGTTACTACAAATGACTTCATGACAGCCGACTGGGCAAGAATACCGTATGACGTGCTTGAAAAAGCCTCCAACCGTATCGTAAACGAGGTAAAACACGTAAATCGTCTTGTCTATGATATAACTTCAAAACCGCCGGCTACAATTGAGTGGGAATGA
>JBJEIU010000179.1:0-12632 GCA_051877355.1 Hominilimicola sp.
TGTTTCCTTTATTATACGTCCCTTCAAAATATGCGGATTTTCACAGTCAATATATCCGTTTATAAGACCGCTACCACCGATTAAGCCAACCTGACCGATACTGAGCGGCAGAAGCGGGCGCTTCTTACGCTCGTCCAGACTGCTTTTCTCAAAAAGGAAATCCATTGACTTCGATTCTGCAAGCTGCCGTTCCAGTTCGCCAAGGTTAAACACGGCGCCTTTGAAAATATCCACTTTCTTTTCCTGTGCAGGGATAACGTAATGTTCAGCCGGAATTGAGGTTACGGGAGGAATATTATCTATGTCGGACGCAAGCCTTGTAAGCTTTTGAGCGTACTCGCTCCCGTCCTCCTTTTTCTTTTTTATTCCCATAACCGCCACTTGCTTGAATTTTCTGAATTCTCCGTCAAGGAAGCGAAAAATGCGTATATCTTCAAAATTATCGGCTAAAATCCTGCAAATATCAACTGTAAGACGATAATACGGAACTACATATATAAGCAAACCGCCCTGCATAAGATGGCACATACTATCTACTAAAAACCGTTTTTCCAAACGCGAGTTGCCTCCGCCTTCCTTCATCACAGAAAGATACGGCGGGTTGAGGAACATAATATGAAAAGCCTCGTGGCTGATATGCGAATGAAAAAAGCTGCCGAAGCCCACTCTGTCAAGATTTTGCTCGGCTTCCTCTCCGCGCATTTCATCAATCTCAATGCCGTAAGTGTCCGCCATAACTCCGCTTGTAAGTGTTCGCAGCGCAGTACCGCAGCCACAGCAGGGATCGAACGCGTTTATTCGTTTACCCTCCGGAAAAACAATACCGCTTTTTATCTGCCTGACGTGTTCAATATCCGTAGGATAATACCCCGTCCTGACATTGTTCATCAGTCTGCCGATAATAGCCGCGTTTGTCGTTTCGTTATCAGGTATTCTGCTTATAACCGGCTTGAACGCCTGTATAAACTTCGTATAATCAGGCGCAAGTAGATTAAATTTGCTTACCGCGTCATACAGTTTATCCGAATACGCGCTGCAATCCGGCATATCCGCTTCACAAAACAAAAGCTTTAAGCTGAGAATACCGTTCATCAGCTTATCCCTTGCTTCTTCAAGCTCTTTGTACTGTTCTCTTGCTCTTTGTATATTATTGTTCTGCTTATTTTTCTCTATGGATTTCCGCTTTGTCTGCATAACCTCCAGAACGGACATTATACTGCTTTTAGCAAGCGCAAAACGCTCCAATACATAATGCTTTTCCATACGTCTAACCTCTCTTTGCCAGCAATGACTTAGTATTCATAGACTGCGAGGAAAAGGTTGTTTTCCTTACAGTCAGCTTGCCGCATACAAGCAGATGATACAAAATCGACGTAACAATCGTTGACGCGAACAGATTCGCCGCTATGCTCTGCGGAGCCGATACGCTGCGTTCCGCACACGAAAGCTCTGTCGGAAACTTCTCGTCGCCCTCCAGAATATCGGGATACATTCCCGCGATACTTTTTCGCGTTGTACGTCCGCTTTCACGAAGTCCGCACACTACCTGCCCCGTATATTCACCGTTGCCGGAGTCAATGTATATGAGGTTTCTTGTTTTATTAAATACCTCGTTACAAAGCTGACGGGAACGGTTATTGTCAACTGCGCCGATAAGCACAACGCGTCTACTCGTATAGCCGTATTTGCTGCCTTCATATACAAGCTTTTCAAGAGTATTTGCATCCTCAATAAAATCTGGGATATACTCCGCGCGAATACCAAAGGTCTGCGAATATCTTTCAGCCAAAACCTGCGCTTTATTTCTGCCTATATCGCAATGCGCGAAATTCTGACGTATCAGGTTCTTCTCCTCGACAATATCACCATCCGCTATAATTATACGAACATCACGTCCGGAAGCATATGCGATACGATATAGATGCGGAGCTATATATCCGCCTGTGCCGCCCGCACCGATAAGTATGATTTTAAATGCGTCATTCTTATAAATCTTCATTTCAAATCACCTCCGGCTCTGTATTCCGTTACGTTATCCAGCCATTCGTTCGGAAAGTCATCAAACGGGTATTCAAAAATATCCGACGGATGTATGTCCACAAACTTACCGCCTACGGAAATACGGGTTGATATATCGGGAAACAACTTGTCAAGCCGTCCTATAACCGTATAGAGCCGCGTCGCTTTTTCGTCGTTATCGTCTGTTTGTGAAAAAAATGCCTTCATAAAGTTATGCGAGTGAATATCCATAACGTGTATCAAGTCATCATTGGTGTCCGGCAAAATTGTATCAACCGATGCCGAGCCTGCCTTCTGCTTCGGGACTTTAACGACATACTCGCCGTTTTCATTGTCCCAATACACGTTTACAAGAGCTTCACATACATTTTTTCTGTCCGCAAAATAGCGGAAAAATGCGATTATTTCACATAGCATATTGTAAGGAAAAAGAGGCAAAGCCGGAGTAAATCCGGCTTTAACTCTTGTCAGACCTTTTATTCTCTCGGCTTTCGCTCTGAATGTGCCGATGGTGTTATTTCTGATTTCGTACATATTCCCGTCCTCTGACGGAATATATGCGATAGCCTTATCGCTTTTCAGGGCGCTATCCTCATCAAGAAATATACCCTTGTACACAGGCATTTGTCCTTTTTTCTGCGCCGTAACCGTGGGAATGACCTTGCATACAAACTCGCCCTTCTTACGTTTAATGGCGGTCGCAAAATCCTTTGACTCCTCTATCAGCTTCTTCTGCTCGGCGATAGTGGTCTTTTCCGGTCGTGCGATATTCTTTACAATGCCGCAGTAGTTCATCTTCCACGATACACGCTTAGCATCCTCAAGCTCAGGAAAGTCCTCCGCTTTCGCTACGCGAATATCCTCAAAGGTCTTGGATAAATCCTCTATCTCCTCCGACGCGCCGGCATACTCGAAAACAGGGGGCTTGTTCAACAAACCTGTCTTGGTTTCCTCAGCCTGCTTGGTTTCAGCTCTGTCAATTTCAGCTTCAAACGGATTGAAATCGTTCTGTTCGCCGCCTTTAACTGCTGCTTTCTGTTCATCTGATGTATTTTCATTATTATTCGCCGCCTTTTCTGTATTTGTTTCCTTTGTTTTAGCCTCCGCCGCCGTTGCAGCCTCAGCAATGGTTTCTTCAGTGGACTTTGTATCCGCCGCTTCTGAAACGGGAGTCGTCTTTTCTGCCGCAGGTTCGATATTCTCCAAATTACCGGCAGCATTATCCGCCGGATTATCGTTCAAATCCGCAAACGGATCAAAATCCATTTCTATCTCCTTAAGTTCGTCACCCAAGTCAATTTCACCCGTCAACATCTGCTCCATGTTCTTCTCGTTTTCTGTACTCATAATTTTTTCCTCCTTATAAAATTAAAATTTTTGTCCTTAAAATACAAAAACATCTATCAAACACAATCGTTTAATAAATGCTTTCTTCCCGTTTGTTTACTTTTTTACGTTGATTGATACTTATAACTCACGCCGCCTCCCTTACATCATCGCACATCATCGCGCGATTATAGACTTTTTTATGTAAAAGCCGTAACCGTGTGGTTGGCTGGCTGAGCTTCTCGCATACCGTTTTGCATACGTCAACCTTTTCATCGGCAAGCTTATCGCCGAATGTCAGGTTACTGTCACCGTAACGGTAATCCAAGCTAAGTATTTTTACCTTATCGTTTCTGCGTTTTTTCTTTGCAAAATGATTGCTGATTGCCGAACGCATGGCATTGTTCGCAATAGTAGAAAACTCATACTGCTGTAAATCCTCGCGTTCATCGTACTGCTTTACCGCCTTCAGAAATCTCTCTATCACCACACCGTAGAATTCGTCAACCGGAAGGCGTCTCGCCCTCAGATACTTTTCCACAACATCGTGATGCTCCGCCGCAAATTGTCTTTGCTTCTCCGTTAATTTTGTGTCCTTCATTGTTTTGTCCTCCTTAAATAAATTTGATTTTTAACAAAAAATGCGTCCGGACACTATTCCAAACGCATTTTGTTTACTTATATTAAATTGTTTTTCCTAATAAAAAATGGCTATGGGCGCACTATCCCCAAGGATAGAATTCTCATAACCGTTTTAACTCAAACCATTTTAACTATCAACCATTTTATGGAAATATTATATACCATTTATTGTAATTTTGCAAGAGGTTTTTCTAAATTTTTTTAAATTTTTTTTCGCAATTATCAATAATATTCCAAAATACGCTTAAATATTGATTTAACTCTCGAATTTGTGTATAATTAAAATATAAGCGGAAAAGGGGGCAACGGATATGGTAGAACGAAAATATATTTGTATTGACTTAAAATCGTTTTACGCCTCGGTGGAATGTCGCGAACGCGGGCTTGATCCGCTTACGACTAACCTTGTTGTCGCCGACGCAAGCCGAACCGAGAAAACAATTTGTCTTGCCGTATCGCCGTCACTCAAAGCATACGGCATTGGAGGACGGGCAAGACTTTTTGAAGTTGTGCAGAAGGTTAAGGCGGCAAACGCCAAACGCATACTTAACGCGCCGAACCGTGAATTTACAGGCTCATCATACAACGATACAGAATTAAAGCGTTCGCCCGAATTGTCCGTTGACTACATAGCCGCGCCGCCGAGAATGGCGCTTTATATGGAATACAGCACAAAAATATATAACATTTATCTAAAATATATTGCGCCGGAGGATATACTCGTATATTCAATAGACGAGGTATTTATTGATGTTACAGGTTATCTTAACACCTACAAGCTGACAGCCCGTGAGCTTGCTATGAAAATGATACGGGACGTGCTTAAAGCAACAGGTATAACCGCTACGGCCGGTATCGGCACAAATATGTATCTTGCGAAAATCGCTATGGACATTGTCGCAAAGCATATCGAAGCTGACAAGGACGGCGTGCGGATTGCGGAGCTTGATGAAATGTCATACCGCCGTCTTTTGTGGAATCACCGTCCGCTGACCGATTTCTGGCGCGTCGGCAGAGGGTATTCAAAAAAGCTGGAGCAGGTCGGCTTGCTCACTATGGGCGATATTGCCCGCTGTTCTATCGGAAAGAAAACCGATTATTACAATGAGGATTTATTGTATAAAATGTTCGGCATAAACGCTGAGCTTCTGATAGACCACGCGTGGGGCTGGGAGCCTTGTACTATGGCGGATGTTAAGGCATATAAGCCCGAAAATCACAGTGTCGGCTCAGGACAGGTGCTGCACTGTCCGTATGATTTTGACAAGGCGCGGCTTATCGTGCGTGAAATGGCGGACTTGCTCGCGCTTGACTTGGTTGATAAGGGACTTGTCACAGACCAGATGGTTCTCACAGTCGGCTATGACGTTGAAAACCTTACCAACCCCGAAATTCGGAAACTCTATAAAGGCGCCGTCACCACAGACCATTACGGGCGGAAAATTCCTAAGCACGCGCACGGAACAGAGAATATAGGCTCTCAGACGTCGTCTACTAAGCTGATAACAAACGCTGTTATGGAGCTATACGACAGGATTGTAAATAAAAATCTGCTTATACGGCGCGTAAATCTTGTCGCAAACCACGTTGTGGAGGAAGCTTCCGTAAAGAAGAAAAGCTTTGAACAGCTTGACTTGTTTACAGATTATGAAGAATTACAGCGTGAGCGTCAGGCAGAGGAAAAGGCGCGAAATGACGAGAAAAATATTCAGAAAACTATACTTGATATAAAAAAGAAGTTTGGTAAAAATGCGGTTGTCAAGGGTATGAACCTTGAGGAAGGCGCGACCACGATTGACCGCAACAAACAAATCGGCGGACATAAGGCGTAATAATGAGGTGAATATGAGTATATTTGGTAAAAAGAAAGCAATAAAAATTCCCGACGGCTTTACTCTGGAGGATATAAAAATAGAGTCAAGTATCTGCACGGGTGAAAAGACCATAGGCTTTTTTGACATGAAAAGCGGTAAACTCGCGTATGCGGAGCTTGTAAGAAACGATGAGGATATTGCGGCGTTTTATACAAAATATGGACTTAACGAGGTTGAAGCAAATGAACGGTAAGTATGACGATATTATAAATCTCCCCCATCACGTTTCAAAAACCCATAAGCACATGCCGATAGCTGACCGCGCAGCGCAATTTTCAGCGTTTGCGGCGTTAAATGGCTATGATGAAGCCGTTGACGAAACGGCGCGTATCACAGAAAACAGAATTGAGCTTGATGAAAGCCAAAAGACAGTTTTGAATGAAAAGCTGAATATAATTGCCGATAACCTTTATTCGCGTCCTACCGTTTGCATTACATATTTCAAGCCGGATGAGAAAAAGAACGGCGGCGCGTATCAGACCGTTACCGACAGCGTGAAAAAATTGACGAGTATGAAAGAAAACTCATAATGACGGACGGTGTAAAAATCTCGTTTGATTTGATTATTGAGCTTAAATGTAGTTTATTTGATAAGGAAAATCTATAATGATAGAATATGAAATTAAGCGTTCGCGAAGAAAAACGCTCGCAATACAAATTAAGTCCGACGGAAAAATAGAGGTTCGGTGCGACTATTCCGTAAAAGACGCTGTTATACGGGATTTTGTGCAATCCAAAGAAAAATGGATAAACAAGCATTTGGAACGCATAGCAACGCGTGAAAAGACGCCGCTTGTATTCGGCTCTAAGGCACTGTTTCTCGGCAAGGCGTATGAAATCACTGCGTCGGACGGTCAATCTTATTTTGACGGCGAAAGGATATATATAAACAAAAATACGGATATTTACACCGTTCTCGGAAGCTTTTATAAGGCATCGGCACAAAAAATCCTGCCTGATATGGTACATCGCAAAGAGCAGATTATGAATTTGTATGCTAATAAAATCGGCATAACTTCGGCAAAAACACGTTGGGGTTCGTGCAGCGGCAGAAATAACATAAATTTCTCATGGCGGCTTGTGATGGCTGAGCCGGAGGTTATAGATTATGTAATAGTTCACGAGCTGGCGCATATTAAAGAGAAAAATCACGGTAAACGGTTCTGGAAACTTGTCGAAAAATATAAGCCGAATTATATAGAAAAGCAAAATAAGCTCAAACAGCTTGCCGACAGGCTAACTACCGATGGCTGGGAATAATGAAATATAAAAAACAGCACAGCAAGCCCTAAAGCCTGCTGTACCGTTGTTCTTCGTATAATCTTACCACCAAAGCAATCTCGGCATAGCACAAAGTGCCAGCACCATAATATGAAACAATGCCGATAAACCCACCTTGATATACAATTCGATAGGCACATCTGTCTGCGCCGCCGTATTGTCCATTTTTGCCTGAACCGCCTTATACTCTTTGAAATATCTGTTTATTTCCCTTACAAAATTGATTATTGTTAATATAAATAATACCTTATAAAACATAACTTTTTCCTCCTTGTATAATTTAATCATCAAAACTTATGCCGCGCAATTCAAAAACGATTTCTTTAAACATATCCTCCGCTGTTTCCTCGCTCACATCAGATATAGTGCACAAGGTTGTATTGCCTTCCCAAACGGTCAAAACATTGTTATCATCAACCGAATAGGAATACAAATCTCTATATGCAGCCTCCCGCAGGAAATCCATAGTATTCTCCACACAGCCCTCAAACTCTGATTCATCATTTACAAAATTCATAAAGCTGTGGTGAAAATCCTCTGTTCCAATGTCTACAAGTGTTTGCTCGCAAGCGCTCCCCAGGCAGTCAAAAAAACCTTCTACATTTATATAACCGGAATATGCTTCCCGTATGAGTTCATATGAAAGCTCATTATATACAAGCTGTCCGCCTGCCGTAGCGTCTGGGTTATAATATACCTGTGTAAAACCACTGTCAGTCTTAAAGAATTTTTCTTTATCAAGCACATTGCTATACTTTTCAACAAGCTTAATATCCTTATACTTTCTAAGATTTTCATTGTTATAAGCGAAAATATAGAAATTATAATCGCCTACTCCGTAGAAACAGCGTATGTAGTATGTATATTTTTCAGTAGCTATTTTGAAAAGATGTATATCCGCGAACTTGTCCGTCAGCTTATATCCGCTGTGAAGTCCGCATATATGCTGCATAGTACGATGGTCTTTCAGAATAGGCGTATCCGACCTCTCTTTGAGATAACGCAGAACATCATCAAATTCTACACGAAATTCAACTGTATTCAATTCATCACTTCCGTTTTCCCAAGTAGACAAAAACTCTGTACCGTTTCTTCCGAAGTCACCGCGCAAACGTCCTATATAGCCGCGTTCCGCGCCGGCAGAGCTTGTATAAATATACTCCTCGTCGTCTGCTTTAGCGGGTTCGAGCGTATAATTATATATTTTATCTTCCATGCTTTTTATCCTTCCTTATTTAATTACATATTCAAGCTTAACGCTATCACGTTCTGCAAAAAACTGTTCGGCAACGGGGCAATCTGTACACAACGCCGTATCGCATTTACCCTTGCTTCTACAAGCTTTTCCATATCCGCATAACTGCGGCGCATCACCTTTACGATGATAAATGTGTCTTATTCCCGACATCTTTTCGTAGATTAACGTATGCAGATAATCGCGGGCATAAAATAAATTATTAAACTTATAACCATTTATTATATAATCCCATTTGATTTCACTGATTTCCACATTCGTTTCAACTGTAATAACTTCGCCGTTTATCAGTCTGATTTCACAAGTGTTTTCAGCTACTACATACGCGTCTACGCCAAGAACTTGTGTTCGTATAGACTCTATATTATGCATAATATTTTCATCTCCTAACTAACCTTTACCACCGCCAATGCAAATAATATTGCATTGGCGGCAGGAACTACTCTTTAAATATCAAATTCAAACTCATAAACATTCGGGTTTTCTTCGCAGCAGGAATTGTCCGGCATATAACTGTTACCGCACGGACAACCTTTTTCTCGAAATATCTTTGATATAAAAAGCTGACCTTTAGCTAAATCACCATCTTTTTTGCTGTTTGTCAGCTCTTTAATCTTTTTGTATTCCTCATCGCTTACTTCCGCTGTCATACCGATTCTCGCCCATATTTTTTTCATATTTATACCTCGTTTCCACTGTTTAATCCTTGTTATTGATAATATCCGCTGCTATATCGTCCTTACACAGCTCGCTTGTCCGGTAAATCTTCTTACAGAATTTTTTGAGCGAAAAGTCAAAATTCAAGCCCTCGTCAAGCAATATACCTGTTACGGTAAACTTATGCCTTGATTGCGTTTCCTTAAAACTTTTCTCAAATTCTTCAGATATGTTGCAAGCTCCGTCCGTTATAAAGACAATATCAGCCTTTTTAAGATTTCCGCTCTCAATGATACCTATTGCCTCATTAAGCGGTTTTTCAAAATTCGTACCGCCGCTCAAAAATGTCTCTGAGGCTTTGAGCATACGCTCGCGGATGTCTTTATCGTCCTTCAAAAACAGGTCTGTTTTCGTATCGCCAGAAAAATGTATTAGAGCAAAGTCGCGCTTGTTATCTCTGCATATCTGCAAAAGCGTCATTGCGATAGCCATACCCCACGCCTGATTTTCGCCGTAGGTGGAGCTTGACTCGTCAAGGCAGACGATAATATCGCCCTTGCCCTTTGAAATACTCTCGCGTCTTCTGTACTGCTTCAGCTTTTTATTCTGATACTTTCGCATAAAAACAGGAATAAGTTCCGGCTCTGACAGCATTGACATTTCAGACGTTAAAGCCTTTGAAATATTGCTGCCCGTCGTAATATCATACTTTTCACCGCGTCCGTAAACGTAGCCGTTTTTATGATGCGCAGAATAAAGTTCCTTGTACTTGCCTAAGAATTTGGCAACATACGTCAGCTTCTCAGACTTCGATACCCTGTCGAGCAATCCGGTGTTGAACTCTGTTTTCGTCATATTGCCGTCATTGTTTCCCCAGCTAACGAGAACATATTTAACACCCTCCGCGCGTTCCACAGCCTTTGCGAGCGCCGATGAAACATCCGCATTTATTTTCTTTTTTTGCGTATTCACGGCTCTGTCTGCCATTTTTTCAAGATATACAAGCTGTTCGTTCTTGCTTTTAAGCTTATTCGCAAGCTTTATAGCTGCCTTCTCATCGGGAGAAGGCTTTTTCAGCTCTTGCTTCAGCTTATCGCAAAGCTCGCCGCATTGATACGTCATATTCTCCAGAACGCCTATCCTATCGCTGCCGCCTGAAATCTCTTTTACGATTTGTGCAAGTCTTGGAGTAATCTCCCGTATAAACACAATCGCCGCCTCCATTGCTGGAAGCTCGCAGCCTTCGCATACAGCCTTACGCTCTGCGTACTCTTTCTGTGTGAGAAGATTGGCTATGATGGATTTGTTAATCCTTCTTGCAGTCTGACTTAAAGCCTCATCATCAAGCATTTTAGGAGCAATCGCATAAAATGCCTGAAACACGTCGTTTATAAGCTGCTTGAATGTGGGTAGCGTCTGTCTGCCCAGCTTTTCAAGCTCGGCAAGCTCCGGCGTCTTGTTATACATTTCGCGGAACATCTCACGCTCCAGACGCGTGGATTTAAGTACATTGTCCGAAAATCCGACAGGCTGTGTTTGAGATATTACCAGCGCTATAAATTCATTTTTTTTTCCGTAATTCATATTTATTCTCCTTCGCATAAATCCTCTACCAAATCCGAAATAGTATCTCTGAGCATATCCATATACGAGTAGTCGTTGCCCAGCCACTCCTCATAGCACTCTGCAAGCGGATGTTCAAGCTCCAGCAATTTCTTCACTTCCGTATCGGTCAGATTCTCGTTTTCAAAAATTATTAAGAAGTTTTCACGCATCACAAGCTCATACGCCCGTGCAATCACTTCTTCCGCTGTGGACTGCTGAAGCTCCTTAATAAAGTTTTGATGTTCTTCCTGTGCCTTTTGATATAACTTCTTCTGTAATTCGTTCATAAACCATCACTCCGTTCCGCTGATTTTACATAAGCTCAGCAGTATGAGAACCGATATATTGCACCGAGTCGCGATTAGTTACCGTTTGTGTATAGCGTTCAATATATTTCTGAACACACTTCGGTAAATTACTCACAAGCTCGATTGCATCCTCAAATTTACCCGTTTGCTGATTCTGCCTTGTGCATATATACACCTGCTTACCATCAGAAATAGTTTCAATTTCGCCGTTCAGATGATAAAATCTATTTCCGCCTGTTCTGGCATGAAACTCATCATCATAAATCAATCCGCATACTACCTTAATTTTTTTGTTCATGTTTTTCTCCTTTACAAAAGCACAAGGAGAGATTGCTCTCTCCTTGTACGCTGTGTATTCTACTTTTTCTTTTTACATCGGCAAATTGTCGTTAGGCACATTATCAAACGGATCAAAGCCGCCCGGCATAAAATCACCCATTGAACCATCGCTTGCCATCTGTGGGAAACCGCCGGACATATCGGGATAACCGCCCTGCTGATACTGAGCGCCGTTATTCGGATAACCGTTCGGCGCGCCCTGCGCTGCCTGTCCACTTTCCTGCTTCTTAACCGCGTCGGCAAAACCGACCTCATTCGCGCTTACTTCAAAGCCGTAATGCTTCTGTCCGTCCTTTTCCCAAGAAGTTGTCTGAAGTCTGCCGGATACATATACCTGCTTACCCTTGTGGAAGTTGCGTCCTACAAATTCCGCCGTACTTCTCCACGCCGTAATGGGTATAAAATCAGTCTGCTTCTCCTTGTCGCCGTATACGGGACGGTCAACCGCAAGCGTAAACTTTGCTACGCTCAGGCTGTCGCTGCCGTTGCCTGCGGTTCTAAGCTCTGGTTCTCTTGTTAATCTGCCAATTAAAATTACACTGTTTAACATATCTTTTTCTCCTTTTCATTATATAATTTTAAAATTCTTTTATATAGTTCAACGCTGTTACGGTTTGTTTCCTTTAGCTGACAAAGCAGCGCCGCACTGCGTTTTCTGTTATACTCAGTTTTCAGCATAGCTCTTTGCTCACAGCATTGCTTATACAAATCCAATAACAGCGGAAATACCACTGTGCTTGTCTGATTATCATAATATGATAAATCCATACGCTTCACCCCGATTTATATTTGCTGTTCGTATGCCTCCCTGAGAGGTATGACCGTATATCCCTTCGTCTCGTATATTCCCTTACTCAGCTTTTCGAGCTGGGCGCAGGTGTCATTCACGGAGGCGCGGTCATCATCTGAGGTACACTGTTCAAGCATGGTTTGTAAATCGGTGTACAGCTTTAACAGCTCGTTCTTGACCTTACCAAACGCTCGCTTATTATCCATATTCGCCTTATAATCATCAGCCGCCTCGTCCGCCATTGTGAGAATATCCGTCAGCTTTGACTTTATCGGGTTATTGCATACCTCCGTCAGCACCTCGGATATTGTTTCAATTTCCTGCGGCGCTGTCCAGAAATAGTTTTTGAGAATTGTCAAATCCTCCGGCAATACCGAACTATGTCCGTTTATATATGCCGCCGCCTGAACAATCGGCGCGAAATTAAAGTATTTACGGTCGGAAATATGTATCCCCTTTTTTCTCAGCCTGCACAGAATATCGTCCATCAGCTCGTTTATACTGTCGGGAACCTTAATGCATCTTACCTCGTTCTG
>JBJEIU010000180.1:0-2739 GCA_051877355.1 Hominilimicola sp.
CGACTCATATTAAGCTTAGTCCGAAAACGAAGGTGGATTACGTTATCGTAAACGGTGCGGAGTGTGAGCCGTATATCACCGCTGACCATAGATATATGCTTGAAAATGCTGATGATATTATATATGGACTGAAAGTGGCCATGAAGGTTCTGGGTCTTAGTGACGGTCACATCGGAGTTGAGATGAACAAGAAAAACGGTATTGAATCGCTTAAAAATTCAAGTGAATTTAACAGTCATATACATATTATCGCGCTTAAGACAAAGTATCCGCAAGGTGCGGAAAAACAGCTTATAAAGGCTGTAACGAAACGGAATGTGCCGGCAGGAAAGATTCCGGCAGATGCAGGCGTTGTTGTGATTAACATTGCCACGGCTGTGGCTATTGCCAACGCATTTAAGACAGGCATGCCTGCGATTGAAAAGAATGTTACAGTGTCGGGTGACGCGGTTAATAAGCCGTCAAATTTCAGAGTGCGCACAGGTGTTCCGGTTTCGTTTTTAATCGAGCAGGCAGGCGGATTTAAGGAGCAGCCGCAAAAGGTTATTTCCGGAGGGCCTATGATGGGTATTACGCAGTATAATATTGATTATCCCGTAACCAAAACCACCTCGTCTGTTTTGTCGATTGTAAAGGCAGAAAAAACATATGATGCCGATGCTCCGTGCATACGCTGCGGAAAATGCGTTGAGCATTGCCCGATGCAGCTGATGCCTTTGAAGCTTGCCGAGGCGGCAAAAAAGGGCGATACGGAAACGGCGGAAAAATATAATGTTCTTGAATGTATAGAATGCGGGCTTTGCTCATATATCTGTCCCGCGAATAAAAATCTTCTTCAGCATATCAGAATGATAAAGCCTGAGGTTATGAAAAAGAAACGTGAGGAGAGTATACTAAATGGAAAATAAATTTATAATGTCATCCTCGCCGCATTTACATACAAGCACCACGATAACAAAGATTATGCTGGATGTTATAATTGCCCTTGCGCCTGCGGCGGTGTTGGGCGTATTCTTCTTCGGCTTTTATGCCGCATTGGTTATAGCTGTTGCTGTTGCGTCTGCGACCATGTCGGAATGGGTGTTTAATAAGATAACAAAAAAGAGAAATACAACAGGTGATTTGAGCGCGGTGGTAACAGGTCTTTTAATCGCGCTTAATATGCCGCCGAGAATTCCTCTGTGGATGGTAGTTATAGGCTCTGCCTTTGCTATTATAATAGTCAAGCAGATGTTCGGCGGCTTGGGCAAAAATTTTGTAAACCCTGCGCTTGCGGCAAGATGCTTTATGCTTATCGCATGGACAGGCGCGATGACCACATTCCATGAGCCGCTTGCTGATGCGGTATCTTCGGCTACACCTCTTGCAATCATGAAGGACGGAATCGGTGGCTCTTTACCGACGCCTATGCAGTGCTTTTTAGGCTTTAAGTCGGGAACAATAGGTGAGGTGTCCGCAATAGCGCTTATTATTGGCTTTGCATATCTTTTGATAAAGCGCGTAGTGAGCATTAAAATACCTGCCGCATATCTGTTATCCTTTGCGCTGCTTACGTTTTTCTTCGGAAAGAACGCTATGGATGCTCAATATTTAGCATATCAGCTTTTGACAGGCGGTTTGCTTCTGGGCGCATTTTTCATGGCAACGGATTACACAACTACACCAACAACCTCAAAGGGCATGATTATTTTCGGTATAGGCTGCGGTGTGCTGACATTTTTGATAAGACGTTTCGGAGGTTATCCTGAGGGAGTGTCCTTCTCAATTTTGCTAATGAATCTTGCATCACCATTGATTGAACGTTTTACAGTTCCAAAATCCTTCGGCAATATGGGAGGTGCAAAAATTGGAAAATAAAATCAATGTAGGAGAAATCATAAAAATAGGTGTGATTTTGTTTCTGATTACAGCTATTGCTGCGGCTTTGCTTGCTTTTGTGAACGGTAAGACCGCGCCGCTGATTGAAAAAAACAGCCTTGAAAAGGAGCAGAACGCAATGATGGCGGTAATGCCTGATGCGGCGAAGTTTATCGAGGCTGAAATCTCAGATGAAATCAGAGCCTTATCAGACGGCGGCGAGATAAATAAGGCTTATACCGCTGTTGACGCTGACGGAAACGTTATAGGCGCATGTATTATAACTGAAACCACAGGCTATGATGTGGGAATTCAGACGGTTACCGGTGTTGGAAGTGACCTGAAGGTTACAGGCATTGACATAATCGCAATGAATGAAACACCGGGACTTGGTGCAAAGGCGGCGGAGGAAAGCTTCCGTGACCAGTATAAGGACAAGAACGGTGAGATTGGAGTTTCAAAAAGTACCGCGACAGATACGGAAATTCAGGCAATTTCCGGCGCTACCAAAACATCAAACGGTGTTACACAGGGCGTAAATATCGCTTTACGCGCGGCGGAATTTTTACTTGAAGGAGGTAATGAGTAATGGCAAAGGATAATAAAACGGCTGCATCGGTGTTTTTAAACGGACTGATTAAGGAAAATCCCACATTTGTACAGCTTCTCGGAATGTGTCCGACACTTGCTGTTACTACCAGCCTTCAGAACGGCTTGGGAATGGGTCTTTCGGCAACCGCTGTTTTAATCTGCTCGAATTTCCTGATTTCGCTTTTAAGAAAAATTATTCCTGATAAAGTAAGAATAGCGGCGTATATAGTAATTATCGCGGCATTTGTAACGCTTATTCAGATGTGTTTAAACGCGTTTTTGCCGGATCTG
>JBJEIU010000181.1:0-47088 GCA_051877355.1 Hominilimicola sp.
TTCAATCGTCTTTTCTATATAATTTTCATCGCGTACTTTTTTTCTTTCGCCGTAATTGACGGTGCTTTCGGGGAGCATTGCGCTCGAAACCGCTTCAAGGCGCATTTTATCGCTTGCAGTCAGCTCACGTCCCACAAAATAAATATTACAGTGTCCATCACCGAAAAATTTGCGGAACTGCCGCAGCTTCTCGTACAGGGAATTGATTATATCGGTAACCGGGCTGTCCGCGTCAAGATAAATCTTAACGCCGTCTATCGTCCCCTTCAGCTTTATAAGTTCCTTTTCCAATATAATCACCTCATCCCTTTATCTCAATAATCCGCCATTTGTCTGCGACGGCGACGCCGTCGGTTCAGAAGTCCCTTGTGGTTGGTCGTTAAAATGGAAATACTCGTCAAATATATCCTTTGCAACCTGCGCGGCATTAGTACCGCGCACACCGTGTTCAAGCACTACCGCGACAGCAATCTGCGGGTCGTCAAACGGTGCGTATGCGATAAACACTGCGTTGTTTGAGCCATCGCCCACCTGCGCCGTACCTGTCTTACCGCCTACCTGTATGCCGTAGTTTGCAAATACCTCAGCGGCGCTTCCTTCGTCCACAACCTTCTTCATACCCTGCTTAACAGAATTAAGCACGTCCGCGTCCATGTCAACTTTTTCCACAACCTCTGGCGAAAACTCCTTGACAACACTTCCGTCAACAGACGAGCGCACGCTTTTCACAAGGTTAACCTTATATCTCGTGCCGCCGTTTGCGATAGTTGCGGCATAATTTGCAAGCTGCACGGGAGTGAACAGGCTGTATGACTGACCGATTGCCGCCTGAAGCGTATCACCGCCGTACCAGTCCTGACTGGTAACGTTTGATACAACCTGCTTCTTGTATTCCGGACTTGCCATATGACCCGATGCTTCTTCACTCAGCTCAATACCTGTCTTTTCACCAAGTCCGAATTTCTGGGCATATTTGCCGAGGGTGTCAATACCCATTCTTCTACCCACCTCATAGAAGAAGAAGTTGCAGGAATTCTCCAACGCCAATGTTACATTCTGCTTTCCGTGGGTCATGTGATATTCGTTCCATATCCAGCAGGTAGGCTGATAATCAGCATAATATTTATATACGCCCTCGTCCTCAATAATCTCGTTCGTGGTCAGGTTTCCCGTTTCAAGCGCCGCAATTGCCGTAAGAGGCTTGAAAGTTGAACCAGGGCTGTAAAGTCCGCTGACTGCCCTGTTCCACATAGGCTTTGCATCATTTTCTAAAAGAGTGTTATAATCCTCGTCAAATCTTGACATATCGTAGGTAGGGTGAGACGCAATTGCAAGTGTATCACCCGTCTTTACGTCTATAACCACCGCCGCGCCGGCATTACAGTCTGCGCCATCCTTTGCCTTTACTCCGCTGGAGGCGCGGATATTCTCAATGGTCTTTGCAAGAGACTCCTCGGTAACCCTCTGTAAATCAGAGTCAAGCGTAAGCACAAGGTAGTCGCCCGGAATAGGCTCGGTATCGTCAAGTACAGTTATTTCCTTGCCGTTTACCTCCTTGGTAGTGCCCGTCGTTCCGTCTACGCCGCGCAGATACTGCTCGCCCCATTTTTCAAGACCCTGCTTACCGATTATATCGTTATAGCCGTAGCCAAGATCCTTATTGCTCTCATATTCCTCGGCATTTATCTTGCCCGTTCTTCCCAATATATGAGTGGCAAGTCCGGGCATATCATACTGGCGAACATAGTCATTTATGACGGCAATGCCCCTGAATTCATCCTGACGCTCCTTAATCTGCGTCACAGCCTCAACTGAAATATCATCCGCAAGGGTGAATAACGTTGTCTGCGACATACCGCTTGCCTCTGCCGCATGACGTATGCCCACAATACGACGCTGCTCGTCCTCGCTGTATACCTCACTTACCTTGTAGCGTTTCTTCAGAACCTGCATAATTTCATCGGCGGTCATACCCTCATTCACGCCGTTTTTCTCGTTATTTTCAAACCACTTGCCGCGCTCATCGTCAACGCTGCCGTCTTCATTTTCATCCTCAAACTGAAAGACGTATGGCGCAAAGGATATAGGCAAATCATCGTAATACTCGCAGTTATTCGCGTACAGCACTCCCACAAGCTCATTTATCACGTCATTGAATTCCTCATCCTTCATGTCGGTTTTCTGCATAATAACAGAATAACCAACCTTGTTGGACACAAGACGTGTACCATATCTGTCAAGTATTTCGCCCCTGGGCGCCTTTTCCACTATGTTTGTGGTAAGACGGTTATTGGCAATCTCGGCATACTGGTCTCCCTTCATAATCTGAAGGTCAAAAAGCTTCCACGCAACCGCCGCAAACATAAGAGCTATTATTATCTTAAGTATAACAAATCTTGCTTTACTGTTTGGCATCTATATACATTCTCCTTAAGCTATCAAAAGCTTTTTCTTCTTTTCTTCCCTATACATTGTCGCTTTCAGAATCGGATATACTATAAGCGCCAGCACCGCATTAAATACAGCCGTTGGCAGGGCGTCATAAAGAAGCATATCCGTGCTGACTGACAATGTTCTTAAAACATCGTACACAATCTCCATTACACCCGACGCCAGAAATGTCCAGACAATTGCCTTTGGCAAATTACCGACATACCGCGGCTTTTTACGCAACGAAAAAACAATTATTGAGCAGTACACATACAACAATACTGTCCCTGTAAATTCGCGCCCGCTGAGTGCGCCCATTGCCACGGCGCATATTATACTGATTGTAACAGCGCTGCGGAATTCATTCTCCAAAAGCATAACGCATACCACATACGCCATAACCAGAGAAGGCACAGCCCCGAAGACATGCACTCCGGAAAGAATAACCGTCTGAATAAGGAAAATAATGAATATCCAAAGAAATATTTTAAAATTTCTCACCTTATATCTCCATTCAATTAATATATTCCGTTAATGACTAACACTTCATACAGCTTATCAAAATCCACAAGCGGCTCTACCGTCGCATAATTCAGATTACCCATAGCGTCTGAATTTATCTCGCGTATTGCTCCCACCATAAGTCCCGCGGGATATACTCCGCCCGAGCCTGAGGTTTCAAGCAAATCGCCCACAATGAGGTTTGAACCCTTGTCAATAAATGTCATCTTGCAGTAACTTTGGCTATAAAGTTCATCGTCACCCTCAACAACGGCAACGTCACCCGTTCTGGAAATCTTCACGCCCATTGCGTTATCGGGATTAAGTATTGTGGAAACTATCGACCATGTCGGACCTGTTTCCACCACCTTGCCCACAACACCGTCAGGAGTGATTACCGCGTTGCCCACGGCAACGCCCGCAAGAGAACCCTTGCTTATCTGTATGGTATCATACCAGTTGTTTGAGGAATATGCTATTACGGACGCCGCCACAGTGGAATATTGCTCCATACTCTGGCTCAGTTCAAGAATTTCCTTTAATCTCTCATTTTCCTCACGATAATTTGTTACGTCCTTATTCTGTTTTTTTAGTTCATTTATTTCGCTTACAAGCTTTTCATTTTCGTCCTTGTAGCTTTTCATTTCACGGATAAAATCCGTTGTATCCTTAACCTTGTTCGTTATATATGCCACGCCGTTCTGAAACGGTGAAAACACCGTACGCAGCACCTTGGATACAGGATTTGCGCCGCCAAAATGTGCTATTGCCGCGCATATAAGCACAGCCGCGGTCACAACTGCCGCCACCTGCACCCCTCTTTTTCTGAAAAATGATGACATCTTTTCAAAACCTTCCGTTTAAAATCTTAACAATCATTTCTGATTTGGGTATCCCCCAATCGCGGGATTTTCCTGATTATTTTGCCGCTTCCAGCAGTTCCTTTATGTTATCCAGCGCCTTTCCTGTGCCTATAACAACACAATCAAGCGGGTATTCGGCAACATGAGTAGGTATCTTTGTAACCTCCGTTATAAGTTTGTCCAGCCCCTTTATCAGCGCGCCGCCGCCGGTAAGGGTTATTCCTCTTTCCATAATGTCCGCCGCAAGCTCTGGCGGTGTATTTTCAAGTGTCAGCTTTATAGCCTCAATCATTTCGTCAACATTCTCGCTGATGGCTTCTCTTATTTCACTTTCCTTTATCTGCGCCGTCTTGGGAAGTCCCGTGGACACATCGCGTCCTCTTACCTCATATACTGCTTCCTCGTCGTCCTCATATGCTGAGGCGATTGAAAGCTTTATTTCCTCCGCCATCTTGTCGCCGATATTGATATGGTGTTCCTTCTTTAAGTAATTTATAATGGCGCTGTCAAGCGCGTTACCCGCAATCTTGATTGACTTTGACGCAACAATTCCGCCAAGAGATATAACTGCAACTTCTGTTGTGCCGCCGCCGATGTCTACAACCATATTGCCCGTAGCCTCGTTTACGGGGAGTCCTGCGCCCATTGCAGCTGCCATAGGCTCCTCAATAAGAGCCACCGCCTTTGCGCCCGCACTTATAACCGCTTCTTCAACGGCGCGTCTTTCGACCTCCGTTATACCTGACGGTATACAAACCACCACTCTCGGCTTAAAGACACTGCTAACATTTGCCTCCTTGATAAAGGACCTTATCATAGCCTGCGTAATATCAAAATCCGCTATAACACCGTCCTTCATAGGGCGCACTGCCACAATATTTTCGGGCGTTCTGCCAATCATCTCATTTGCGGCATTGCCCACGGCAAGCACCTTGCCCTCATACTTATCTATAGCCACAACAGACGGCTCTCTTACAACTATTCCCTTTCCGCGCACATATACAAGCGTGTTTGCAGTTCCCAAGTCAATTCCTATATCCTTTGAAAAAATCCCCATGTCATTTTCTCCTTTTATAAAATCTCCAATTCAAATTCTTCTTCAAGAGTATCCGCAAGCGCACTTACGGGAAGTCCCACCACGTTGAAGTAATCCCCGTCTATTTTTTCAATCAGCATTGAACCCAGTCCTTGTATACCATAGGCTCCAGCCTTGTCCATAGGCTCGCCAGACTTAATATACGCGCGGATTTTCTGTTCTGTAAGCGTCTTGAATTTTACCTCTGTCCTTACGCTGCTGCATACAGTCTTTCCGTCGCTCATACGCATAACGCAATAGCCTGTGTACACTTCATGCGTACGTCCCGAAAGCGATGACAGCATTTTTTCCGCACCGTCAGCTCCGTCAGGCTTGCCGAGTATTTTTCCGTCAAGTGTCACAATCGTATCAGCGGCAATTATAATCGCCTTTTTATTTTTTATCAGCATCTTGGCCGTTGCGGACGCTTTCAAAAGCGCAAGCTCCTGCACATAAAGACCGACAGGTATATCACGCGTGACGGAGCCTTCATCCGCATCCGAAACTACTATGCTGAATTGAAGTCCCATTTTCTCCAGAAGCTCTTTTCTTCTCGGAGACGCGGACGCAAGTACAAATTCTGTCATTCTATCCCTTTCCTTTACAATACTCCACGGTAAAAATGACCGCGCGTGTATGAATTATCCGCCATGTCATTTTCAATCACTTCGCCGCGCAAAGCATTTTTATATACATCTATTATTTTACCACATTGAGAAAAATTTTCAACAGTAAATATCAATCTGATACTGTTTATTTTCAAATTTTTTAAATCCGCCATCTTGTCCGCCATGAATATCGGCTTTGAATTAAGCAGCTTTGCACGGCAGCCATGGCAATCGCCATTGCAGACGATTGGAAATTCTTCTTTCTTTCTGTCACGCAGCTTATAAATATTCTTGCCGTTCTGGCATTTTCCCATAGCCTTTATCGGACAGTTTTTCATAATCATAAGCGGTATGTGCCCATATGCGATAATCTCAGTATTTGCCGAGGTATTTTCAAGTAATTCACCTATTTCATGCAAATTCAGTTCAGGTGAAAGTGTAACCGTTTCAAGGAAGTCAAAATGCTGAGCCGCAAATGAATTATAAACATTAAGCCTGAAGTCGCCGTACAGCTTTTTATCATTATATTTATACGCTGCGGCAGGCGATGAAACAAGCACGCCGTCAGTGGTGATTTTTTCCTCACAAAAAATTTCCGATGCCTTTGTTATAATCTCAATCCCCTTTTGAGCAGCAATATCAATCAATTTATTGTGTTTTTGTGTCTCTTTGTTTAGTGTCCCCATAAGTGCGGACGGAACATATATTCTTTGAACGTTCTTTTCTATAGCGGCTTTTAGCTGTTCCTCACTCAAAACCTCAGCAGTCAGCATTATATCGCCGCATTTTCCGCGTTTATATTTCGGCAATGCATAGTCTGTAACTTTGCCCTTTTCGCGCTGCTGTCTCTCAATCATAAGCTTATCGGCGGCGTCACGTCTTACGCTGTTAATTTCCTTAACCGGAAGTGTAATTTCCTCGTCCACTGATAGGCTGATTTCCTCACATTCAAAGGGTGTGTTTCCGAGCTTTAAAAGCTGCGTTTGAAGGCGTTTTTCATCCATTGCCTTTTGACGCGCCGCTTCTGATTTCAGCGTCCCCGAAGTATAGGCATAATTGCCGTCACTGTCGTAAAAAGTCAGTTCCAGCGGCGAATTATTTTTTAGTGTCCCCATTATGCTTATAGGTATTTTTCGTATGTTTGCATTTTCGGCAGCTCTTTTTCGAGCCTCGTCAGTAAATTTATTTTCAGAACTGTTACCCGGAGTGTCATGACTCATCATATTTTTACCAAGGTTACCTTTGAAGTATCCGTCAGTAAAGCCCGTGCGTGAAAATGCGTCTAAAAGCTCCTGTATATCACGTTTTGAAACCACCTGTGCTTTGCCTGTTTTGAACATATCAAGATACTTTCTGTAAACGCCTACAACTGCCGAAACATATTCCGCGCGCTTTAATCGTCCCTCAATTTTCAGGGAAGCAACGCCAATTTCATTTAGTGTCCCCAATTCATTGATAAGCGCCATATCCTTCGGACTTAAAACATATCCGCTTCCTGCTGTCTTTCCTTTTTCCAGCAGTTCATAAGGCAGACGGCACGGCTGCGCGCATCTGCCTCGGTTACCGCTTCTACCGCCCAGAATACTGGACATAAGACATTGTCCGGAATAGCACATGCATATTGCGCCGTGGACAAACACTTCTATTTCTGCCTTTGCGTTTTTACAGATATGTTCAATTTCCTTTTCAGAAAGCTCGCGTGACAATACCACTCTCGAAAACCCCATGTTCTCAAGGTATTTCACCCCCTCCAGACTTGTCACCGTCATCTGTGTGCTTGCGTGGAGCGTCATGTCGGGAATAGTGTTCTTAATGATCTCCGCAGCGCCTATATCCTGAACAATCAGCGCGTCAATGCCAATACCATTTAACTCCTTTATATATTCCTGAAAGGAAGCCATTTCTTTTTCTTTTATGAGAGTATTTACCGTAACATGTACGTCAACACCATAAAGATGGCAGTAATCAACCCATTTTTTCATATCATCGGGCGCAAAATTTTCCGCGCTTTGTCTTGCACCAAACATACTTCCGCCAAGGTATACAGCATCCGCGCCTGACTGCACGGCGGCACAAAGCGCCGCGCTGCTTCCGGCAGGGGCCAAAAGTTCCATACTCATCAGCCTTTCTCAATCATGTCCAAGACTTCTTTTTCACGATCGTCATATCTTTTCTCGAGCTCTTTAATCTTGTTTTCAAGAACCTTGATATGACCCTCAAGGAATTTAATCTGATTATTTGCGTCATCAAGCTCATTTTTGGCCGCGGCAACCTCCGCTTTCATGGCAGTTTCATCTATAGAAATCTGATTGCTGTTTGCTTCGTCCAATTCTCTGCCAAGCTCATGCACCTTACGCTGGAGCTTCTGATTTTTTTCATTTACAGAACCTATCTTTTCCTGTAAAAGTCTCCCCGCTTCAAGTGACTTGTAATATTCATCACATATATTCAGCGCAGCCAGAACGACAGGTCTTTCACCCATTATATTCTGACCGCCGCGAAGCACATTTTCAACTTTTTCATTAATATGATTGCATAAATTTTCAATATATTCCACACTCTCCTCAGCAACAACCGTATACTGACGCGAATTAATCGTAAGTGTAACTTTATTTACTGCCATGACTTCATCTCCGTTTCTTTTATACGTAAAATACTAATATATACTATTATACAATAAAAACAGATAAAAAAACAGTGGTTTTTTGAAAATATTTTTGTAAAATGCGGGTAAACGCAAAAAAGAGCGCCGAAGCGCTCTTTTAGAAAATTCACTATTATTTCTGAATTGTATCGTCAGCCTTATAAGCCTCGTTGATTTCCTTAATAACATCAGCACCGCCCATATTCTTCCATCTTTCAATTTCAGCCTTATACTCATCTTCTGAAATCTGACCAACGATGTACTTTGTCTTAGCTTCTGCCATGATAGCGTCAAGCTGAGGACCCTTCTTAGAATATGTTGCTGATACATATGGTTCAGCAGGGTTAGCTACAGCATACTGTTCGTTGTCTTCGTAAACCTTGTCAATCTTTTCAGCAACCTCTGCTGTGTACTTAACCTTACGCTCTGTCGGGATAATACCTGTAGCGAACTGGTTAAGGTCAGCATATTCCTTAACAAGACCGGCATCTTCCTTCTTAACAACATAGCCGTCTGCATCAAGCTCATAGTTTCTGCCTTCAATACCGAAGTTCATCAGGTTAAGAGCCTCCTGCTCATTAGCCTTATCCATTACGCCAAGAACGAAGTCAAGATCTTCCTCGGTTGCAACAGCAGCCTTCGGGAATACATAGTATCCGTCATAACCCGTCGTCGGAAGTGTTCTCGGTTCAGTATTCTCATCCTTTGTAACGTAACCAAATACATCTACAACAGCGTCGGGGTTAAGACCCTGAATATTCTGAGCAAGTCTTCTCGCTCTGTCTGCAACGTCAATAATAACGCCTGCCTGACCTGAAAGGAACTGCTCGTTCCATTTATCTGATGAATATGTAGCCATATCTGCGTTGATAAGACCTTCTTCATAACACTTTCTCATGAAGTTAAGAGCATCCATATATTCATCTGTCATAAATGCAGGAGTAAGCTCGCCGTTTTCGTCAACACCGTATCCGTTAGGAGCGCCCATCCAAATTGCAAGGTTGTTAAGAGGACCATCAAGGTAATCTGTAACAATCATGCCATATGTATCGTTCTGACCGTTGCCGTCAGGATCCTGCTCTGTGAATGCCTTAAGCACGTTATACAAATCGTCAACCGTCTTAGGTATATCAAGACCTAACTTGTCAAGCCAGTCCTTTCTGATTGAAACACCGGCTCTGCCGACTGTTCTTGCACGGTACAGACCGTAAACCTTACCGTCAATTGAGATATTGTGATTAACCATTGGGTTCGTCTGAGCAAGATTCGGGAATTTTTCAGCATCCTGAAGCTTATCTGTAACATCCCAGAAAATATCATTTCTCGAAGCCTGAATAACGCTTGAGCTTCTTGTACCAATAAGCATTGCATGAGGATATGTACCTGAACCCATAGCTGTTGTAACCTTTTCATCATAGCTTGTTGACGGTGCCCATGTCATATTAAGCTGTGTGCCAAGGAACTTTTCAAGTTCTTCCATAACAGGGCTGTCGCCTGCTGCTGATTCTGCCTGAAAGGCCTTTGTCATAACATTGATTGATGGATTTTCACGGTCGATTGAAACTGTCTGACTTCCGCAGCCTGCAAGCGCACCTGTAAGCATTACTGCTGCAATAGAAACAGTAGCAATCTTCTTCCATGTTTGTGTCATTTTTTAATTCCTCCTTAAAAAACTTTTAGAATTTTTCCTCTATTATAAGAAATATTTCCTCTAAATTAAGCGGTAATCGCAACCGCACTAATTTCAAAATCAACCCTTAACAGCGCCGACCATAACGCCTGCAGCGAAGTGCTTCTGCAGGAACGGATATACGCAAAGAATAGGAACAGTACCGATAACGATAACAGCCATCTTCAGTGTATCCTCAGGCGGAAGTTCATCCGAACTTGTACTTGTTTCTGCTGTCTGCATTACAAGGTTTCTAAGAACAAGCTGGAATGGGAACTTCTTTGTATCATTCAGATACAGCAAAGCGCCGAAGTAGTTATTCCAGTGACCAACTGCATAGAACAAACCGAAAGTTGCAAGACATGGCAGTGAAAGCGGAAGCGCAATCTTCGCGAATATACCAATATCACTGCATCCGTCGATTGAAGCCGCCTCTTCAAGCTCACGCGGAAGCTCAATAAAGAAGTTTCTTACAATAAGCATGTTATACGCGCTGATACAACCTGGAAGGATAAGAGCTGCATATGTATCGTACAGACCCAAGCCCTTAACAACCAAGAACAATGGAATCATACCGCCGCCAAATACCATTGTAAACAATACCATGTTCAGGAGCGGCTTCTTACCGATAAGATTCTGTCTTGAAAGTCCGTATGCCATTGTTGTTGTAAAGAACAGATTTATCATAGTACCAACAACTGTTACACATACTGAGATAAGCAGCGAACGCAATACTGTCGTACCCATACCGTTCATATCAAATACCTGCTTATACGCGTCAAGCGTGGGGTCCTCAGGAATAAAGAAAATAGGTCTTGTCTGGATTTCACGTTCAGGAGCGAAAGATGCAGCTATAACGTATATGAAAGGTATTACCATTACAATAGCGATAAGTGTAAGCAAGGCATAAATTACAACGTCAGCTATAATATCGCCGATACTTCTTCTTTTTATACTAATCATGTTTCTTTCCTCCTCTCTTAGAATAGACCGTCCTGACCGGCCTTCTTAGCAAGACGGTTAGCAGTCTGGATACATATAATACTGATTACTGACTTAAACAGACCAACTGCGGTTGAATAACCGTAGTTACCCTCAACTCTACCATACTGATAAACGTATGTATCGAATGTTTCGGATTTTTCTCTGTTCAGTGTGTTCTGCATAAGAATAATCTGTTCAAAACCTGTGTCAAGAACACTTCCCATACGCAAAATAAACATTGTAACAATCGTGCCCAGGATTGCCGGCAAAGTTATGTAAATAAGCTGCTGGAAACGGTTTGCGCCATCCACGATAGCCGCCTCATACTGCTCCACGTCAACACCCGCAAGAGCCGCAAGGAAGATAATCGTTCCCCAGCCTGTCTCTTTCCAGATGTTCTGGATAAGCAGCACCCAGTAAATCGCCCAGCCGCCGCCGAGCGCGTTTATCTCTTTACCTGTAAGAGCTTTAATGATTTCATAAAGCGCGCCGCCGCTCTGTGTTGCCGAAGACGGAGTTTTAACAAGCATGAATGTGATAGATGCAATGACAACCATTGATACAAAGTGAGGTACATAAACAAGTGTCTGAACCACCTTCTTGTACCACTGCACCTTCATTTCATTCAGAAGCAACGCCAAAATAATAGGAAGCGGGAAGTAGAATATGATATTCATTCCCGAGATTATAAGCGTATTTCTGAGAAGCTGCAAGAAACTTGAGTCCATAAAGAATGATGTAAAGTTACCGAAGCCGACCCAATCTCTGAAGAAAGCATCGCCGAAAAATTTACTTGTTGCACCATAATCTTTAAAAGCGATTAATATACCCCACATAGGTACAATTTTAAAGATTATAAAGTACAAAAATCCGGGCAAAAGCAATAAGTACATCCACTTATCTCTTTTAATCTGCGCCCATCTTTTTTGTTTTACCTGTGCTTTCTCCTCCGGTGAAAGCACAATCTTTTGAGCTTTAGCCATAGTAGACCCTCCCTGAAAAGTTTCTGTTTGTGTTTTAATTTTCGGTGAAAATCATCGGAAACAGGGCACCTATCCGCAATTTGCACAAAAATTAAAATCTGATAAATATATTATAGCTTATTTCATATAATTTTGCAATAGTTTTTGTGAATAAATTGCAAAAATTATTAATTTTTTTTGATGTTTTGTATAAAATCAACATTAAATCATTTTTCAGCCTTAATACATTTAAAACAGTATTATTTATTTTAGCATTAAACCGCTTCAAAAGTCCATAAAAAAATCAGTGCTTTTTTGTTTAATTTAACGATAAAAAACCGACGAAATTTTTTTCGTCGGTTTTCTTTGTTAAATATGACTAAACCTTATTCTGAAAGGTACTTGTTAAGTCTGATAACCTCAATACCCGCCAGCATTACAATGCCTGTGCCGTGGGTATCATTAAGGCGCCAGCCAAGCTCATACTTATAATAATCAGGAATAAAGGAGAACTCACTGCCGCGGCACACTCCGTATACATTGCCGTTTGAGTCCACGCTTGTCTTTGAAATAGCCTCCCATGCCTTATAAATGGACTTTACGTATTTTTCGGGATTTCTCAGCCACCCAAAACGCACACCTCTTGAGAAAGCATATATAAACATTGATGTGCATGAGGTTTCGGGGTATGATTCAAGGTCATTAAGCACCTGATGCCACATTCCCTCATCGTCCTGAAGCGCAAGATAACCCTCGCATAGCGTATTAAGGAATTCTATAAGGTCATTTTTCTTCGGATGATCCTCAGGCAGCGCCTCAAGAAGCTCTGTCATAGAGAACACAACCCAGCCGTTGCCGCGTCCCCACGGAACATTTGTCTTTGTATCGTACTTGAAGTCGTAAACGTGGGACATAATATTTTCTTCCGGCATGAACAGACGCTTCTTAAAGCCGAAGAACTGATTTGCCGCATCGTCAATATACTTTTGGTCGCCTGTGAACTGATAATATCTCGTAAGGAACGGCACGCTCATGTAAAGGTCATCCGCCCACATTGTCTGATTGTGGAAGTGGTGCATCATTTCCTTGCGGAAGAATGTTCCGTCCTCAAGTCTCGCCTGGTGATTGAAGATGTAGTCACCCACGTAGTCAGCCACTTTCTTGACATCCTTAAGTCCAAGACACTTATGAACCTCAAGCATCATTGACGCAAATGAACCGCAGTCATCAAGGCTGTCGATACTTGTAAGCAGATTATGTATGCCTGTTGCACCGCCATATTGCTCCTTATCCCACAGAGCATATTCAAGCGTGTCGATACACAGCTGCACATGATCTTTTATGTAATTCTGAATATCCTGTGAGCCAAGGATAAGGGCTGTGTGCAGAAGTCCGTACATTGTAACGCCAAGCGGATAATCCCAGTGACCGAAATGCGGATTTTCGTTATAAGGTCTTACAAACGTATCGGGAGCGTCCAGTCGCCAGTATGTCTTTGGCTCGCCTACCACATGGAGCATATCAGAAGCTGTATCAAACGGGAAGTCGAAATCATTGTCAAATGTTCCTATGTACATCCATACATCATCCGTACCCTTTACTCTTGCTGCGTTTTCAAGCTTTGCGTCCGCACATTCAAGCGTGTAACCCCAATCACTTCCATTGCACAGGCACTTTACATATATATCGTATGTGCCAAACGGCAAATCAGCTTCAAAGGTTTCCTTTCCGCCCTTTGTTGTAAAGACTTCCTTCTTATTTATATATACTGTCGTTTCACCCTTTGTATCAAGTGTAAATTTGTGGTTTGTATCCTTTATATCGTCAAAGAATGCCTTTGTGTAGCCTACGGCATAACGTCCGTCAGGCGTGCCGTACATACGTGTAAGCTGACCTTTTTTAAGCTCGTCAGCCGACCAATCCTTTTCTGGATAGAGCTTCTTTTCAAAATCTTTTTCACTCATGCCGATTTCAAATTCAGGCTCATACGTATCTGACACAAGTTCCGTGAATACAAAGCCCTCCTGTCCGTCACGCTCCTTTGTCGGCATCAGAGTATAGAAATCCCACTTGCCTATCCATGTGCCGAACTGAGCGCCGAAGCCTGCCTTTGTTTTCTTAAACTGAATTCTTATGTCGTTCCATCCGGGTTTGACGTCAAAGAAAACGCGTGTTGCCGTTTCGGAATATCTCTCTTTGAAAATATCCGACTTATACACAACCTCGCCGTTTACATACATTACCATAGGACCGAAGCAGTTAATATCAAAGCCGTAGCTTGAATTACCCTCACTGTAGGTCTTTGCGAACGCCCATACACAGTCCTTGTCCGTACTTTCGGGGAAAATCTTATTGAAATCAACAAGATATCTGTAATCCGTTGTGCGGACAATACCGTTATTGGTATATGCGCGGTAATAAAGTCCGTGCTTCAGATTTTGTCCCATATATCTGTATGCAAGCGATGAAATTATGGCTTTCGGATCTGTGCCCTCATAGGCATTGATGCTGACGCTGTCATCAAAATAGTATCCCATGTTTTTTCTCTCCTTATAACAATATTTTATTAGTTTAATTATACCATTACATATTGTCAATTGTCAATGCAAAATAAGGTATTTCTTATCGCAAAAAACAGGAACACCAATTACGCTTTCCGCCGCCTATTCCGTATAAATCAGCACCACATCATTTTCTTCATCATAATCAACCGTTATGTCAAGAACACCCCTTTCGGCAAGACCGCGCAGAAGATAGCAGTTCCAGCCGTTCACGAACACCTGACCGCCTGCCGATACCTGTTTCCCGTCACATAAAAGCGCCGAAGTGCCGGCTGCCTTCTGCCCCGCCGTTTCCACCTCCGGAATTTCCTCCATTGCTGTGCCGTCCGGGGTGTACGGCTTACCCGGGATAATGTTTACCGTAAAGGTTTTCTCATCATACACCACATCAAACTGCGCTTTTGTGCCGCTTAAAAGCCTTGCAAGGTCACGTATCCTGATATAGTTGTAGCCGCTGCTGTTGTATGCAAACAATGTCTGCGGCTCGCCGCCGTTTACCGACACACGCTGCGCCGTCGGATAAACCGTACCGAGATATGTGCCGTTTTCAAAATAGTCAAGGGCGGTTGCATAGTCTATACCGTATTCGGTTTTAAAAATATTCTCCGTTATGCTCTGCAAATACTCCACGGCATTCTCGTCAAAGGCACTGACAAGTCCGAGTGATTTCATCACCTCGTCATATGTTCCTCCAGTATATGAGCAGGCTTCAAAATATTTTTCCACACCTGCGTTCTTGTCGCGCAGGTACAAATCATAAACCTGCGCCGCCGCAAACATAGTAAGCGAGTATCTTATATATGTACCCGGATTTGTAAAATAAAATTCACAGTTTTTATACCACTCGTCACCAAACGCGCTTTTCAGATAGAGGTCAATTTCTTCCGCTTCCGCCTCAAGCGTATGCTTACTGTACAACGTCATCTCGCATGCTGTCAGATTTGCAGCAGAGCCAATCCCCTGTAATGATGACACAAGGGTGCAAAACCTCATAGCGTCCGCATTTTCACCGTAAATTTCATCATAATAATCCATCGCAAGCAGCTCAAGCATCTGAGAGTCAAACTCAACAAGCGGCGTACGCTCTCCGAAATATGCGTCCTCATTATCCGTTTCATTGTTCAGATGGGACTGGAAATGGCCAAACTCGTGAATAAGCGTACTTATCACATCATAGGACGAAACGACAACCTCCGAGTCATCATAGTGATTCAGCCAATAGGTTGATCCTGTGTATTTTTCGTCATTTTTCTGCCAGAAGCATAAATTGTTTCTCACCATATATTCATACGCGCTTTCCAGCTTTGGGTCGATTTCTCCGACAAAAGAAAGTGCTTCAAGCGGATTCTGAACATCAATATCACCCTTTATGTCCGCAAGACCGAGATGTGTTCCGTAATTTTTGAATTTATTGACATAGTACCAGTAATCGCCTGTATCATTGCAGTATTTCCACTGCTGCTCCATGGTGACGCCATATGCTGTGGTTTCCTCGCCCGTTGCCACATTTCCGCTTTCAATGCTGTATGTAATTATTCCTTTTAACAGCTTTGCAAACTCAATGCTTTCAGCATTTTTGTCAAGCAGTTCGTAATATCTGTCGTGAAAGTCCTTGTATGCTTTATTGGTTTCACCGCCGATACTCTCTATCTGCTCTGTTCTTTCCTCGCCCCAGTATTCTCTGAACTTATCGGCGTACCCACTGTCAAGAATAGATTTTATAGCAAGGTCAATCCTATCTCCGTATTCCAACGCCGTATCAAAATCAGCATTAATCTGTTCTCTGTCATAGCTTCCCTCAAAATCATAATTAAGCTTTTCAATCTCAGCAAAATTAAGCTGACGCGTGTCAAAAACCTCCGCCGACAAATCAATAAGCGTCTTATAATCCTCAAACACCTTGTCATAGTTATTTGATTTTGCCAAATCCTTTTTCAGATTTTCTATAGCTGTATCCACCCTCACTGTGTTCACTGTCAGCGGTCTTTCCTCAAATGGTATATCCGACGGCGCGGCAAATACCGCCGCTGACGAAACCAGTATTGATACGGATAATATTATTAATAAAATTTTCTTTTTCATAATTTTGTCCTTTCCTTAATAATTGTCACCTTTCATTCCCTTTTGCTCATCGCCGTATTTATCACGCCGCAAACCAAAAACAGCCAATTCCGCCATTCTGATTTTTCTGCCGTTCTTTTCTCTGCCCTCCGCAAGAATGTTAACGTCCTCCATAGGCTCACCGTCACTCAGCCTGAACCATCCCGCCACAAGCGTAAAGGGTTTGATTTCCCTGCGACTCTTTACGGAAATCATGTATATGATAAGACAGAACCACCACGCAAAGTATTCCACTCCGAACACCATATGATCCTTAGGCAAAAGCGGCAGATACAGCGGCTCAAACGGTATTTTTACATCAGGAAAATAAGCATAATACCACGGACGCACAAAAAATCCGGATACCTGCAAAAAAAACATAACAGTCGTCCACCCGGCAAAAAAGCCGAGAGTAATCCAACAGCCGTCACGCAGTGAAATCATCAGTCTGCCGCGCCGCAGATACAGCACATTTGCAACCGCGAAAACTACAAGAATTGTTATTATAGCAGCCGAACTGTACCCCGTGCGGATAGTGCCGTTATATATCTTATAAATAAGCGGATAGCCAATATAAATCAGTGCTGTGACAACTGCCGCCCATATCATAAGTCCATAACGGCTGTTAAACGGCATTTTGTAATGCTTGTTGAACATTCCGCCGATTTCCCTTGCATTACCCATATGCGAGGCGGCTATTGCCATTGAAGTATCATAATCATAGCCAGACTCCATATACTGTCCTGCAATTTCCTCCATGTGCGATTTCATCTCGTCCCACAATTCCTTATGTATCGACTTATACCGCACCTCATCGCACATTCTGTCCAAAAAGTCATATACGCTGAAGCCCATAATCCTCTCCTCCCGCTATGATACTGTTCATAGCCTCCATAAAGGTACTCCATTCCCTTTGCTTGTGACAGAGCATTTCCCTGCCGTCGTCAGTTATTTTGTAATACTTGCGCCGTCTGCCCTCAGCGCTGTCCTGCCAATAGGATTCAACCGCGCCCTCCTTTTCCAGCGCGTGGAGCGTGGGATAAAGCGTCCCCTCCTTCATATCAAAGGTGTTGTCCGAACGCCTTTTAAGCTCCTGCGTAATCTGGTAGCCGTACATGTCTGCTCCGTCAAGAAGCGTCAGTATCAATATTGATGTACTGCCTTTCATTAATTCCTTATTGATTTTCATACATACCACGTCTTTCTATATACATCTTAATTCTATGTACATATTACCACTTTGTATATCGGCTGTCAATATATTTTTAGCAAAATCACGCCATGATGAAAAAATTTCAAGTTTTTTAAGAAAAACTATTGTAAAATTTAAAATTTATGATATAATGGTTGGGTATTTAGTGATTTACTTAAGAGATAAAGGAGGTTTATTCAATGCAGACCGTATTTATAGTAGCTCATCTGATTGTTACGGTGCTTCTTATATTTATAGTTATGGCTCAGGAGGGCAAGGACCCCGGTATGAGAGGTATTCAGGGCGCATCTTCCGATATGGGTGATTCATTCTTCAAGAAGAACGGCGGAACCACAAAGGAAGCTATGTTCACAAAGCTTACTACGACTTTAGCTATTCTTTTCCTTGTAACAACAATGGTTCTTGTTATTCTTGCAGCGTAAAACATAATACGAAAAACAATTGCCTGCCTTTCGGCAGGCTTTTTTCATGCCCTTTCGGGCATGAAAAAAAAGAGCGTTTCATCAAAAAAACGCTCTTTTAAATTACTTTTTCACTTTTTCCCTTGTCTGTTCAATTTTATCCGAGCTTACCGTAGGTCCGTGATGACGGGTCGGCTCCCACTCAACATTCTTGAATATCGCCACGATTGAAATCGGCGCATACGTGAACAGGAATACCGGAAAGCTGAACAGATATTTTATTTTCTTCCATGTGCTGGTGTGTATGCGCTTGCTTTCAGTCAGCGTGGTGACAAGTCCGATACAGAACATCATTATATACGCGCCCGCAACCCACTGACATAGCGAGATTATAAGCGATACCCAATCCTCGCCGCGATGAATACCCAAAGCAAGCGCAACGGCGTTTATAACAACTATGAACGCCGTAATAAAAATCGACGGAAGAATAGTCATACACATATCATAGCAGGTAGACTTGTTCTTTTTAAATATAGACCCTATAAGCTTAAAACCATACTTCTTAAATACCTGCAAAAATCCTCTCGCCCACCTCAATCGCTGTGTCCAGGACTGCTTAAAGGTCTGCGGCTGCTCATCATACAAAATCGCGTCTGAGCAATAGGCAATCTTTTCACCCGCCATTGCATTGGCAATGGAGAATTCTATATCCTCCGTCAGCAAAAAGAATTTCCAACCGCCTATTTTCTGAATAACGTCCTTATGAACAAGGAATCCGGTACCCGATATTGCACACCCGCTTCCAAGAAGCATTCTCGAATGATTAAGGAACTTTGATTCCCTTATGTACCACAGTGCATATCCCGCCGTTATCCAGTTTGTGCCGTAGTTTGTGGAATTTCTGTAGCTGGTGATAATTCTGTGTCCGTCCGAAAATGTACGGTTCATCGCGCTTATGTAATTTGTATCAAGAATATTATCCGCGTCAAATACGAAAAATCCGTCGTAATAATCTCTTCCGTGCTCATCAAATATCCTATTTAATGCGTAATCAAGAGCATAGCCCTTGCCCACCTTTTCCATATCGTTTCGGACAAACACTATCGCCCCCGCCTTTTCAGCCTCCTCGGCAGTTTTATCCGTACAGTTATCCGCAATAACATATATATCAATCAGCTCCTGCGGATAATCCTGATGATGAATGGAATTAACCAGTGTCGCAATAACGTTTTCCTCGTTTCTTGCCGAAATCAATACTGCAAATCTGTGAAGCGTCGTTTCCTTGTGCGGCTTATCCTTCTTTATGAACGGGATAAGAAAATAGACAAGCTGGTAAAAATACAGCAAAAAAAACAACACGCCCACAATTAAATCAATATTTTTAACTGTCTCTATAATCATTATATTCCCCTCTGTAAATCCTTCCCAAAGCCACATATCGCCTGTCGTCAAGCACAACTGCCCCCACAGAAGTATTCTTGTCTAAGCTGTCACATGCCTTTGTTTAACGCCCTTGTTATGAAAAGCTTTTACCGAAAAATCATGTACAATCTGTTATCGCATTGATTCAGACATATATTGTTTTATTTTCATTAAAATAAAGCAGACAGAGCCTGCTCAGGTAATTTATGTTATAATAACATAAATCCTTCGTTTAGTCAATAATCTTTATACGCTTATTAAGGTTAAATAAGGTATAATCTATTTTACTCTTTTTGTGTGAAAATAGCAATACATTTATGAAAAATTTTTTAAATTTATAATTATTAATAAATTATAAACCCCCAATGTGATATTTTTTAGTACGGAATTGAAGAAATTATAATATAAAGTCCTGTGCATATAATAGATAATGCGGAAAAGAACACTATAAGTTCCCCCTTAAGACGCTTCTCACGGCGCTTGTTTCTGTAACTTGCAGAAGCTATATATATACTGTGTTTTTCATATTGTGTTTTCATGTTAACATCTTCCTTTGTAAAAATTTTATGTTATGATTATATGTATATGCGCATAATTTACAGAATATTCCATTTAATTTGATAAAAAATAAAATATTTGTAAACATAATAAAAAAGGGGTTTTAAAATTTATATCATTGTGATATAATGTAAAATCCAAGGGTGGATTTACTTTTCAGATGATATCCGTTTTTAAATATAGAAAGGAAAAAAAAGATGAATTTATGTTCAAGATGTAAGAAAAACCCTGCGGTTTTCTACATTACTAAAATGGAGGGCGACAAGACCAGCAGCGAAGGACTTTGTCTTTCCTGCGCAAAGGAGCTTGGAATTGCCCCTCTTAATCAGATGATTGAGAATTTCGGTGTTTCCGATGACGAGCTGGATAATCTTAACAGCCAGATGTCGGAATTTATGGAAAGCCTTGAAGGTATGGAGGGCATGGACGGAAGCCCTTTGGAAATGATGGAGCGGCTGTCCGGCGGCGAGGACGACGAGGGCGGAGCAGCTACAGCGCCTCTTGATATATTCAAGGATTTTTTCAATAATATGCCGTCAGGCAATCAGAACGGTTCCGACGACGGAAAAGCAACAAAGGACAAGAAATCAAAGAAAAAACAGAAAAAAACAATGCTTGACACCTACGGCACAAATCTTACTGAAAAGGCGGCACAGGGCAAGGTTGACAGAGTTGTAAACAGAAACACGGAAATTGAGCGTGTGATACAAATTCTGAACAGACGCTCAAAAAATAATCCAGTACTGCTCGGCGAGCCCGGCGTAGGCAAAACAGCGGTTGCGGAGGGGCTTGCGTGCAGAATATTTGAAAAGAATGTTCCGCCCAAGCTTTTCGATTATCAGCTTTACCTGCTCGATTTCACTGCGCTTGTGGCAGGTACACAGTTCCGCGGACAATTTGAGGCAAGGCTGAAAAGTTTGCTTAACGAAGCGGCTGAAAGAGGAAATGTCATACTTGTAATTGACGAGATACACAACATAGTTGCCGCCGGAGACGCGGAGGGCGCTATGAGCGCGGCTAATATCCTAAAGCCGGCCCTTGCGCGGGGAGAAATACAGATAATCGGCGCAACCACGCTTACCGAATACAGAAAGCATATTGAAAAAGACAGCGCTCTTGAAAGACGTTTTCAGCCGGTGCTGATTGACGAGCCGTCAATTGAGGAAAGTATTGAGATTTTAAACGGCATCAAGGACTATTACGAAAAATACCACAGTGTAAAAATTTCCGATGATGTAATTGAACAAGCTGTGAGAATGTCAGAAAGATATATCACCGACCGTTTCCTCCCAGACAAGGCGATTGACGTAATTGACGAAGCCGGCTCAAGGGTAAACCTGCGCAACAAAGCTCTTTATGACGTGAGACTTCTCACGGACCGCCTGTCGGTCATTGACGAGGAAGCAGCAGGCGCAGCCGAGGCGGGTGATTTTGAAAAAATTGCCAATCTCAGGGTTGAGAAGATAAAGGTTGAACAGGAGATAGAAAAAGCAAAGCAGGAAGCAGCTAAGGCAGAAATCACCTTTGACGATATTGCCGCGGTTATAGAGGGCTGGACAAAAATACCTGTCCACCATCTGACTGAGGACGAATCGGCAAAACTGCTTAACCTTGAAAGCCGTATACACGAGCGTGTAGTCGGTCAGAACGAGGCAGTTGAAGCGGTTTCGCGTGCAATAAGACGCGGCAGAGCCGACATAACCACACGCAAGCGTCCTGTGTCATTTATATTCGCAGGTCCTACGGGCGTGGGAAAAACAGAGCTTGTAAAGACAATTGCCGAGGTAATGTTTGACAACGAGGAAGCACTTATAAGAATTGATATGTCCGAGTACATGGAAAAGCACTCAGTTTCCAAGCTTATCGGGTCTCCCCCCGGGTACGTTGGTTATGACGACGCCGGACAACTTACAGAAAAGGTACGCAGAAAACCTTATTCAGTAATTCTCTTGGACGAGATTGAAAAAGCTCACCCCGAGGTATTTAACCTGTTCCTGCAAATTCTTGACGACGGCAGAATTGCTGACAGCCACGGTAAGATAATCAATTTTGAAAACACTATCATTATCATGACAACCAATGCAGGCTCCGAATTTAAATCGGCGGCGGCAGGCTTCAATTCAAATGATGAAGTGAAAATGGAGGATAATGTTGACAAAAGCTTAAAGCAGTTCTTTAAGCCTGAATTCCTTAACAGAATTGACGAAATCGTCACATTCAAGCCGCTTACTAAGGAGGATTTGCGTCAGATTATAGACCTTTTGTTAAAGGACATCGTTGCAAAACTGACAGAAAAGGGCGCAAAGTTTATCGTCACGGACGAGGCGAAGGAACTTATACTGGAAAAGGGCTACGACAAGAAGTACGGCGCAAGACCTTTAAAGCGCGCTATACAAAAGCTGCTTGAGGATAAGCTTTCACAGCTTTCGCTCACCGGTCAGATTACGTCCGGCGCTGCAATAACCGCCGACAGAAACGGTGATGAAATTTCCATGACGGTCGCGTCAAAGCTGCTTGAAAACTAGAAAGATTTACCTGTGATATTTTAGAGCCATATGCAGATAATATTTATGTGCCGAAGATACGGCAAATATTATTACGGAGGTAAAATATCATGGCTTGTGACTGCACAAACGCAAACAAGAGCATTAAATGTACTGTGACACAGTGCGCTAACCACTGTGATACAGCAGATTACTGCTCACTTTCATCAATTCAGGTAGGAACACACGAATCAAATCCTACCATGGTGGAATGTACAGACTGTAATTCTTTTGAATTAAAGAAATAACCACAAAATTTCAGAACTCATTGGAAAAGGCTGCCTAAGGCAGTCTTTTCTGCTGCATGACAGGATAAATTCTTGCGTTATCCGCGACGTTATGCTATAATATAAAGAAAAAAGAACGGCAAGAAGTAATAATGGAAAATAAATTTAAATATTCAAACGACAATAAAAGATACCATACATGGAACTACCACCTCCACAAAAAGTTTGGCTGCAAGGTTTTCAAGGTTGCCTTAAACGGCGGCTTTACCTGTCCGAACATTGACGGCAGTAAGGGCACGGGCGGCTGCATATACTGTTCGAGCGGCAGCGGAGATTTTGCAGGCGACCCTACCCACAGCATACTAACGCAATTTGACGAGGTAAAGGCAAGAATGCACAAAAAGTGGAAAGAAGCCAAGTATATCCCCTACTTCCAGGCGCACACCAACACCTACGCTCCTGCGTCCGTACTGCGTGCTCGGTTTGAACCTGTCCTCGCTCAGAAAAACGTGGTGGGCATAAGCATTGCCACACGTGCCGACTGTCTCGCAGACGACGTACTCGAATATCTGAGCGAACTTAACGAACGCACATATCTGATTGTGGAGTTAGGATTGCAAACCATATTTGACGAAACAGGTGAAAAAATAAACCGCTGTCATACATACGCGGATTTTCTTGAGGGATATAACAAGCTGAAGGAACGCAATATCAACGTATGCGTGCATCTTATTGACGGGCTTCCGGGCGAAACCAAAGAAATGATGGTCCAAAGCGCACGCGAGGTGGCGCGGCTTAAGCCGCACTGCATAAAACTTCACCTTTTGCACGTATTAAAAGGCACACGTCTTGCGGATATGTACGCAAACGGAGAATTTTCTCTTATGACTCTTGATGAGTATGTGGAAACTATAGTAAACCAGCTTGAGGTATTTCCTGAGGAAACGGTTATTCAGCGTCTTACGGGCGACGGCGGACGTGATTCGCTCATTGGTCCGAAATGGAGTCTGAAAAAATTTGTTGTCCTGAATGAAATTGATAAGCTTATGATAAAACGCGGCACCTATCAGGGCGCAAAAGCACATTAAAAAATGCTGTCATACGACAGCATTTTTTCTATTCTTCCCCGTTTTCTTCATCCTCATCTGTCTTTTCCACCAGCTCAATCCTGTTCGTGGACACCTCATAAGCCGTTTTTGTAATCGTTTCTTCCTCGCTTATGCGCTTCTGATACGTTCTTGACTGAATACGTCCCCATATCTTCACATTATCGCCCACATTCAAATTTTTTGCAAAACGCGCATTACGTCCCCACGCTATGATGGGTATGTAATCGGATTTATTGTAGCTTCTGTTCACCGCAAGCAAAAGGTCTGTTATCTCGCGGCCAAAGGGCGTAGTGCGGTAAACGGGCGCCTTACAGATAAAGCCGTTCAAGTACAGCGTGTTCGGATTTTTGTTTTCCGTTTCCTCGCAGTGCATGATGTCCTTGGCAAACACAGTAAGAACAAGGCGGTTGTCGCCGTTTTCATAGCTGTTATATGAGCGGAACTGTCCCGTAACCTCCACCACGTCGCCCACATTATACTCTCCGTCCATTATCAGCCTTTCCGATACCATTACGCGTATATCGTCCGATGTGCCGCTCAATCTCGGTACTCTGACAGTGCAGGTATAGAATTTCTCGGCGTAAATCTCGTGATTAAATACAAATTCGTCCTCGATTGTGCCTATAATTGCTGCCTGATTGTTTGATAAATTGTTATCCATGTGTAGAAACCTCCTCTGTTGTAGTTAAAATGCTCTTGTCATCATGTTATATTTATTCCGTAAACCGCGTTTTTATTCTCATTAATTTGTTTTAAATATATTATGCCTGGATGTTACGCGGATATTCAGATAAATTATATTTCAACAGTTTTTTTCCGTCATAATCAGACCGCATTTGACAATATGGCAAAAGTTTAGTATAATGTTATAATATATATCATAGAAAACTATAAAATTTAGGATAATAACATTGAGAAGGAGAGAAAAAAATGAAAAAGATAATTTCAGCAGTGATAACTGCAGTTATGATATGTACCCTGTTCACAGCCAATACCTTTGCGGCTGAAAGTTGGAGAGAGGCGTTCGTCACCAGACTTATGAAAATAATGTCCTCCGACCCGTCATACAACGAGGTTGTACTTACAGACCTTGACAGGAATGGTATCCCTGAGGCGTTCGTTATGCGCGACGGACTTGACGGAGGTATAAGCGCCGGTTTTACCATGAACGGAAACTCGATTTCGAGTATAGAAGTACCCGGCAATATTACGGGCAGATGTCTTACTGATATAACCGTGTATGAAAAGGAAGGCAGATATATATTCGTAGGACGCGAAGTGCCGAGATATTCCTCCGTCATAAACTACTACAAGCTTATGTTTGACGGTCAGAAGCTTACTACTGAAAGAATACTCAAATCATATGTAAGTCCATACCCGACAATCCCTTATGTGGATATGTACGGCAACGATTTCCTTACAAACGGTTATCCCAACAGAACAAAGATAAAAAATTTCGTAGACCGTTACGACGGCATAAACACCCTCACCGCCACAAATTCAAACGCAAAGCTGATAGTTGACGGAGATGAGGTGGATATTTCGGGATATACCGTAAATGATTCAAACTATTACAAAATCCGTGATGTAGCCATGATTTTGCGCACAACAGCCGCAAGATTTGACGTTGCCTGGGACGAAAGCTTAAGCGCCATAACCATTTCAAGAGGCGTGAAATATACCATAGTCGGCGGAGAACTGAGCGAGGAAAACGGCACGGCGCTGAATGTTGAACAAAGCAGCGCACCCGTCTATGTTGACGGCGATGAGAAGAGCGTTCTTTCATATAATATAAATGGAAACACCTACTTCAAAATCCGCGATATAGGCGATATGGTTGGCTTTACGGTTGACTGGGACGGCAACGCGCAGGCCGTTATCATAAGAACGGAGTAATATGTATAATATAAGAAAAAAACTGTGGATTGTTATGCTGCTGCTTTTTGCGGCAGCGACAGTTATGCTTAAAATATTCCCCGCAAACAGGGATTCTATAACCGCCTCCACCGCCGGAGCGGCAGGCGCGGCAACAGCGCAGTCAGGCGAATCCTCTTCCCTTTTCGGCGAGGGCGGTGAAAAATTTGTGGCTCACAGAGGCTACTCAAACTACGCGCCTGAAAACAGTATTCCCGCCTTTGAGCTGGCAGGGAAAATAGGCTTCTGGGGAATTGAAACGGATATTTCCGAAACAAGCGACGGTCAGTTCGTCTGTATGCACGATGAGGATATTGACAGGACAACGGACGGCACAGGCATGGTGGGCGATTATACCCTTGAGCAGCTCGGCGCATTCAGAATTGACAAGGGAAATTATCTGAAAACCACCGAAAATCTGAAAATTCCGACGCTTAATGAGTATCTTGAAATATGCCTGAAATATGGCTGTGTTGCAGTGGTGGAAATAAAGACAATCCGCAATTATGAATCGTTTCTGAATATTATTTTAAACAGCGGCATTGCCGACAGGTGCATTATCACGGGTGATTTGGAGGCAATGAAAGCTATACGCACCCTGAACAATTCAATTCCCGTTATGACAATCGGCTACACGCCTGCGCCCTATACGGATAATCTTGAGCATATCGCTGAAATCCCCTATAACAGAGGTATTTTATACAACTATCCGCAGGTAGACAAGACAGCAATTGATATTATTCATCAGCAAGGTATTTACTGCGGAGTGTGGTCTGTAGACGACACAGACGTTGCAAGGACTTACCTTGATTACGGCGCAGATTTCATCGTCACAAACGAAATCCCCGCAAGACTTGACCATATGGTAAACGAAAACGAATAATAAAAAAAGCAGTAATTTCTTAACGAAATCACTGCTTTTTTCACTTTACAATAATAATACAATATGATATAATTTTAATATTGAGAAAAATAGTAAAGGAGAGAAAAACATGGGAAAAACAAAAGGCGGCTTCACACTTCCGGGCGAAAGCGGATATGAGGAGCTAACACTTCAGATGGCGGACAAATGGGGCGCTGACGTTATCAGAGATTCGGACGGTACGGAATTATCGCCCGAAATCATTAACGCGGGCTACGGTATTTATTCAACTATCTGTATAATCCGCGACCACAACGAATGGGCAAAGATGAACACTGACAAGCTTCAGCAGACATTCCTTATGACAAATCCCGTTGTTGCCGAAAGCAGCAGCGTTAAGATTGAGCTTATGAAGGATTTCTTTGACGAGCAGTTCAGAATTAATGACAGTGATGAATCAAAGGCTTACTGGCAGGTATTCGACAGAACCACAAACGAAGAGGTTAAGGACTGGACATACGCAGACGGCGTCGTTACTGTAAATAACGTAACTCCTTGGCACAAGTACACGGTAAACTTCCTTGCATACAGAATTTGGGAAGAAATCTCAATGTACAATCATACAACAAACAACTGGGACAAGGAACATCTTATGCAGATTGACCCGCGTTATCCCGAAACACAGCAGTATATGCTTGACTGGATGAAGAACTGGTGCGAAACACATCCTGCAACAACAGTTGTACGTTTCACGTCAATGTTCTATAACTTCGTATGGATTTGGGGTTCAAACAGCAGAAACAGGGATTTGTTCTCCGACTGGGCATCATATGACTTCACAGTTTCACCGCTTGCTCTTAAGCAGTTCGAGGAAAAGTTCGGCTATGCGATGACCTCCGAGGACTTCATCAACAAGGGTGATTTGCATGCGTCACACATGACATGCGATCAGAAAAAGCTTGATTGGATGGACTTCATCAACGAGTTTGTTGTTAATTTCGGCAAGCAGCTTGTTGACCTTGTACATACCTACGGCAAAAAGGCATATGTATTCTATGATGACAGCTGGGTAGGCGTTGAGCCTTGGGGCAAGAGATTTAAGGAATTCGGCTTTGACGGTCTTATCAAGTGCGTGTTCAACGGCTTCGAGGCAAGACTTTGCGCAGGCGTTGACGCTGTTGAAACTCACGAAATCAGACTTCACCCGTACCTGTTCCCTGTTGGACTTGGCGGCGCGCCCACATTCATGGAGGGCGGCAACCCGACAAGAGAAGCGCAGGGATATTGGAAGAACGTGCGCCGCGCGCTTCTCCGCGCTCCGATTGACAGAATAGGTCTGGGCGGCTATCTTTCACTGACAATCCCATTCCCTGATTTCCAGGACTATATTGAAAAGATTTCGGACGAGTTCAGAGAAATCCGTGAATTCCATAAGGCAGGCAAGCCGTATGTGCTTAAGCCGAGAGTGGCAGTGTTGTCATTCTGGGGTTCACTGCGTTCATGGACATGCGGCGGTCACTACCACGAGCATCCCGAGCTTGACCTTATAAACGTTATCGAGGCTCTTGCAGGACTTCCTCTTGATGTTGACTTCATCAGCTTTGAGGACCTTAAGGAAAAGGGTCTTGACAATTATGACGTTGTTATAAACGCAGGCTTTGCAGGCAGCGCATGGTCAGGCGGTGACAAGTGGAAGGACGAAAAGGTTGTTTCGCTTCTTACGGAATGGGTTGCAAACGGCGGCGCGTTTATCGGCGTTAACGAGCCGAGCGCAACAGACGGCTATGACACATACTTCCGTATGTCACACGTGCTTGGCGTGAGCGAGGACACAGGCGCAAGACTTTGCCACGGCAAGTATTCATTTGAGGTTGAAAACAACGGTGCAATTGCTCAGGGTACAGTTATCGAGCCAAAGAGCAATATTTATCTTGCAGACAGTGAAACAAAGGTGCTTGCCGCCACTGACGGTGTTCCGACTATTACCGAGCGTAAGTTTGGCAAGGGCACGGGCGTGTATATTTCATCATTCAGACACGGCGAGATTAATAACAGAACGCTTCTTAATCTTATCCTTACAGCCGCAGGCGAAAGCACAGACCAGAAGTATCTGACGGACAACGTATACACAGAGTGTTGCTACTACCCCGAGGGTAAACAGCTTGTTATTATCAACAACTCCGATACGGAACAGACAGCAACGGTTAAGACAGACACAGGTGAAAAGACAGTTACACTAAGCGCATTCGACACACAGATTGTTCAGCTGTAATTAAATTTTACAGGAGCCGCCTTTGGGCGGCTCTTTTTTTGTGCGGTAAAATATATTGGCATATTTGCAAGTTTTACCTTGACAAAAACACCTTAAAATGCGATAATAATTAAATGGAGTAATTTTTCTTCCAAATAAAAGAACAGAAAGGGTGTGTGTATTTGTGTTGGCAATAAAAATTGCGGCTCTTGCGGTAGGACTGATTGCGCTTTTTATGACGTTTAAGGCAAAGCTTATAATCGAAAAGGTCTTTAAAAAAGAGCCGGTAGAAGGACTGGTTCTGCGAGTCAAATACATCGCGCTTGCACTGGCGGTTATCGCCTTTTTGACAGTATTTATTTCAGGAAGATAAAGGAGTTAATATAAATGGAAGACGCAAAAAATATAGCAAAAAATTATAATCCGGCTGAGTTTGAGGACAAGCTGTATAACGAATGGGTTGAAAAGGGCTATTTCCACGCTGAGGTGGACAAGAACAAAAAGCCTTTCACAATCGTTATTCCGCCCCCGAATGTAACGGGTCAGCTTCATATGGGACACGCACTTGACGAAACATTGCAGGATATTCTTATCCGTTACAAGAGAATGCAGGGATATTCCGCGCTGTGGGTACCCGGCACAGACCATGCCGGTATCGCTACGCAGATTAAGGTTGAGGCTGAGCTTCGTGAAAAAGAGGGTCTTACACGCTACGACTTGGGACGTGAAAAGTTCCTTGAAAGAGTTTGGGACTGGAAAAACCAGTACGGCAGCAGAATTATAAACCAGCTTAAGAAAATCGGCTCGTCCTGCGATTGGGACAGAGAACGCTTTACTATGGACGAGGGCTGCTCAAAGGCTGTTAAGGAGGTTTTCGTAAACCTTTACAACAAAGGTCTTATTTATCAGGGCTCAAGAATTATAAACTGGTGTCCGCACTGCATTACCGCGCTTTCGGACGCGGAGGTTGAGCATGCAGAGCAGGCAGGTCACTTCTGGCACATCAAGTACCCGATTAAGGACAGCGACGATTTTGTTATAATCGCCACAACACGTCCCGAAACGCTGTTCGGCGATACGGCTGTAGCCGTTAACCCCGAGGACGAGCGTTACAAGGATTTGATAGGCAAAATGCTTATTCTTCCCCTTGTAGGACGTGAAATCCCCGTTATCGCAGACGAATACGTTGACAAGGAGTTTGGTACAGGCTGCGTTAAGATTACGCCTGCCCACGACCCCAACGACTTTGAAGTAGGTCAGCGCCACAACCTTGAACAGATTAAGGTTATGAACGACGACGCAACAATGAACTCATACGCGGGCAAGTATGAGGGCATGGACAGATACGAATGCCGCAAGGCAATGGTTAAGGATTTGGAGAACCAAGGACTTCTCGTTAAGGTTGAGGATCACAGCCACAACGTAGGTCAGTGCTACCGCTGCGGAACAACTGTTGAGCCTATCATTTCAAAGCAGTGGTTCGTTAAGATGAAACCGCTTGCACAGCCTGCAATTGACGCTGTAAAGAACAAGGAAACAGTATTTGTTCCCGAGCATTTTGAAAAGGTATATTTCCACTGGCTTGAAAATATCAAGGACTGGTGTATTTCCCGTCAGCTGTGGTGGGGACACAGAATACCCGCATTCTACTGCGACGACTGCGGCGAGATGGTCGTAACAAAGGAAGATAAGGCAATATGCCCGAAGTGCGGAAAGGAAATGCGTCAGGACCCCGATACTCTTGACACATGGTTCTCGTCGGCGCTGTGGCCGTTCTCAACGCTCGGCTGGCCCGACAAGACGGAGGAGCTGGACTACTTCTACCCCACAAGCGTGCTTGTAACAGGCTACGACATTATCCCATTCTGGGTAATGAGAATGATGTTCTCCGCCCTTGAGCATACGGGCGAGGTACCGTTTAAGCATGTGTTCATACACGGTCTTGTACGTGACAGTCAGGGCAGAAAGATGAGTAAGTCACTGGGCAACGGTATTGACCCATTGGAAATAGTTGAAAAGTACGGCGCGGACGCGCTGCGTTTTACGCTTGCCACAGGCAACGCGCCGGGCAATGACATGCGTTTTTACATTGAGCGTGTTGAGGCGAGCCGTAACTTTGCAAACAAAATATGGAACGCGTCACGCTTTACGCTGATGAATTTGGACATTACCGAAAACAAACTGCCCGATTTAGCGGAATTACAGCTTGAGGACAAGTGGATTTTGTCAAGATACAACGAGGTTGTAAAGGTTGTTACTGAAAATCTTGACAAATTTGAACTGGGCGTTGCCCTGTCAAACCTGTACGACTTTATATGGGAAAACTTCTGCGACTGGTATATTGAGCTTGTAAAGCCGAGATTGTTCGACAAGGAGAACCCGACGGCGAAAACGGCGCAGTATGTGCTGACATACGTGCTTTCAAATACAATGAAGCTTCTGCACCCGTTCATGCCATTTATTACCGAGGAAATATGGCAGCACCTCCCCCACGAGGGCGAAAGTATAATGATAAGCAATTGGCCTGAATATGACGAGAAATTAAACTTCCCTCAGGACGAGGAAAGCATGGAGCTAATAATGCAGGCAATCAGCGCAATCAGAAACCGCAGAGCAGAGATGAATGTTCCGCCGTCAAAGAAAGCAAAGGTTATTATAGTTACAGCCAAAACCAACGTATTCACGCAGGGAACGGCGTTCTTTGAAAAGCTTGCGTCCGCAAGCGAGGCGATTGTGCAGACAGATAAGAGCGGCATAAGCGACAATGCGGTTAACGTGGTTGTTCCATCAGCCGAGATTTATCTGCCTCTTGATGAGCTTGTAGACAAGAGCAAAGAGCTTGAACGTCTTAACACTGAAAAGAAAAAGCTTGAGGGCGAAATTAAGCGTGTTGAGGGTAAGCTCGGCAATCCGGGATTTGTCAATAAAGCCCCTGCAAGGGTTGTTGACGAGGAAAGAGCCAAGGGTGAAAAATACAAGGAAATGCTTGAAAAGGTACTCGAAAGCATTAAATCAATGGAGAATGTGTAATTTGATTTCATTACAGACCGCACAAAAACGGTCTGTAATTTTTATGGTGTTTTTTACATTTAAGTATTGCAAATATTTCTAAAATAATATATAATATTATTATCAAATTTATTGAAAATAACAAGAAAGGCGGACTATTCCAATGTACGATTTAAAAAAGGGCTATGAATTAGCAAAAGAATACTACGCTCAATACGGTATTGACGTAGACAAGATGATTGAAATCTGTGATAAGACTCCTATTTCAATGCACTGCTGGCAGGGCGATGACGTTGCCGGCTTTGAAAAGAAGGAGGGTGGTCTTACAGGCGGTATCCAGACTACAGGCAACTATCCCGGCGCAGCAAGAAACGCTGAGGAACTGAGAGCTGACATTGAAAAGGCTATGTCATATATTCCCGGTGAGCTTAAGGTAAATGTTCACGCTAACTATCAAGAGGCTGACACATTCGTTGACAGAAACGAAATTGGTCCTGAGCATTTTGAAAACTGGGTAAACTGGGCAGTTGAAAAGGGTATTGGTCTTGACTTCAATCCTACATATTTCTCACACCCGAAGAGCGAAAAGGCTACTCTTTCATCATCAGATGAGGATATAAGAAAGTTCTGGGTTGAGCATGGTATCAGATGCCGTCAGATAGGCGGATATTTCGCTGAAAAGACAGGCAAAACCTGCGTTATCAACCACTGGACACCTGACGGTGACAAGGAATTCCCTGTTGACACGCTTACACCGAGAAAGCAGCTAAAGAAGTCATATGACGAAATCTTTGAGGCTACAAAGGACGTCAAGAACGTAATGGACGGTATCGAGTCAAAGGTATTCGGTATCGGTGCGGAAAGCTTTACAGCAGGCTCACATGAATTCTGCATGGGCTACGTTATGAAGGCTAACAGCGACCACATCATTATGACACTTGATACAGGTCATTATCACCCGACAGAGGTTGTATCCGCTAAATTGGGTGCGGTTTACACATTCTCTGACCATGTCTTGCTTCACGTTTCACGTCCTGTAAGATGGGACAGCGACCACGTTGTTGCGTTTGACGATGAAACAAAGTCAATCATGGAGGAGCTTGTTCGTCTTGACAAGCTTCAGGATACATATATCGCAACCGACTTCTTCGACGCGTCAATCAATAGAATTGCCGCATGGGTTATCGGTATGAGAAACACAAGAAAGGCTATGCTTTACGCTCTTCTTCAGCCGACAGAGCAGATGAAGAAGCTTGAGGCTGACGGCGACGTAAGCGGCAGACTTGCATATATGCAGGAATTCAAGGCTGCTCCGTTCTCACTTGTTTGGGACTACTACTGCGAGAAGAACAACAAGGGCGTAGGTCTTTCATGGCTTGACGAGGTTCGTCAGTATGAAAAGGACGTTCTTTCAAAGAGAAACTAATTTAGTTTTAAGTTGCAACATAAAAAGGAATTGTCATATGACAATTCCTTTTTTAGTGTGTCCACTGTGACCGTAGCCGAAAATACAGATATTATTGAAACTTAGTGTCGCATTCGCAAGCGAATGCTACTACCAATACAAATTCCAGTCCCCTGTCAGCCTTGTCAGCGCCTCCATATAGAAGTAGTCGCCCCATGTGTTGCACTCGTCCACTCCGCCGTTATGACAGGTGTTTGTGGGTGTCTTGCGCGAATATGTGCCGTGCAAGAGAAGTCCGTTGGATTGCTCCGCGCTTTTCACCGCGCACATATCCATAACCGCCTTTAAAATACGCTTTGCCGCCGCGGTGTAATACTGCGCCTCACCACTTGGAAGTCTTTTTGCCATTTCCAGCATACCGCACACCGCGATTACGCCTGCGGACGAATCACGCGGCTCATGGCTTCCCGTGTCAAAGTCAAAATCCCAGTACGGCATTAAATCCTCGGGCAGATGCTCAATAAAGTAATCCGTAACGCGTCTGAATATGTTAACATAGCTTTCATTGCCTGTTTTTTCATAGGCAAGAGCGCTGCCGTATATTCCCCACGCCTGACCGCGCGCCCATGCAGAGCCGTCACGGTTTCCCTGATTTGTAACGCCCTTGACGCTCTCGCCTGTGTCTGGGTCAAAGAAATACGTATGGTACGTGGAATTATCATCACGCACCACATAATTCATAGCCGTTTTTATATGCGCCTTTGCCTTATCGCTGTAACGTCCGTCACCTGTCACATCACTCGCCCAGAACAAAAGCGGCATATTCATAAGACAGTCAATGATAAGTCGGTAATTATCCCTATCGTCCATTGCGCCCCATGCCTGAAAAAACTGTCCCTTTTCCTGAAAGCGCGTCATCAGATTATCCGCCGCCAAAAGCGCCGCTTTTTTGCCCTTTTCGCTGCCCGTTAGCTTATATGCTGCCACGCATGACGGACTATACAGAAAGCCCATGTCATGGTGGTCAACATTGATATGCTGTTCTATTCTTTCGAGAAAGGACTCCACCTGACAAAGCGCAGCTTCCTTTAACCGTTCATCACCGCTTCGCTCATAGGCAAGCCATATTTCGCCCGTCCAGAAGCCCTCCGTCCAGTCGTTGTTGTATGACTTACCATAAAAATTATTTTCGCTGTTCGCAGTTGGAAAGCAATCGTAAAACTCCCCGATATTCGTTTTCGTAAGCTCAACGGCTCTGTCAAGCGCATTGTTTATTTCCTCATCTGTAGAAATCGGATAATTTTTAAGCTGTTCTCGTGTAATCATAAAATCCCGTCCTTATTTTATCTGTCCATGCTTTTCATAGCTTGAAATCTGTTTTATTTTATTATCCTCGTCCACAAAGACAACGGTCGGCTTGTGTGCCTTTGCTTCCTCTGCGTCCATATTGCAGTACGCCATAATTATTATCTTGTCGCCCTTCTGCACGCACCGTGCCGCCGCACCGTTAAGACATATAACACCCGAATTTTCCTCGCCCGCGATTGTGTACGTTTCAAAACGCTCACCATTGTTTATATCAACTATCTGCACCTTTTCATATTCAAGTATTCCAGCCGCCTTTAAAAGCGCGGTGTCAACCGTTATACTGCCCACATAGTCCAGCTCCGCCTGTGTGACAGTGGCGCGGTGTATTTTACCTTTAAGCATTGTCAGTTCCATTTTTATCACTCCTTATTCCATGATAAAATTATCTATAAGACGTGTTTTTCCAATGTAAACCGCCATTGCGCACAGAAGCGGTGTCTTTACCTCGTCAAGCGGTTCAAGCTCATTGAAGTCAACCATTTCAACGTAGTCAATTTTTGCAAGCGGCTCTTTTTCAATTTCCGCCTTAATCGCGTCAATGATTGTTTTAACATTCTTTTCACCGTCTTTAATCATAGCCTTGCCGATTTCAAGCGAACGCGACAAGCAAAGCGCTGCCTTGCGTTCCTCTTCGTTAAGGTAAGTGTTTCTGCTGCTCTTTGCAAGTCCGTCCGCCTCGCGGATAATCGGACAGCCGACAATTTCTATATCAAAATTCAAATCCCTAACCATTTTCTTTATAACGCAAAGCTGCTGCGCGTCCTTTTGTCCGAAGTACGCCCTGTCTGGAGTTACAATATTGAAAAGCTTGCTGACAACTGTGCATACTCCCGAAAAATGTATCGGGCGCGTTTTCCCGCAAAGCACCTTTGTAATTTTGTTCATATCAACAAAGGTCAGCGCGTTGTCATACATCTCGTCAGCTTCGGGATTGAAAATAAGGCTTGCGCCCGCACTCTCACACAGCGCCGCGTCAGCGTTTATGTCGCGCGGATAGCTTTCAAAGTCCTCATTTGGCCCAAACTGCGTGGGGTTTACGAAATCGCTGACCACCACGCGGTCATTTTCCTTTACCGCTCTGTCAATAAGGCTCTTGTGTCCCTCATGCAGATAACCCATTGTCGGCACAAGTCCCACGGTAAGACCCTCACGCTTCCACTGCTTTACAACCGCCCTCAATTCATCTATCTTTTTAATAATCTGCATTTAATTTTCCTCCAATATAGCTTTCATAACCTCATCATCTATCTTAAAGGTGTGTTCCTTTGCAGGGAACTCGCCCGATTTTACTTCTTCACAATATTTCTTAAAGCTTGCCGTCATGCTCTCGCCGATATTTCCGAATTTCTTGACAAACTTCGGAGTAAAATCGGAATACATGGCAAGCATATCCTGATACACAAGCACCTGACCGTCACAGTCGCTCCCCGCGCCTATGCCGATTGTGGGAATACTCAGTATTTCCGTTATATATTCCGCAAGCGCCGCAGGAACACATTCAAGCACAACCGCAAACGCACCTGCTTCCTCCACCGCCTTTGCGTCCTCAATTACCTTTCTCGCGTCCTCTATACTCTTTCCCTGTACCTTAAAACCGCCGAAAGCGTTCACCGATTGGGGCGTCATGCCTACGTGACCCACAACGGGGATTGACGCGTCGACTATCGCGCGTATATGCTCCTTGAACTTCACGCCGCCCTCAAGCTTTACAGCGTCGGCATGTCCCTCTTTAATAAGTCTGCCTGCGTTTACAACCGCGTCATACACGGACGTCTGATAGGACATGAACGGCATGTCCGTTACAACAAGCGCGTTTTCTGCGCCGCGCGCAACCGCCGTACTGTGGTGAATCATATCCTCCATTGTCACTGACAGCGTGTTCTCATAACCGAGCACAACCATTCCCAGTGAATCACCCACAAGAATGGATTCTACCCCTGCCTCGTCCTCCAGCTTTGCCGTAGAGTAGTCATAGGCGGTCAGCATTGTTATTTTTTCTCCGTTTTGTTTTGCTTTTTTAAAGGCCAACGTTGTAGTTTTCATTTCCCTCAATTTTCTCCTTCATCTCGAATATAACGTCCGTTAAACGCTGATACAATTTTTTCTCTTTTTCATTTAAAACTTTCATATGCCGTTCAAGCGTTACTGTGTCGCCGCGGATTGCAGGGCCTGTTATCGCCCTTTCGCAGCCCACATCTATGATGTTTTCCATGTTACAGCGCATAAGATTACTCAACGCTTTTTGCGCCTCGTCCTTATTAAAGCCGCATTCAGTGAGCAGCTTTACCGCCTCATAGCAGACGGACACAACAAAATTAGACGCAAAGCATGCCGCCGCATGATATTTCGCCTTGTTTTCACTTGTAATCACTTTAAACTTGTTATTGCATAATGAAAGAATTTCAGATACCCTATCCACAGCCGTTTTCCCGCCCTCAATGGTGAAAAACGCCTCGGATATGGCTTCTATTGACGTATGCTTACTGTTAAAAGCAAGCATCGGATGAACAGAGCAAACCATCTCAGGATTTGCGCCTATAAAAATTTCACTTGACACAGAGCCGCTGCAATGGCATATTATTTTATCCGTTAAATCCATATACCTTATTTCATTCCATATTTGCGGAATTGCAGTATCGGTGACAGTTATAAAAATCACGTCACTTCTGCGTAAAAGTTCCGCGCAGCTTAAAAATTCAAAATCCTCTGTATTGTTACCCCGCGAAGAAAAACCGCTGATTTTAATGCCCTTGCTTCTGAAATAGTAAGCCAGGCTCATGCCGCACTTTCCCGCGCCGATAAAACCTATTGCGCTCATATTACCGCCTCCCGATAATACCACGACTTGTAAAAAGTCAGGTGCAATTTTCATAGAAATACTGCCCATCATTTTCATTTTATCATATTTTTTCTGATATTACAATAGGATATTTGAATTTTATTCAACACAAAAGACTGCCGTATTGGCAGCCTTTTCTGTATTATTCATTCAGTTTTCCCGCAAGGCGGTAGATAATCACGCAGGTCCATAGCTTTGTATCATCAAGATTAAGTCCGCTGCCCGTGCCGACAATTATTCCGTTATCCACGCACCACTGCACAGCCTCTCTTGCCCATTCGGGCATATTGCTGTCTATATAATTATAAATCATTGGGTTTTCAAGCTTATAAACCTCATTCTGCAAAACATCTACCCTTGCGGTCTGATTTGCTATCAGCTGTTTCAATTCCTCATACTGCGACATTGTAAGCTCCTCCTCCATTTTTTCATCAATTATTGCATCTCCTATCGCTTTTGCTATTGCGTCCGCTCCGACGCTGTGATATAAATCCGCATCGGATTTTGTGTCCACAAAGCACACCTCAACAAGCATTGCGCGCGCGTCTGAACGACGTACCACATACAGGTTTGAACCGTCCTTTATTCCTCGGTTTACAAATCCCAGCTCCGCCATATTTTCGCACACAAGCTCCGCCTGTGAAAATTTTTCTCCGTTGTAGGTGTACACCTCTGTGCCGCGTCCGCCGCCGCTGTTGAAATGTATTGATACAAACAAATCAAGTGGCTGCGCGTTTGCCATTGCGACAATCTGACTTAAATTTTCACTCACCGTTGAAGCACGGTCATTGGTACAGTCCACTACCGTCACGCCCTTACCGCGAAGATAATCCATAAGCTTGTAGCCGATTACCCTTGTTTCATCACTTTCGTTCAGGTATCCCACCGCGCCGCTGCCTATAGTACCGCTTACGGTGTGTCCGCAGTTTATTCCTACTATCATGCTAATCACTCCTGTATATTATATGCGCCGATACAGCTTTATGTTACTGCTCATTTTTATCCCTCAGCTGCAAAAGTATATTTTTCAGTGCAGGCGGCATTTTCTGCGATACTGCGGCAACATTTTCAAGTATACTTATCCCCTCGTTTGCTATGTAAAACATGATTACCATTTCACGTATTGCAACTACTCCGCCTGTCACTACCTGTGTTATATTCGCAAGCGCCACTATCACAAGTATTGTGATTTTTTTCAGTATTCCCTTATAGCCGGTTTCGCTGGATACACTTTTTGTATACACCGCCTTGATGACGCCCGTTATATAATCCAGCATCATAAGACCTGCCAGCGCCCACAATATTGTATCCCAGTGACCAAACAGCATAGCCACTATTCCGCCCGCTATGCCGACAAATACACTGATAGAATTAAATATCTTCTCCATCTCCTCTGCTCCTTTTCATTTATTCTGTTATTTGTATTTCCTTATCGTTGATACATAGTTTTCCGTCTGAATTTATTCCTATTACGTTCTCTCCCATTGTAATCTGATTTGCCGTCAGGTCACCCGTAAACAGCATTTTTCCGTCTGTGCCGATTTGGACAGCGGTATTACCGCTATTGTCCATAATCCTGCACGTAAATTCTCCGTTCAGATTTCCAAGCTGCAATTTCAGCGCACCGCCGTTTGTTATTTTTATCATATCCGACACTATGGATACCTCACCTGCCGAGGTTGTAACGGACAGACCGGAATTTGTTATAGTCCCCGAAACAGAAGATGCCTTTACCTTGCCGGTGCTTGTGGACACCTTGCTGTAATTTCTTGTAAGCTTGCCCATCTGATTGAGATAGAAAAACAAATCCTTTTTTACCCTGCCGATTGATATAACGGTACTGTCGCTCTGATACGGATAGTATTCCAACTTAATTATACGCTCTGAAATTTCATTTCCGTTGTCAATTACGGTAACATAATCTCCCAGATGTACCTGTTCCGTTTCATCGTATTCCGCAAGCTTTGATATATCCGCATATGTTCCCGTTATATTGACGCACGGTATATCGATACGTTCGCTGTTTCTTATGTCAAATTCCCAAAGTGCGCGGTTCATTATCTGCTCAGGCTCTATATAATCAGAATAATCACGGTAGCCCTCGCGCACGCCGTATACAGACGCGTTCGCACTCTGAATATACTGGCAGCCGCCGTTTACGCTGCCTATATGCATATCGTCCTTGCCGTATGGATACAGACGCGTCACCATGTCCGTTATATCGCGATTAATGGAAATATTCTGCATATTCTTAGTCAAATCAAGACGGATATTTGTATTTTGTCCGATACGCTCCACCAACGCAATTTTGTAATTATCCGCATATATTTCGCCCTTGCCGCAGTTTTCTATAACTGTCTTTACCACATCAAACGGGTTCGTCTTATCCTCCGAAAAGAAATCTATTTTAAAACCGTCATAGTCCACGCGGCGCATGCCAAGGCTTTGAAGTTCACCGTCGGTAAACAACGAAAATTTTGTACCGCTGAAAGCCTTTTTTAGTACGTCAACAGGCATTACACCCATCATATCAGGCATATTCTGAATATGAATATTGGGCGCGTCGGCATTATATACATGATGACATTCCGCATCAAGCACCGCCTTATCGCCCCTATTCCTTACAGCTTTGATTATTCTGTATGCCTGGCCCTCGCACACCACAATTCTGTTTTCGCTTATAAGCTCCGACTTTTCATCAAGCGGATAGGAAAATTCAAGCATACGCATGCCATTTATTTCGTGCGTCACGCGCACGCTGTAGGCATCATTAAGCACAATACCCTTTTCAAATCTTGTGCTGTCATACGGAAAAAGCTTAAGCATAGCCAACACTCCAATCCGTATCATTCAGATTTACGCCATACATAAACTGCGGCGTAAAGGATATGCTAAAATTAAGAGTATCTGAATTTGAATTTCCGATATACAGCACATTATCTCCGGGCAGCAGTTCGGGGAAAGCGCCCGAAACCATCACGTTTCCCTTTGCGTTTGTCACTGTCTGCTTTTCGCAGTCCACTACCGCGTCACCGTCCGCATTAAAGTCAAGTGTTCTTCCGTTCATACGCAGCGTCATGGCGGACGCATTGCCTGTTATGGAGATAACGGGGCTTATAGGTCTTTCCCCAAAATTAACTATATGCCTGCTCTGTCCGTTTGCCGCGCTGAATATATAAAGCTCATCAAAATCAATGGGAATTGTATCATCAAGATATACCGCATCTGTATCAAGCAGCGGTCCATCAGTTCCAAAGGTGCATGAGCCAAAAGGCTTTACACGGAATGATACCTCCAGCACCGCCTTTCTGCCATCATGCTCAGGCATATAAATAATTTCATCAGTTATTTTGCCGTGCCACACCACAAGCGGTATATCGTCAAAAATAAGATTGCCTCTACCTGTAAGCCAGCGCGAAAGCTCCATAAGCTTTCTCTGCATTTTCGTCAGGCTTTGAGCATACAGACTGAGCGTAACAACAAAAGTCCTTTCATAAAAATGCTCGCGTCCATCAGGATTTGACAAGGAAAAGTCATATTCACCGTCACGGCAGGGCAAATCAACCGTAAAGTTCTTCGCCTCGGGACGTATCGGACGCGATTTTGTTCTGACCGTCACATCAAATTCTGATGAATGATGATCTTTGAATTTAAATCCGTTTCTCATTGTCTGCCTCCTTAATAATAGCTACCATATGCAATGCTCAATCCCACTCTGTTTTTCAGTGCGTCAATAATATCCGCGCTGTTGCCGCTTATACTTATGTTTCTGTTGTCGCTGTAAGAGTTTGAAGATATGCTTATAGACTTTATAGCGCTTATAGTCTGAGCAAAAAGCGACGTGATCGTACTTTCCATACTCTCTATGTCACGGTTAATTCCACTGACTATATTCTCAAGATTTATTCCCGATTTCTCAATGGTGGCAAGCAGATACTTCTTATTATCCTCAATAATATCGTAGTTTTCCTCTAAATCGGAAATCGTTTGGGTGTGACTTTTCTGCATCTGATACATTTCTTCCTCACGTCTGATTTTCTTCATTTCCTCCTGAAGAGATTTATACTTGTCCATACCTCGCTGTGTGACAGCGCCCTTATATATGTCAAGCTGATGTGAAATTTCCGCCTTTGAGGCTGTTCTGTCCTGTACCTCCCATTTTTCGGAAAGCGCGTTTTCCTCGTCCTCAAACTGTTGCTTCAGATTGCTTATATACCGTTTCTGACTGTCAAGCAGCTTGTCAATCTCGTCCATTTTCGCTTTATACAAATTAAGCTGCGCCTCCATGCTGTCATCGCGGTATTCCTGCCAGCCCACAAATCCGCCGTCATACATCTGCTGTATACGCTCAATACTGCGCTCATAGAATTTTACGGGACTGTCGCCCGCCTCCTCCCAGTCGTCATAGGTATCACGTATGTTTTTCCAGTTCTCCGCGTCGCTTTGCCATTTCTCATATACCGCATAATTCTTTTCGTTTTCAAGCTTGCCTATTTTCAGGTCTACACCTGCCTTATATTCATAGAAATCGTCCCAGATTTCCTTTATCTCCTCAGCGCTGTACTGCGTGGACACAATCATATCCGACACCATAGCGTTGTAATTATAAAGCTGACGCTGATATGCGTCTATCTGCTCCTGAACGCCCATATCATTCACTTCCGTCTGATACTTTATCCATGTGTCGGAATTTCTTTTATAATCAGAAAGAGCCTCTTCGTTTGCCTGCTTTTCTGATTTTAGAATTTTTTCCTGTTCGGCGATTACCTTTTGCTGCGCGGCGAAAATCTCCTCCTCAATTTCCTTTACGACTTCACTGTCATAGCTGAACTGCTCCATGAGCCTGTTCCACCATTCCAATTCCTCCGCAGGCGACATATTATGCGTCTTTTTATAATGGTTAAGGTCAGCCTTTTCAATCTCAAACCACTCGTTATTCTTTCCGGAAGCATAATGCGGCAGACCAAGACCTGTCATTATACTCTTTGTTTCCGCGGCTGTATATACCCTGTCTCCCGACGAGAGCGGAACGACAACGTCACGCCCCGAAAACATCATAAGCCGTCCGTTATGCTCAATAAGCTCCCTTGGGTCGCCAACGCCCCTTTCGTCATTTACAACGGCAAGTCCCTCATGGGCATTACGCGTACCTGCCGCAAGATTTGGCATCCCCGACACGTTATACTTTACGGAAATAGTCACAGTCTTATCTTGAAGACTGTTTATATTCGCCCGCGCGCTGTTTACGCCGGCGGCAGTTTCATCAGCCGCGCTGATTTTTATCTGCGCCTCTTTTCCGTCAAAATCATTCATTATTGTTCCAGCTGATATATTTAGATTTGTAAGCGCGGCATTCGCACTGTTAAGGGAGTCAATAAGCCCCGACGCATCGCCTGTAATACTTACCGAAAGATTGGCAGCCTCTGCCATAGCTATACCTCCTCTCCGTAGAACATTCTAAGATGTTCATCAGTATATTCCTCCGTGTCCTCCTCAAGACCGTCCAGCAGTCTGAAAAGCACCCACGGATTTTGCCTGCCCACTGCGTCAGGCAGCAGATGGTGACACTTCAGGAGTAAAGGATATATGTCCCGAAGCGCCCCGCTGCCGCCTGACGTTACTCGTTTTTTGAGGACAGCGCATCAACATAGAAGCCCCATAATGTGATACACATTTTTGACCGCTCGCTTATGTCAAGGGAATTGATAACGTCCTGCGTAGCTTCCGTTCCCTCGAACATATAATCCACCGCGTCACGGCAGATATTAAGCGGACCTTTTTTTGTATCGTCATTATGAGCGTCATTTATTATACACATCGCTTCAAAGTCAAATGGCTTTGAAACGTATTTTGTTTTATCCTTTGTAAATGTCAATGTATGCTGCATATTTTATCTCCTTTTACGCTGTCTGCGGATAATAATTCATATCCGTAAACCATGCTTCCTCAAACGTCTCACGTGTTAAGCCCTCGGGCAGGTCGCTTTCGTCAAAGTACGCGTAATAATTGTTGTCAAAATCACGCTGTACGGCTGTATATGTAGCCTTTGCGGTCTGCTTGTCAACAGAGCCGCTTGACGGCTTTGTCTTGCCGCCCACGTTTGACGCGAAGCTGTATGAGCCCTTATAATATCTGACATAGCGGTATGAGCCGTCAGACTTAAGAATTCTCCATGCCACACCGAAGTAGACAGTCTTTGTGTCGTTGCCCACCTCGACAACGCCGTTTTTCTGCTCAAGTCCGCGCCACAGCGCGTCAACCTCCGGCGGAATATCGGCATTTGTGATGTCGTGACCAAGCTTTTCAATATAGCTTGATGTTTCGTACGCGCCGTTGTCCGCGTCAAAAATGTCAGAGCCGCCCGCGTCTGTGGGCGCAATCTCAACTGTACCTTTCAGATTATAGGGCGCGTCATACGTTGCGCCCTCAGCGGTGTCTGTAAGCACCTTGAAAAAGGTATACTTGTCCACACCAATTGTTGGTAAAGGTTTCTTTGTCATAAATTTCCTCCGTTCCTGACTTCCATAAATACGCTGAATACTTCGTTAAACGAAGCTTGAAGTATACAAAATACGTCTGCGCTCCGTTTGCCTTGTCTCAGCGAATTTCTGAAAGCCATATATACTAATTTGTTGTTTCGTCTTAAGGTCGGATTTTCGTTTTTTACAAGCTAAAATACTTCTGAAATCTCATAGTTCTGTGATAAATTTTATCATTCTTTTTCGGGACGTCCATGGACATTTCCCTTGTCCAGCCGTCCCTTTCCATTGCGTCGTTTACCTTTATTGAAAGCTCACCGCACTCCTTTGGAATATCTGACCATATATCCACCTGAACATATCCGTTTTGGATACATTCGCTGTTGTCGGCAAAAAATGCGCCGCACTCCGTTACATTGTAATAGCTTATAACGGGAAGATTGGTAAAGCGTTCGGGATACTGGTATACAAGCGTACAATCAATGGCGGACAATGCCTTTTCCGCTTCAATATTAACGTCAATCATGCAAATCCCTCCTTAGCATATTCAGCCTATTGCCGCAGCAATCGCATCCGCCATTGCGGCAAGGACAGCGTTGCTGTTTCCTATAAGCGACGGCACAAGGTATGGCTGCGGCGCCATTTGTGACGTGCCAAACTCCACATATGCGGCGTAATCGGTGCTGGCGGAAATTTCCGCCCTGTTGCCCTCCGTACTGGTGCTTATAGAGTCACGCAGTGCGCCTGTATCCACAGGGCATATTGATTTTGCGTTCTCGCATACCGCGTCTGCGCCGGCGGCGATTATTTCACTTATGCTGCCCTCTATCCTCTGCGCCGCCTCCGCCAGACCGTTATCATATGAAATACTAACATTCATTTTCCACACCCCGCATTACAACCGTCATGCCAAATGACCATATTTCTGTCTTAACAATCATATACCATGCGCCGCCGAAGGACACATATCTGCCGTTTTTCATAAGGTCGGTTTTGTCGCAGTACAGCTTGTAGCTTCTGCTCTCGTCAAGACCGTATGTTTTGCTTTCCGTATCGTCCGAACAGGGCTGAATGTCGCATATCACATTTCCGAGCAGTGTTTTTTCGCCCTTTGCGTCATAGCTGTTTTCGCCCTGCTCGTATACAGCTATTTCCGTATCGTAAAATCTGTTAAACGGATTTATCATTGCTCTCCTCCTCTGCTTCAAGGTCGGACGGCACTTTGACCTGACGGCTTACAAAGGGCCTTAACCGCGCCGCATACGCACTGAGGAAATCGTAATTCTCCTCGCAGTATTCCACACGTCTTTCGCCCTCCGTAATTGATTTAACGCCCGCGTTTTTATTGCCCGCAAAACGCTCCGCCACAAGCGTCGGGATAAAGCTTACAAGCTGACGAGGAAGCACCTCCAGACGGCAATAGGAAAGCACCGCATCCGTCACTTCATCAATCAGAAGCATGATGAGCTTATCACTTTCATCGTTCTCTATTCCCAGAAGCACCTTTGACGCTTCCAGAATTTCCGTTTTAGTGTCCCCCATAATATTTCACAGCCTTTCTTTAAGAATTATTCGCCGTCACTTTCAGTTGTGGCGTTCTTGAACACATAAATTGCGTCTTTCTTGTTATCAAGCACAAAAGCGTCATAATAAACTCTGCCCTCAACAAGCCAGCCGTTGATGCCCGGAGGATTGTCGTGGATTTTGTATTCCGAAAGCTTTACAGGCGCAGTTGTGGCAGCCTGATTTGTGATAATAAATTCCACACCTTCGGGGAAATATGACTTCGGCACAACTATTACCGGAATACCATCGATAGTGCCGACTTGACCCTTAATCAGAATATCCTGCGACATATCGCCGTTTCTGATAAAGCTTGAATCCTCCTTGATGTTCTTATAAAAATTGCTTGACACGAACGCAGTGCAGCCTGTAAGCGGCACATTGTTTTCGATAAGTTCACTCGCGCCCGTAAGGAACGCGTCATAAGCGGTTGTCTTTGAGATTGTGCCCGTTATAGTAGTGCCCGCGCCCTCAACGATTTTTCCGAAACGGTACTTGTCAATTTCGGGTATTACCACCTCACGAAGCTGTCTCTGCAACGCCGCGCCTGCCGCGTTTGACATCTGGGTATCGTTGTATGTTCCTCTGTCAATGGTGAACGTAAAGCTTCTGTCCATTGACATTGTAAGCTCCTGAACAGTGTTGTCAAGTTCCTCAGGAGTTCCGTAACGGCTTGTGCCGGTAACAGAATAATCATTCATCGGCGCTGTCGGCACGCTGTACACGTTAACCGTCTTTACGCCCACAAAATCATAATCGTTGTTAACCGCAGGCGAGGTCATTGACTCTCTCGTGAATTTTTCATCAATTTTCTGAGCATATTTGCTCGCATAGTTTATTGCCATTTATATCAATCCTTTCCTTTTATCAATTACATTCCCAGACCGTTTAAAAACGGGTCGCTTACCTGTTCCTTTTCTGTTGAAACCTTTGGCAGCGTGCCTTTAAGACGCTGGGAAAGTCCCGCCTCAATCGCTTTCATGTATTCCGCCTTAAATGACGCAATGTTTTCAAGCATTGTTTCTTTGTCGGCGTCGGCAACCATTCTCGAAAAGTTTACGGGAAGGTTCTGCGCGGCAAGCTCCTTTGCCGCTTCAAATTCAGCTCTTTCGCTGACATACTGCTGCCTTTCCGTTTCAAAGTCCTTCTGACGTCTTTCCATTTCAACTCTGGCTCTTTCCTCTGAGGACATTGTGGCAAGCTTTGCCGCATCCTCGCGCTCTGAGGCAATTCTCGTTTCAACGTCCTTATCCCATGAGGACTTTGCTTCATTTAACGCCTCGTCTACATAGCGGGCAATGAGGGATTTTAATTCTTCGTTTTCCTGTCCCTCATTTTTTTCGGGAACATCGTTTTTGTGTCCCTGATTTCCCTTTAGAGACTCATCTTTTAGTGTCCCCTCATTCTTTTTCTCGTACATGTTTCTGCTCCTTTCTTTTGTGCATAGAATAAATTGTTATGACTTTTACTGTCCCTTTATTCCTGTGTACTTCCTATTTTTTCGTTAAGCATACGTTCCCTCGCCGCA
>JBJEIU010000182.1:0-2714 GCA_051877355.1 Hominilimicola sp.
ATATCGCCTTGCTCCCGCGATATTATTCCATCCGTTTGCCGCGCCGTCGGAAACAATTGTGTCAAATTTTACCAGATGAATATGATAACCCGCAATATCCGTCAGTGTTCTCATTTGGAATGCGCTGTCCTCAATAAATTCAGGCAGAAGATTTGTAAACCGTATTTCAACACAGTCTCCCGCGTTTACACGTATTACAAGCGGTTCAGGCATGATTTCTCCGCATTCGACTTTACAGATATAATTATCCAGTGAACCGTATTTTTCAATTTCCTCTTTTAAAACAAAAAAACGTCCCTGAGGGTCATGCCAGCCATAGCTGTTATACACAACATCTGCCTGAACCGCGGCTATTTCAAATACCTTTAAATTCTCATCGCTGTCGCACGGACAGGTTTTTGTATACAATGCGCCCGGCGCAAAATCCGGCACGAAGTTTGCCTCCTCCAAAAACGTTGGGTCAATTTTATTTTCCCCCTGAGCCGTCAGAATTCCAAGTGGTGGCTGATTGGGACGTTCCCCGTATTCACCATTTATAAAATTGGGATACCCGGGGTGCAGCTGATCCTTTTCAGGAGGCAGCGGTCTGTCTTTCAGCGGCATTAACGGTTCAATAACCGTTCCATCAGGGTAATAATCGCCTCCGCGCTGCAAACGATCAAACACACGCAGCAGTGTCCACATTCCCTCATGAAAATGCGGATAAAGATGGCAGTGGAAAATTGCGTCTCCTATCATTCCGTTCAGGCTTCCCGCACCGTACAGAATATTAAGGGTAAAGCACTCCTGCGGACTTATGGAAATAGAGTCTATTATAGTTGAATTGGGGTCGCCAGGCTCTAATCGCCACTGATGATTATGCAGGTGGAATACATGAGTCTCCTTTATTCCTCCGTGAATAAGACGTATTTTCACAGGGTCGCCCACATATGCTTTCAATATAGGCGGCGCAGGGTCGCCATATGCCCATGAGCTCATTGAAATATCCTCGTCAGTCGCCGCCTCCTGCTCATGTCCGTGAGACATAAGAGGCAGTCTGTTTCGCATCGGTTCGCTGCGGTAGCTTATTGCCGTAGTTCCGTTCGTAAGTCCCGTATGCGGATCAACTGGCGGCAACCCCTCCTTTGTTTTTATCTCAAGCTCATCGTGAAAGAAAACCGCATATTCACGAAATGCTTTCTTTACAGGATTGTATATATCTGCGAACAGTCCGCTTTCCAAAGGCTCACCCGTTACAGGATCAAGCCACGTGGACTGCGCCGCTTCAACAATAATCGCGCCGAAAAGTCCGTGCACATTCGTTCCCTGTTCGCTGCTCCTTGTATCTGCCATATCTGAAAACAGATAAACTCCCTCTTTTTCCGCATACCATGTATAGGAAATCTTTTTGCCTGTTGTTGTATCGGGGTTAAAGCCCACGTTCGCGCCGTCAGAAGTAAGCACATCATATTTCAGTCCCTGCACGTGTATAGACACATTTCTGTCCAGTTTATTATATAAATTTACATGAATTTCGTCTCCCACATTTGCGCGTATAACCAGCGGCTGCACTTCCTCATAGGGCTGCGGAGGCGACATGGCAAAATTTTCTCCTGCGCGTCTTTGTATTCTTTCCGAATCCTTTTTCAGTACATACATAAGCCCGTCCGGATCATAATCTCCGTATTTATTATAAACAATCGGCAATGAAATTGCCTCAATATCAAAAGTTCTTATTGTCCGTAAAGTTGGATAACAGTCTAATTCAGTCATATTCAGTTTTTCCTCCTCTTTTATAATAATAACCGCACTATATTTATATGTTTTTTATAAAAATTCCGTTACAATTACCAGATTCTTAGTTATACATAATGTGTCACACAAATTACGGAGAAGAGCCTTTTAATTATTTCAAATTAACACTAACTTATTTAGTGCAAACGCAAAAACACCGGAAATCAATCTGATTTCCGGTGTTTTTTATATGATATATTTTACATAGCCTTCGCGTAAAGCTGTGCAATCTGTTCCTGTGTAAATACAACAGGGTTGTTCGCCACGCTGGCAGCAGAAACCTTCATACAATTTTCTGCCATCCATGGAATATCTTTCTTCTCAATGCCAAGGTCGCCAAGACCTACCTCCATATCAAGTGCTTTAAGCAGTGAGCGTACCTTTACGGCACAATCCTCCGCCGTAAGTCCGCCCATAGCTCTGGCAATATTGCCGAACTTAAAGCGTTCGCCCTTATATGAAGCCTCTATTACCACAGGCGTAAGCGCTGCCAGTCCGCGTCCGTGAACTATGTCCTTAAGACCGCTGGCAGGGTGCTCCATACCATGAGAAAGCGTTACACCCGCAGTATTTATAACCATACCGCCTATTGTGCTGGCAAGAGTTATCTTTTCCCAGCCCTCTTTGTCTGTCGGGTCGTTGTACACGTTTACAAGATTATCCGCTATGAGTGAAATCGCATACAGGCTCAACGCGTCTGTGAACGGCTGCGCTATCTTTGAGGTATATGCCTCTATACAATGGCACAACGCGTCAAAGCCGACAGATGCAAGAATATGTTTCGGCATAGTCATCATACATTCAGGATCAACGATTGACACCTTTGCAACAATGGCGTTGCACCTTAATGACTTCTTATCTCCCGTTTCGGGGTTTGTCAGCACCGCAAATCCGTTGCCCTCTGAGCCTGTTCCGCAGGTGGTGGGAATAAGCACAAGCGG
>JBJEIU010000183.1:0-2694 GCA_051877355.1 Hominilimicola sp.
ATAACTTTATCGGAAAGGTCGGGTTAATGTGAACAAGATACTATTCATAGACAACAACAGAATATTATCCGACAAGCTATCGCCCTACCTTTCCGCAGAAAGCATAGTCATAGAGCAATCCGAAAACGTAGATGATTATATGAGCCGTATTATTGGCGGCTCATATAGTCTTATCGCAATAAATATTCAGGCATATACTGATTGGATTACTCTTACGGTAAATATCCGAAACAAAAGCAAAGTACCTGTTTTAATCTTGTCTGATACTCCTAACAGCGCAGATGAAATAACTGCTTTTCATATCGGCGCAGACGATTATGTTATTAAAACCCGTGAAATATTATCACTCGCAGCACGGCTTCATGCGTTAGTCAGACGCTATACATCATATTCAGAGCAGAAAAAGCCATCACGGGATATACTCACATTTACAGGTTTGACTATTGACACAATGCAGCGAGTGGCATATAAAAACAATTCCGCCTTACAGCTTACAAAAACGGAATTTGACCTATTGTATCTGCTTGCCGTAAATAGAGGGCAAACACTATCAAGAGATGTAATTTTCTCAAAGCTATGGAATGGCGAATATATACCTGATGATAGGAGCATTAACTCCCATATACAGCGTTTGCGAAAGAAAATAGAGGACGACCCTGATAATCCAAAATACATATTAACTGTTCGTAAAATTGGATATAAATTCAATCGAGAACTGGCGTCATAAAGTGATTTTATACTTTTTATGATGTCAGTTTTTTTGTTGCGAAAAAAAGAAATGCGTTGACACTTAACACATTTGCCGCATAAAAACCGCTGTATAAATGCAATACGGCAATAATTGAGGGTTATAATATATTTAATCAATCGAAAGGAGGTACAAGCTGTGAATGAAGAAGAAATATTCAGCATGATTGTTGATGAATTAACGGAACACGCTCTGCAGGAGCAACGAAAGCAACTTGCCGAACAAGGCAGGGATTACAACGCTGAATTAACACCTTTAAGCAAGGAAGTGGACGCAATTTTAGCAAAGCTGCCGGAGGACGAAGCGGATATAATCAACCGATATATCGCAAAAAGCTCCGCTGTGGCAGACAAAGACTGCGCTTTTCTTTATGTACAGGGTGCAAAAGATTGTGTAAGGCTGCTAAAGGGACTGGGCGTCCTTTAAATGGATTTAATGCGCGGCAATCACCGCGCACATTTTCCTATTGACTGTCGATAGCCGCTCTTACAGCAGCAGAAATGATTTTGAAGCTGCGCTCATCGCAAAGGTCTATCATATGGACAAGCTGCTTTTTCTCCTGTGAAGTATCGTTGCTTTCGGGATAAAATATAGTATTTGCGTCAATCCCTAATGCACGGATAATTGTACAAAGAGCGTTGAAACTCGGTTTTTTGCCCTCGTTTTCAATGGAAGCTATGTACCGTACTGACATTCCTACCCGCTCGGAAAATTCATCACGCGTCAGCTTTGCATTTAAGCGGGCTTCTTTTATTATATGTCCTAATGTATCATATTTATTTGCCACTATCAGTTCACCTCAATATAATTTTACCTTGTTAATGTCAGAAAATAAATGATACATTAGTGTTTTTGAATATGAAGTAATATATCATATAAAACTTAATACAGCAGCTCACCAATAAAAAAGCTTCTGATTAAATTGCGCCTGCGGGCGCAGGAATATGGAAGCATTTTTGCTAATTCGGAAATCTACAATTTCCGAATTAGATAAAAAAAACTCAAAGTTTGGTGAGCTTTTGGCAATGTGTTCATACTCCCGGACTTTGAAGTTTCGGGAGCTTTTTTATGTGTCAGAAAATCTTATGTATTCCCCTGTCGGGAGGTAATCGGTCAAAAAAATCTATAATCTGAAAAAGATAAACCACACACAAAAATATGAACTGTCAGTGTCAATGCACCTGATGTTAGCAAGCATAGTCCATGCGAGGTATAGCCTCGTATTCAGGGACTATGCTTTTTTAATGCCTGTTCCACAGAGCCGCTCTCCCCCGTTCAATCTTTCTGATTTTACAAAAATTATGAAAGGTTGAACAGAAATGAAAAAATTAAATTTAAGGAAATTATATCCCCTATATTATACGGAGGATTGCTGCATAGAGGTATCGGACGAAGTAGCGGAGCAGATTGAAAAATCCGACCGCACCGAACACGCATACAGAGAGAGAACCAGAGTACATAAAGCCTACTATTCACTTGACGCAGGCGACGGTATAGAAAAAGATATTCTGTTTGTACAGATGTCGCCGCAGGAATTATATGAACGCAAGGTCAGCAACAAAGAATTATATGCAGCAATAAATGAGCTGCCAGAAAAGCAGGCAAAGCGTATATACGCGCGCTTTTTTCAGAGTATGAGCATAAGCGATATTGCGAGAATTGAGGGCGTGGCGGTTTCATCTGTTAAGGAGTCCATTGACCGTGGATTAAAGAAAATTTCAAAAATTCTAAAAAATATTTAAAAACTGCCCTTAAAATCATCTGTTTTTTCTGCTGATTATTGAAAGGATATTATTTCCCTTTCACACAGCGAACCTTGATTTTATTATCCTGAATGGGATAGCACTCATAAATCAAGGTTAGCTGTGCAGCAGTTTTAACATAAACGACTATACACTGCAGCTTGACAACTTAATATGCCTTTCGTCAAATACGTTCTTTCCGTG
>JBJEIU010000184.1:0-2675 GCA_051877355.1 Hominilimicola sp.
GGTGAATTTCTATGTGTCATTTTATTTCTACATTCATTTACAAAGGCATGATTACCTTCCCACTCGTTTTCACTCTCAGTATTATCTTCTTGTTCAATATAATCATATATGTCCTTAGCTTTATCTTTGAATTTATCGTTCATCTTCTTGTTTGGATTAAACATTTTACTATAATATACCTTTGTAGCCTCAATTTCAACATCATAAAACAATCTATATAATTGCGCTAATATATCCCATAAAATTGATGTCCTATACAGTGCATTTTCAATGAAATAATATGTATCCATTTCTTCGATAGTATTTTCTTTAAATATACTAAAATTTCTCATTACTTCATCAGAATATGAAAGTTCAATAGCTTTAAAAAAAGAAAGTTTTATTTTGTAATCCAAATCCCTAAGTGTATCATACAATGTTTTATATTGCATAAGTTTACTAAATGGAGCTGGCTCTGACATATTTGTTCCTGAAACAACACCAAAAATATATTTTTCCTCTCCGCACATTAGTTTGAATCGATTTTTGCTATACTGGACTTTATTGACAATATTTAGAAGATATTCTATTTCTTCTTGCTTCGACATACTTACCTCCATTTCATCTATTTGCTTATATTACTTCATATTTGCTCTCACACTATTTTAATTATAGCACCTATTATCATAAAATTCAATTCGCATACTATTCAAACTTCGCAGCATAAATACAGCAATCTAAACAACTCAATACTATCTATTCTATTTTAGTTTCCTTATCACGTCCGATATACTGTGTCTTTCCTACAATCATATCCACATTTGATTTGATAATATCCATTTCCGAAAGAGTCTTTTTCTCTTTCTTATATTTTTCATACAAACTCCGTTTTCTGTCGGACAGCTCCGTAAAATCGGTATTCACCTTTCCCAATGAAGGCAGCTCGCCGCCGTTCTGAATGTCAGATAAATATTTGTGTGAAGCATTGTATAATGTCAGCTCCCGCCGGTGCTGCTTTTCAAATTCCGGTTTGTTCTTTGCCTTTTTATATTCCACATACACGGGACGCAGCGTTTGATATGTGCGGAGGTGCTTTCGCAGAACACTCACATCGCTTAATTGTTTTTCAACCGTTTTCAGCTTGGCGGCAGCATCGTCAAAGCTGTTCTGTATTTCTGCAATCTTGTTTTCCAATTCATCATAGGTAGTAATACCGTGTTCAGTCAGGAAGTTTATTGTCTTTGAAGCCTGTTTAAGATTATTGATTTTCGCCCAGTGTTCATAGCCCTTGCTCTCCTGCGCCTTAATGCTGTCCTGAATATCAATAAGCAGACTAATACCTTTACGCTCGATTTTCGGTTTGCTCCGCTGTTCGGCAATGCGCCGTTTTATTGCCTCAACAGTGTAATTTTCTCCAAGTGTTTTGGAGCGCATAAACTTCTCCCTCTCACTGTTGCAGAATGAAATATTTTTGTTCTGCTGCTTGACTGTATATCCGGCAATCTCCATATGAAGAATAAAATCATCAAAATCACGGGAACGCCTGATTGCTTTATCCACCGTTTGCCGTAGCTGTGATTTCCAGCTTCCTCCCCCTTTGTCTGCGGCATATTCAATATAGCTTTTGCCCTTATTCCTGTTCGGCTCTATAACCGACAATCCGTACTCTCTGCATATCCTGTCACTTGTCCGTCTGATGAAATGATATGTACGTTTATTGGAATGATACTTTTTGTAATCCACAAAATTGACTGCATTAAAAATCAGGTGGTTATGAACGTGTCCCTTGTCTGTATGCGTGCTTAGAACAAACTCATACTTACCGCCTAAAATTTCTTCCGTCAATTTCATTCCTATTTCGTGCGCCTGTTCCGGCGTCGTTTCACCCGGTTTAAAGGACTGTATCAAGTGCCGCGCTAAATGCGTTCCTCTTTCGTTCGATTGTTCACGCGTCCACTCAAACTCAATATCGGCAGTTTCGGGAGAACAAGCAAATGATGAAACAAGCAGCGTTTCGTCCGTCTTTTCGGGATTAAGAATGTAGTTAAGCGCTTTTCTTAGTGTAGACTTAATAGGATGCGTCTTTGTAATTGCCATATCTCGTCAAGCCTTTCCTTTACTTCTTCAATATCCTCCTTGTAAACATTGCCCGTAAAATTTGCGCGTTTTGTAATCTGGTGAACATTCCTGCCGATAGCTTGCAGCTCCTTTGTAAATTCCTTGATGTTGGACGTGTCGGTATAAATGATATATCCGTCAATCGCCATTTTACGCAGGTATGCTCCCATTTGCTTTGTGGGTATCTGCGCCATTTTCTTTCTGATTAGCTCCCGTTCTTCTTCCGTAACATCAAATTTCATCTGAATATTTCTTTTTCTGTTTGCCATTTTTTAACCTCCGATTTTGTATTATAGGGTTTGGGATTATCCCAAAAATATTTTTTGCATTTTATGTAGAGCATACAGCAGGCAAAAATCGCAAGTGTGTACACATTTGCTGTGCTTGTTATTCTACTGAAAATCCCCTAAATGCCTACATACAGCTTACCCGTTCTGAAATATTCAGAACGCAAAAAAGCCGTTGCATTTTTAGAGTGCAACAGCTTTAACATACAAACAAAATCGGTAAATGTACCGACTAACAACTATACATATATATTATAGCAAAAATACAGATTGTTTTCAAGTAAAAACAGT
>JBJEIU010000185.1:0-12306 GCA_051877355.1 Hominilimicola sp.
ACTGTGCGTCACGCATATCCATAGCTATTTTCGACCACAGCATATCAACATTCTTATTATACATAACCGAGCGCGCCATCAGATGATTAGGCTCAAGCCAGCCGAGTTTTTCAATCGTCGGGCAGTCTGTGTGCGAATGATTTATATTGCTTTCGATTGCCTTTAATATCATATTGTAAATTTTATTGATTCTCTCATCAGAGCATCGGAAATATCCGCAGTCCTCCGCCGATGATGAGGCAAAATACGATTTAAACTCTGTAATCTGCTCAAAATCCGCGCCTTCTATTTTGTACCACCTTGCGCCGTTTACCGAAAAACGCTGTTCAAATACATCTTCTTGTCCGCTTAATGTCAGTATTGAATAAGTATCGACTGTCTGTTCAATATCACCGTTTTCTGATAGCTTTTCAGCCGGTATAAGCTTTATTTTCTGACCTTTTTCACCTTTTATTTTCAAATAAAACTGTGAGGACATATTCTGTCCGAAATCGAATATCATCCGTTCTCTGTCAACGCTTTTCGGCTCATAACAGTATTTCCGTACTACCGGCGGATAATCACACGGAATAAGTTTTCCTTTGGGAGGATTTACGGTTTTCGCCGCCGTCCATTCATATTCTGCGGTGCCGTCAATGTCCTCGCTGCCGTAAATATCGGCAAGCACAGTTTTTGAACGGCTTACCTGCCACGTATTGTCCGTAGTGATATATTCATTGCCGATTTTCAGCTGAGCAATTACCGCAAGATGTTCACCAAACGGCTGATACCCCTTGTCCATTGTATAGAAATATCGCTTTCCGCTGTCATCATCACCGATGTACCAGCCGTTTGCCGCCTCTATTGTAATTTCATTTTCGCCCTCAAAAATAAATTCCGTCACATCATATGTGTGATAATGAATATGCTTGTTAAAATCCGTCTGACTTCCCTCATATGTATACGGACTTATATTTCTTCCGTTTATTTTTACCTCAAACTGCCCCGGAACACATACGGACAGAATTGCTTTTCCCTTATTTCGGACATTAAAGCTTTTTCGCGCAACGAACGGCTTTTTTGTATTATTTCCTATCCACATACCTCGCCATTGCTTAACACCTGTAATAAATTTTGCTTTATCGGAAATCTCTGAATTTCCATTCTCGTCCCATACGCGGACATCAAATTCATACTCTGTCTGTTCATTTAAATCAAGGCGCAGATGTATATTGTTCTGCTCGCCTGATTCTACACTGCCGATGGAATAAATCATGTTGTTACTGTGATATATACTAATCTGATATGCTTTCTGCCGGTGCTCACCCTCACCATATTTCCACATAAATGCAATATCCTTTTCAACACCTGTCTGCGTATAATAATTTTGAATTTTAAGGTTTATAGGCTTCACGATAACACTTCCTTTAAATATTTTCAATCGACATTCTATAAATCATTTCCTGTTATGCTTATTTGCCCTTGAATTTATCAATTATATAATAGCACAAAATTTACAGCAGCACAACACTAAAGCCATAATACAAATTCATATAATTCTTATTACACAATAAAAGCGATTACTTCTAAAGTATTGCACATACGCCCCATGCCCCGCGTCAAGGACTATTTTTAAATCACTATCCGCAAATGTCTGGCGGCTTTCATATTTTTCTATTCCGAAAAAAATAATCACTACTGCAATAATAATCAAAATTACCGCGGCAATATGCTTCTTCATAATAATCATAATATCCCCCTCCCCAAAAAGTTAAGCATATTATATCTTTATGAGAAGATTGCCTCTGCAATGCACAATTATATTGCAATTTCATTTGTCTTAAATATGTTTTCCATAATATGTATTTTCTTCGGTGTTCTCATATTTAATGTTGAATTTGATTATTGCTGCAGTCCCATTTCCCGAAGAGCTTTTGATTGTCAGACTGCCACCGCACATTTGCTGTAATCTGTTTCTTATATTATGAATTCCTATATGAGAAAATCCATCCTCCTGCCATGTAGGATTTTTCGTATCAAAGCCTACTCCGTCATCTATCACTTCAATCACAATATTTCCGGCTTCTTTACGGGTTCTGAGCGTCAGTGTACCGCCGTTTTCCTTGCGGCATATGCAGCAAAAATGAAAACATTGCAACACCAAGCACCGCAAGAGCTGCAACAATAAAAGACAATCCTGTTACCCTTCCCGGCATACCACGTTTCAGCATAAGCTTCTCGAATACATATACATTGAACCGAGAAAATCGTTTACCGCGTTATAATTTCCAAACTTATGAGGATTTTTCAGCACTATTTCCACTATATCCGTATCCATGCCGGTGTATGTATAAGTAAACCGTTGTTTACCGCAGGCGCTCTCGCCTATTTGCGGATTTTCCGCATCGAAAACATGAACACTTTCACCATTAATAAAAATCTCCGCGCCCATATGATTGAAATACAGCGAAATAGGGCTTCCCTGCGAAACCCTGCGAAACCCTGACCAACACCTCTCCGTCAGAACCTTGAAGCTGAAAATACCCTTTAAGTGTGACATCGCCCTCCATGGCTGATATGCTTTCACCCTTTACAATCGGCTTCCATTCGCTGTCCGCAATTTTATATTCGCCCTGAAAAGATGCGCGCAAAGATACCGCATTTATCGACTGATTACTTCGGATACACGCCGCGAGCAGTACAATCACCGCCAGAATAATAAGACAACCCTGTCCAATCGTTTGCCATTGTGCCTTTCTCATGATATATCACTTCCTCTTCAGATTATAGTTTGACAACAAACTCCTTGCAAAAATAGCTATTATAAACATTATACACCTCAAAGGACATCAAAAAGACACTGAAATAAAGAACAAAAGCAGTAAGATTTTTTCTTACTGCCTTTGTATATGTTAAATTTTGCCTATTTCAGATTCCATATGAACATATTTGCCCGTGGTAAACTCCGCCCAAGAGTAATTAACCATATATTCGCCGTGAAAAGAGTTCACCGCAACAGCGTCCCATTTTTCATAATCGTATGCATCGCATTTTATCTTTGTAATATCCAGAGCCAGATGATTCCATGTCTTAATCAGAATATCATCCGCTTTCGCCGCTTTCAGAGAATTTTTCAGTGAGGTAACAGTCGCTGTTGTACGATTTTTCAATTTCCTGTCATATGGTTCATCCTCCCATAGCACCGATGCAATCTGCTCCGTTGTCACAGACGAGCCGTGGCGGTCAACAAGATATGCAAGCAGTTCCTTTGATTTTTCTCGTTCAAAGACCAGCGGTATACCGTCTACAAAAACTTCAAAGTGTCCAAAGGTCTTAACACGTATATCGCGCAGCAGCGCCGTAGGCTCCATTCGCCAGTCGGTTACCATTTCATCAAGAACTCGTTCTATGTCCCTTGCTCTGACAGGCTTCATCAGATATCCCTTTGCAAACAATCCGAATGCGTCAAGAGCATATTCACTATATGCTGTACAGAAAAACAGAGAAACCTGCGGATATATGATTTTTAAATGACGGGCAAGTTCCAGACCGTTCATCCCCGGCATTTTAACATCCATAAAGGCATAGGACAGTGTTTCACCCTTATCCGATAATTCTTTTGCCCACTCCACAGCTGCCTTAGGTCTTTTCTCACCGTGCAACTCGGCAGACGGAAATATAATCTTTAATTCATTTATCAATGCGTTTAATGCAAGCTGTTCATCATCAACCACCAAAATATACATCACCGTTCACTCCTTATATTGCACCTGTACATCTGCTGTTGCTGCAGTTGGTATCAGATTTGCATGATAATTATTTGTTTTCATAGGAATCGCAGAGCGGCTTTAATGTGCTCAAATTTTCCCAGAAAAATGCTTTGTAATGTCCAATACCCGACACGTCATAGGTAATTTTCTCAAAGGCAGGTATCCAGCCGCCCTCGCCGAACGGCATTTTTGTGTCTGTCAGAACGCCGTTTTCGTCGTATATACCTATAATCAGCGTTCCCGTAATTTATTAGCAGAGCTGTTTTTAACAACAACCTTGCCGTCTTCCTCTAAAATTTCCGCACCACTGTACACTCCGGCAGTGTTAAGCGCTATGTCCGTGGCTGTAAACTCAATTCCCTTTACGTTTGTTATATCCACCTCCCATTCATATTCTTTTCCGTAAATATCTTTTGTTGCAACAACCTTCTGACCGTTTTGGTTATAGGCTGTGCAGCAAAACGCCGCTATAAGATTGTTGTCCGATACCTTTACTCTTGCCATAGTTTTTTCCTTGCCGTCAGTGTCTGTTTTTTTATAGGTTTCAACCGTTATTTCCGGCTTTTCATTGTCAGACACTACCTTAATATCCATAGTATGCGTCTGCTTTTCCGCCTTGTCCCTGTAATAGGGCAGCATCTACCGTTGTTTTTCGCAACCTCCGCAAGCTGTGAAGGCACCAAATCCAATGTAAGCGGTTCCATATCTTCGGCAACCTTGTTTATGAATTTGTTGTCGATAATCGTTTTATCACCTTCACTCATAGTCATATATGAGTTTCTTCTTGCTTGTGTATTCATTAAAAATTTCTTGTCTGCAAACTGCTCATCAGTATTTTCCGACATATACAGCACAGGGCCGTCATCAGTATTCTGCATTTGCATTTTAACGCTGTAATCTTTGCCGTCCAATGAAAAATTCATTTCATTGCCGAGATCTGCCGTGTCTATAATCGGAGTGCTGTTCCAGTCGCCGTAAAATCCCGAAAACGGAATACACACATCACAGTTATCTCCTCCGCTGCTCGACAGAGTTATTTTTCCGTCAATGAAAAAGCCGTTTGTCATTACCTGTTCTAACTCTTCAAGCTGTGTATTGTCAAGCGTAATAGTTACTGTTACAGTTTCCTCACTATCCGGCTGTACAGTAACAGACGAAAATCCCGTCATCACGCTTTCAAGCGCTTTAATACCGTAATAGCCGTATTTACCAACGCTTTCAAAATACTTATAATTATCGGTCTAAAGCTCTGCCTTTGCAGAATCAAATGTGAATGCCGTATCGCCTATATTCTCTACGGTAAAGCTTACAGTAAATTCACTGCCCGGCTTTTCACCTAAGTTTATTCTGTTATCTTCAGTATTATTCGCCGTAAGGATTACGTTTGTTGCCGTCGCATTTTCAAGATTTATAATTCCCGAACCCACCGCTCTCGGCGATGAAACCGCGCCGTTTTCCTCGTATATCGTATCGGCGGTTGACGCGAGCAGATTCTGAATAAGCTGCACCTTGTCCGCGCCTGTGTAAGAGGGATACTTATCTTCTATAAAAGCGTACATAAGCGACATTGCGCCCGTAACCTGCGGCGCAGCCATTGATGTTCCGCTGTTATTTTCCATCTTGTTATATGGAACAGAGGAATATATATTTCCGCCCGGTGCAGAAAAGTCTATCGCAATATCAAGATTGTCGCTGTATCCGTAGGAGGGGTAGATGCTCCTACTTATATTTGCAGCGTCAACCTCAAACGTTACTGCGTCATCTATGGCTGCTATAATTGCAGATTCGTCTATCTCTCCTTTATCATTAGCCACACGGAAAAACAACAGCTGCGCTTCCGGCGCTATACCTGAAACCTTACCGCTGTTTGTGGTTCCGTCATTTACATACGCGCTGTTTCCGACCACTATACCCGAAACATGGCTGCCGTGTACAAGAGTGCAGTTTACTACCGAATTTTTTCCATCATAATTATAGGCAAAGGAGATTTTTGCACTGCGGTATGCCTGATTTGCTTCAAGTTTATTATCGGTTCCGGCATTAACTCCCTTTTCGGTAATAATTCTTTCAATATCGCTCTTTGTATATTTTGCCTTGCTCGGTTCTGTGAGAGCGAAATAGTCATTGTTGTAGTCAACCTCGCTGTCTATAACCGCAACTGCTCTGCCCTCCCCGTTATAGCCCTTTTCATACATTTTATCCGCGCCCACAAGATTTCCGGCGTTGATTTTTGAATATGTATCAGTTTCAGCATTATCCTCATCGGTATCCATCAGTCCGACAGCTTCCTCCTCTGTTACATTTGCGCTGCCCTCTGTATCCGTCATATAGATTATGCCGTCCTCAATAACCGATTTAACGCCGTCTATACCACGGATTTTTCCGCCTGTTCCTCCGTCACCTTAACAGAAAGCCGTTTAATACGTCGGTAAAGGACAGGCTTTTAAATTCATCGTCCTCGGAAAACAGTGAAATACCGGAAAATGAGTCAATCTGCGCCTTTATTTTCGCCTGATTTGCAAAAATCTCATCGCGCGCCTCCGACTTGCTCTCCTCGTCATCTGCTCTGAAAAGCGATACTCTTTCCTCCGAAAGTACCTCCGGCTCGCTTAATAAAACTATATACTGTTTTTCTCCTGCTGCGCTGATACCGGCACAGCGGCGATTGCCGCCGACAGCATGCTTGCAGACAGCAGCGCCGAAAATATTCTTTTGAATTTCATAAATTTTCACTCCTATTTTGACTTCCATTAATAATATTGTATCGTATTTATCTACTTTCCGCAAGTATTTATTTAGAATTCAATTTCCTTCCCGTAAAAATTAATACAACAAATTATTCTGAAATTAATTATACACTGCAAAGGACATCAAAAGGACACAAAAAATGTCTGCAATACAATTTTTTCTTCGTTAAACATATTGTCGATATTCCGTATATTGACTTAACAAAAGGATTAATATATAATGTAAATATTTGTTATACGTATTCTCAGAAATATTATTCTAACAGGAAGGTAATAAAAATGGACAAGATAAAAAAATTACTTGTATCTATTTCTGCGGCAATAATGATTATCGGAGCGGCGAATGTATTTGCCTATTCTGATGATGCATTTTCGGAAATAGAAATCAATCCTGCGGACGGTTTTTATACGGTAATAACCGACACCGAGGGCGATGAGCATACGTTTGACGGTGTTATAAACGCAAAGTCGATAGAAACGAGCAACGCGGCGGAAAAAATCGCTTCATATGCAATATACAGCGGCAATGAGGAAATAATAAGCACAAAGCTGAATGACATTGTGTCCAAGGACACGATTACTCTTTTCATCGAGGCGGGAACGCCTATTGTAAACGGCTATTACAGCGTAAAATTTACGCTGTCAGAGGAGGACAACACCGAGGTGTTTCTAACGGGCTTGTCCGATTCCAACCTTGATATGGTGCAGGAAAAACTTATTTCGGCAAAGCTCGAAAATTTGCCGTTTACAATGGAATCCCTTGACTTCATAGACGCTGAAAAGACGAATATGCCGAATGACGGCGATAACGAGCTGTGCTGGGCGGCAACGACATCTAATATGCTCCATTACACAGGCTGGGGAGAAAAAGCCGGATTTAACAGCACAGACGACCTTTTCGATCTGTTCCGTGACAGCTTTACTGACGTGCCGGGCAACGGACTTTACGGATTTGAATGGTTCTTTAACGGCACATATCAGCCGCAGACATGGGACGATTGGGCGCATGTAAAGGATTACGGAAACAGCGGAGGATACCTTAAGGAATACTCGTCAGAACGTGTTGCAAGAGATGTAGCGATAGGGCAGGATCCCCAAAAAATCAGTGACATGGCTGACGCTCTTGAAAACGGCAACGGTGTGGGGATAGTACTTGGCTGGGTAGATGTTAACGGCAACAGAAACGGCGGACACGTGATAACCGCATGGGGTTATATCTGTGACAAGGATTTTTCTGAAAATGATACAGAGTATTATAAGTCGATTATAATTTCCGACTCCGACTCTGACGAGCAGACGGATACAAACAGACGTACAGCGCCCAATAAGCTTAACGTTCTCGGTATGAGTCCGTTCATCAAGGGCACTTATAACACATTCCGGTTTGACGACTATGGCGGTGTTTTGGAGTGGTTTCTGGATAACAATTTCTTACTGAACGTATGCTCAGAGCAGGACAGCGTTTATGTTGTACCCAAATTTGAAAACACCGCTGCGATAGACTTTGACGGTATTCTTAATTACACCGTAACGATAACGGATAAATCGAATAACAGCGAAATAATCAGCAAAAGCGGTACATATACCGGCAAAATAAATGCATACGAAAATTCCGACGTTTCAAAAGCAGAAACGATCGAAATCGGAAAACTGCCCGCCGGAAAATATACTGTTGCAGTTACGGTAAATCCTGAAAAAACAGTTACCGAGGCGTACTATTACAATAATACCGAAACATATGATTTCTCTGTTTCGGATAAAAGCTATGATGTAACGGGAGTAACCTTTAATGTGAGTGTCGGTGACTTCACATACGATATGGCAGATGTTACGCTTGAATATACGGGACTTGACACGGTACTTAATACGATGTATGAGGATTTGCCGCCCGATAACTCTGATGTGATGTTTTTGCTTGCAGAGTCATATTACAATGACGGGAAATGGAGCTCATGGAGTATAGCAGACACATCGGAGGAGCTTCCTGCAGGAAGCGTTTCGCTGATGTCTGCGTCAGTGCCCGAAAAATGTCGAGTGTACGCAAACGGAGAAAAGGTTAAATTCCGCCTTATTATCGAAGCGGCGGACGAGAGCATACCGCTTGTAAACATATCTTCAGATGAGCAGGATTTAAAATATACAAAACTGAGTATTGCTGCCGACGAAACAAACACAGGCACATACACAAAACTTGGACGCGGTGCGACATCGCTTGCAGAGGGAGAAACCTTTGCCTTTAAGGTAAAAAACGCGTCAACCTATGACAGCGGAGATATAACGTGTAACGTTACAGCGTATGCTAAAAATGACAATGACAGAATTGAGCTGTTCAGAAAAGACAATATATTCCTATCTTACGGAGAAAGCGATACATTGAGCTTTAATTCGTGGACAACAGATAATTTGTCGGGCAAATATGAAATTATTACCGTTACGGAATGTGATTGCGCCTACACGGACATTCTTCTCGGAACAATTTATGTTGAGGAACCGCCCTCATTTATAGTAACAACTTCCTCAGATACAGAAGATAAGTACGATGGAGTTATTTCATTAAGGGAAGCTGTTTCCTATATCAAGGAATACGGCGGCACAGAAGATGAGATCATCTTTGAAGATGACGTGAATTATGTATTTCTGAGCAAGCCTTTAACAATTGACACAGATGTAAAAATCACAGGGAATTTTAATGAAAAACTGGAGAGTTATACCACTATATACGGCAGCGAAAAAACGCAGCAGTTTAATGTGACAGAAAGCGGCGCTCTGGAGTGTGAAAGTCTTACTCTGAATAAGGGTTACAGCAAGGATTACGGCGGTGCAGTCGAAAATAATGGCGGAAGCGTTTATCTGAAAAACTGCATAATAAAATCAAACAAAAGCGGAGCTGCGGGCGGCGCGATATATTCCGATGGCGGCAGCGTTAAGCTTTTAAACTGTACCTTTGAGGAAAATATCTCGTGTTACGGCGGCGCAATAGGTCTTAGCGGCAATGCAAAGCTCGATATGCTCAACTGCTCTGTGTTCGGAAACAGTTCAAACATCGGCGCAGTCTATAATAACAGCGGAACTGCCACAATAATATATTCAACCTTTACCAATAATGCCGCGTTATCGAGCGGCGGCGGCGCAATAACGTCTCCCTGCAAAACAAATGTTGTCGGCTCGATAGCAACGCTTAACGGCGATACAGACCTTGACGGAAACGTAAACGTTTACGGCAGCTATATAACTAATGTGGCGGATAACGCAGCCTTGATAGAAAAGAGTGCAACATATGATAATATCCTGACAGGTGTGAATGTATATAATGTAAACCTTGGCATCGGAACTAATGTTATAGATTTAAAAAATATAAATACAGGTGACAGCATAACAACATATATGCTGTGGAGCTGTCTTGAGAGTATGAATCCGCTCTGTAGCTCTTATACGAACTAAAATACTTAAAGTAAAAAATAACGTCTGCCAAAAAAGCAGACGTTATTTTTATTTGCCCTTTACCCTTGCACTGCCCGTAGACGGATTATCTATCAGCGTGCCGTCCTCTTCAAAACGTGAGCCGTGGCACGGACAATCCCATGTATGCTCCGCATCGTTCCATTTCAATGCACAGCCCATATGCGGACACCGTTTCGGCGTAAAAGTCAGCAGATTTGCCGCAGCCGAAAAGCTGTTTATAAAAAGCTGCGGCTTAAGCATACTTCTGTGCGGCGAAAATACCTCTGCAAATTCATTATCCTTTCCCGTAACCATATCCGTAAGTATTTTTGCCGCCACCATGGAGGAGGTCATTCCCCACTTGTTAAAGCCTGACGCCACATACAAATCGGGAGTACTTCTTGAATACCGCCCGATATACGGTATGCCGTCCAAGCTCATGCAATCCTGAGTCGCCCAGTGATATTTTTCTTTCGACGACGGATAATACTTCCCTGCAAAGCTGCGCAGCTCCTCCCAGCCGCCGCCCTGCTTTCCCGTGCGGTGTCCTCCACCTCCTATCAGAAGCAGTTTATCATAATTACGAAACGACATGCTGTCTTTTTCATCACCGATATACATACCGTTTAAATCAGGTGCGTTTTCAAGCGCAGTCACATAGGAACGGTGCTGATACAGTTTAAGAAAATAACTGCCGTGCTTATTGATAAATGGAAAATGCGTTGCTGCAATGATTTTATCAGCCTTTATTTTACCGTTATCTGCCACAGCTCTGTGCGGAGTTATATCGCGGATAAATGTGTTTTCATATATGTTCAGTCCATTGGAAATGTGAGCAATAAATTTCAGAGGATTGAACTGTGCCTGATTGGGAAACTCCACTGCTCCCGCAATCCTAAAGGGAAGCTGTGTCTGCTCCGTAAATTCCGCGTCAAATCCAAGACGGTTTACCGCGTTAGCCTCATTTTCTATCTTCTTTCTGTCAGTAATTGAATAGACATAGGCGCTCTTTTTTTCAAAATCGCAGTCAATATCGACGCATAGCCGCTCATATTCAGACAGCGCCAGCTGATTTGCCTTTATATACATTTTCGCCTTTTCATATCCCGTATCTTTAATCAGCTTTGAATAAATCAGACCGTGCTGTGATGTTATCTTTGCTGTGGTATTCTTTGTTATTCCCGAGGCTATTCTGTTTCCTTCAACTAAAATATAATCCACCCCTGTCCGTTCCAGATAATAGGCGCATAAAATTCCGCAGAGTCCTCCGCCGATAATCAAAACGTCTGTTTTTATGTCCCCTTTTAGGCTCTCAAATACAGGCAGTTTTGTTTCATTTGTCCATACAGATTGGTTCATATTAAATCCTCCAAATTATTGACACAAATCAATTTTATAGACTTAATATGCGCTTTATCTGCTGTTTTTATTTAGTTTTAATCACTTTTCTGTCATAACCGTTATATTTTCGCCGTCGCTTGTCATCACGACAGTTCCGTTTAAGTCTGTTCTATAAATTTCAACGCCCGCGTCAGAAAGACGGCTCAGCGTTTCCTCGTGAGGATGTCCGTAGGAATTGCCCTTTTCACAGCTTATAACCGCATACTGTGGCATAACTTCACGTAAAAACGGATATGAGGTTGATGTGTTTGAGCCGTGATGTCCCACCTTCAGCACCGTGGATTTCAGATTTGATCCGCTTTCTAAAATTTCTTTCTCCTCTTCACTCTCCGCATCTCCCGTAAAAAGAAAGGATGTGTTTCCATAGGTTATTTTCAGCACTATAGACGTATTGTTAAGGTCATTTTTATCCTCCTCGACAGGTCCAAGAAACTCAACCGTACTGTTTCCGAGCAAAAACGTATCACCCACATAAGGATGCTCTGTTTCCAGCCCCTGCTCGGCAATTTTCTTTTTAAAATTCTTATACGCCTTTGAGTCCGATTCCGTCACAGGCGCATATACGTGCTCCGCCTGCGCCACGGACAGTGCTCCGGAAAGTCCGCCCACATGGTCTTCATGGGCATGGGTACATACAACGTAATCAATACTTGATATATCCTCCTGCCTCAGATATGCTGCAATCAAACTGCTGTCCGCCGCATTTCCGCCATCTATCAGCATTGTTTCGCCGTCACATTCAACCAATGCCGCATCTGCCTGTCCCACATCAATATAATGCACCTCAAACTGTGAATTTTCGGGTACCTGAACAAAATCATAAGATACCTCACAGCCTGAAAGTCCAAAAGACATCATCAACGCTGTTATCATACTTATAATACTTTTCATGTTATTATCCTCCTTATATTTGTAGGTAGTGTCAAATTGACACCCCGTTTTTTTATTTTAACTATTGTTAAAACATT
>JBJEIU010000186.1:0-2668 GCA_051877355.1 Hominilimicola sp.
TGGAAAAAACAGTTTTGAATGAATTGAATGCTTTAGCAAATGAATTTCTTAATCAGGATGAAATTGAGCAAAAAATCGAATGGAACAATAATTTGAAAGAACAACAATCAAAAATACAGAAAACGATTAAGGCTCAGCAAACCAAGATTGATGAATACAGTAAAAGCATAAAAGAGATATATGTTGATAAGGTTAAAGGTATTATATCGGAACAGGATTATGTCCAATTTACGGAGGATTTTGCCAAAGACCGCAAGCGTATTGAAAAAGAAATAGCAGACGAGAAACAGCAGCTTGAAGATATTGAGCTAAAAATCGCTAACGGCGATAATCGTGCAGAGCTATTGAGCAAGTATATGAATATGGATCATTTAACCCGCGAAGCAGTGGAAACACTCATTGATCATATAGAAATCGGCAACAGAGATAAAAAAACAAATACTCAGCCGATTGAGATTTTTTGGAATTTCTGATGAAATTCCTTAATTTTAAAGCTATAGGAAAAGGCTTGATACAACACCGAAACCCGCATAAATACTGGGTTTTCGAGCAAAAGTTTGTTCTTACAAAATCGCCCCATCTGCTGCCAAATCCTCATACAAATTTGTAAGAGGGTCGCCTGTCACCGCAATTGACGCAGCATTAAACGGTGAGCCCTGTGAACTTTGCGGAAATACTGACGCGCCGTTATCGGCATAATATTCCCAACTTCCCATTTCTGTCCACTCTTTAGGCGGAGCATTTTTTGAAAGCTGCGAAACGAGTGAACCTACAATCTCCAAATGCCCCAGTTCCTCTGTACCTGACTCGGAATACAAATGGAACGCAAAATATAACATAACCTGATAAGTATTATAAGATGCGTTGACATTAACGAAATATGTTAATTTATTTTGAACAGTCCGTTAATATTAGCACTCATACCTTGACAGTGCTAACAATCAGCGTTATACTATATTCAGAACATAAGGAAAGGAAAACAAAGAAAGCCTTTCTAAACGACTTACACCTATTTCCCTTCATCCCATGTTCATAGAAAGCAAGGTATAAGCATAATGTTTTTTATGAAAGGAGATATGAAATATGTTATTACCAAGCATTTTTGGAAGATGTATGTTCGACGATTTCAGTGATTTAGCTTTTGGAGGTTTGCACAATTACAGTACGGCTGATTTGATGAAAACCGATGTTAAAGACACAGGAAAAGGCTATGAGCTGACCATTGATATGCCGGGCATCAAAAAGGAGGACGTAAAGGCTGAGCTTAAGGACGGTTATCTGACCATCAGCGCTACATCCGGATACAGCAATGACGACAAAGACAGCGACGGCAGATATATCCGCCGTGAGCGTCATTACGGCTCATGCAGCAGAAGCTTTTATGTAGGTGATTCTGTAACTCAGGCGGAAATCAAAGCAAGCTTTGATAACGGCACTTTGAAACTGACCGTTCCTAAAAAGGAAGATAAACAGCTTCCCGAAAACAATCATTATATTCAGATTGATTAAAAAAGACTGTTGCGGAACTATCCGCAGCAGTCTTTTTTTCAGACTTATTCTTGAATAAAACACAGCAGAACTTCTCGTTATTACATTCCCGTCCCTCGTGTAACACGTTTGAAAATTCTCATTATTCTTAAAATTTCCTTTTGATTTTCTTCATTCATAGTAGCTGCATAATTTGTAATTTTATTCAACAGCAAGGATGTATTTTCAGTTTTTTCCGTTTCAGATTCAAAAGAAAACAATTCAGACATCGAAACCCCAAGCGCCTTTGCAATTCCTGATACGGTATCAACTGTGGGATTTTTGGTTGCGCGCTCAATTTGTCCCAAATGGGCAGCGCTGATTCCTGCCTTAAATGCCAGCTCCTCTTGGCTCATTCCCAAAGAATTGCGTATTTTCCGTATCTCTTTTCCTAATTTTACACCAACGGTTTCCATACTGACCACAATATCCTTTCATTTAATCTTAAACAAATATCCATATAAACTTATTATCTCATTTGAATACAAGACTATCAAATTACTTTAGATATTAATAATTTTTAATATCTAAAGATATCGACATCATTACAAAAGTATGATATACTCTTCTAAAATAACAAAAGAGAAAGGATGACGCAGCTATGAGCTATATTCAAAACAATTTAAAAAAGGATGAGGAAATTATTATGGAGGGAAAACTCCACGGCGCAATGCTTATACCTCATATTTTGCTTATGTTTTTAGTGGTGGGTTTTTTTACTATTATCCCCGCAATAATTAAAATGAAAACAACCGAAATAACTATTACAAACAAAAGACTTGTCGGAAAAGTCGGACTTATAAAAACAACCGAGCTTGACACTCCGTTGAATAAGGTGAACAATGTAACTGTCAGCAGTGGTTTATGGGGAAAAATATTCGGTTATGGAACTATAAAAATAACATCCTCCTCCGGCGTTTATGAGTTCTCTGGAATAAAAAACGCGGTTATATTCCGTTCCGCTCTTATGCATCAGATCGACCAGTTTGATGAAGATAGAATTAAAAAACAGGCTCAGGAAATGGCAAAAGCAATGAAATCATAAAAATTAATCATAAAAATGACTGCTGCGGAATTATCTACAGCAGTCATTTTTTTCCAAAACTCCAAGCAGTACCTCAATATTTTCCTCGCAATATTC
>JBJEIU010000187.1:0-2653 GCA_051877355.1 Hominilimicola sp.
CACCATGAAATGGCGCCGGGACAGCATGAAATAACTTTCCGTTATGTCGACGCATTAAAAACGGCGGACAGAATAGTGACATTCCGAACGGTTGTAAAGACAATCGCAAAGCGAAACGGACTTCATGCCACGTTCATGCCAAAGCCTATGGCAGGAGAGAACGGAAGCGGAATGCACCTGACGATGTCACTGAAAAAGGACGGGAAAAACATGTTCTATAATGAGAGCAATCCGTCAAGACTTTCGGATACGGCATATAAATTTACAGCTGGACTTCTGAAATATACGCCAGATATGGCATGCCTTACAAATCCAACGGTAAACTCATATAAGCGTTTTATTCCGGGATACGAGGCGCCGTGCTATATATCATGGTCAGAGAGCAACAGAAGCCTGCTTGTGAGAGTACCATCATCAAGAAAGGGATACGATGCAAGAGTAGAGCTTCGCTCGCCCGACCCGACAGCCAATCCGTATCTTGCTTTGGCGGCATGCCTGAAGGCAGGACTTAAGGGAATAAAGGATAATGAAACACTGCCCCCAAGCATTGATGTGAATATTTACAGACTGTCCGACAAGGAAAGAGAGTCGCTTGGAATAAAGAGCCTGCCAATAAGCCTTAACGAGGCAATCAGGATTGCAAAAAAATCAGATTTCATAAAAGACCTTTTGGGAGAAAAATTTGCATCAAGCTATTTCGCAGCAAAAGAACAGGAATATGGAGAGTATCGTCAGACTATAAATCAATGGGAGATTGAAAAATATTTAATTTCCTATTAAACAATTTCCGATAAGGAGGGTCCGGCGGTGGAACGAGTAGTACTGGCTTTTTCGAAAGACGAAACAGCCGATAAGATAAGGATGATGCTTGACGGCAGCGGCTATGAGGTTTATATGGTTTGCCACTCCAAGGCGGAATTGCTGCGTTCCATAGTGGACATTGACGAGGTGCTTGTAATCATGGGTTATAAGCTTCCGGACGGTGTGGCGGACGATGTTTTTGACGACCTGCGGGAGGGTCAGAAACTGATGAGCATAGTCAAAGCCGACAGGCAGAGCGAAATATATAATGAGGATATTTTTGTTGTAACACTTCCCGTAAACAGACAGATATTAATAAATTCGATAGAAACCTTCGTGGGAATTATCGAAAGACGAAAACACAGAGTAAAGAGAACTCCCGAGGAGCAGAAAATAATTGAAAGCGCCAAGGCATACCTGATGGAAAATCATATGATGACCGAGGAGCAGGCACACCGCTTCATACAAAAGCGAAGCATGGACACGGGAGCGAAGTTTATAGACACAGCACGAGCAATATTAAATATTTGAGGCTGGTTAAAATTGCCCGGCTCACCACCAAAACGTCAGGGGCAGTACACACGTACGGCAGCCTGCCGCCTTGGCAGCAATCCGAACAATTTTTCCTCAGCCTTAATTACAGGTAAAATTAAGATAAAGGTGATAAAAATGCAGAGTTTTAAATTTTCAAAAATGCACGGGGCAGGAAACGATTACATATACGTAAACTGCTTTGAAGAAAAGGTGGAGGATATAAACGATACGGCAAAGGCTGTCAGCGACAGACATTTCGGTATAGGTTCAGACGGACTTGTGCTTATATGCCCGTCGGATAAAGCGGATTTCCGTATGGATATGTACAACAGCGATGGCTCACAGGCGGAAATGTGCGGAAACGCCACGCGATGTGTGGGCAAGTATGTGTATGACAGAGGTCTTACCGACAAGACGCAGATTACACTTGAAACACTTGCGGGAATTAAAATTCTTGACCTTAACGTAAAGGACGGCGAGGTTGAAACCGTAAGAGTGAATATGGGAAGTCCGGAGCTTGTGCCGAGGAATATTCCGATAGATTCCGACCTTGACCGCTTTATAGCCGAGGACGTTGAGGTTGACGGCAAGACCTATAAGGTAACGGGTGTGTCAATGGGTAACCCCCACGCGGTTACGTTTATTGACGATACCGACATGCTTGAAATTGAAAAACTTGGTCCTAAGTTTGAAACGCACAAGCTGTTCCCACGCAAAATCAATACCGAGTTCGCGCAGATTGTTGACAGAAACACTATTAAAATGCGCGTATGGGAACGCGGAGCAGGCGAAACGCTTGCCTGCGGCACAGGCGCGTGCGCAACGCTTGTAGCGGCTAACTTAAACGGTCTTGTGGACGACGAAGCAGACCTTGTGCTTCTGGGCGGAACACTCCATATCCGCTGGGACAAGGACGAAAACAAGGTTTATATGACAGGCCCTGCAAAGTTCGTATTTGACGGAGTAATCACACTGTAAATTATATAATGAAAGGATAAATATAAAATGGCAAAGATTAATGATAATTATTTAAAGCTGCCGGGCGCGTATCTGTTCTCAACAGTTGCGAGAAAGGCAAATGAATTTACCGAGGCACACCCGGACAGAGAAGTAATAAAGATGAGTATAGGCGACGTTACAAAACCACTTGCGCCGGCTGTAATTGAGGCAATGCACAAGGCGGTTGACGAGATGGGAACAGCCGAGGGATTTCACGGCTACGGCCCCGAACAGGGATATGATTTTCTCAGAAATAAGATTGTTGAACATGATTACATGGCAAGAGGAATTGATATTGCTCCCGACGAAATTTTTGTTT
>JBJEIU010000188.1:0-2645 GCA_051877355.1 Hominilimicola sp.
CCCGGCACGCACCCTATCGGTAGCCGCGAGATGAAAAACAACTACGAGATTATGACTTTGGCGGCGCACTCGCTCAATAATGTAACGCAGATGACCGTAAACGAGGAAAATTTGATAGAACAGCTTGAAAATACGGACGACAGACTTACAGCGTTAAAAAATATCGGCAAAAAGCTTGACGCGCTCGGTGACGCTGTAGTTACGGCGGACAACCTCAGCGAAATAGCGTACAGAGGTCTGGATATTGACAGAGTAGAAAAAATCCTCGCCATGTCTGCGGAGCATCGCGCTTTTCAGAGGGAGATGTTTGCGAGACTCGAATACGCGTTCTCACCGCAGTCGGTATACACCGAAGCGGATATTGAAAAAGAACTGGAGTATTACAAGGAGTATTTGTCGGATTACGAAAAGCTTATGGGATATGAATTATGTCTTATTACAAGAACGATTAATGATAGGGGAGGTGATGTTATAAAAGAAGCGATGGTCGGCAGAGGAAACATTGTTATGAGCTTCAACAATGCGCTTGAAATAAGGACAAAGGATTTGGAAAATTCGATTAACAGTCTTGAACTGAACTTAAAATCATTGGAAACGAAATTGGGGTTAATACAAGGAGGAGGAAGCTTATGAAAAAATTGATATTATTGTGCTTGTCGGCGGTGATGTTTTCAGGCTGCGCGTCAGGTGAGAACGCGGTATTCCGCGAAAAAATAGTACCGGATTTTGAACAGATTATTAAGGCTAACGACGAGGTGTTTAAGGCGTATGAGGACGCGGCTGCGGCAGCGTCGGCGTATGCCGAAAATCCTACAGATGAAAACAGGGAAGCGTTTTTTACCGCGGCAGAAATAAGCGATAAAACGGCTGACGAAAACGCGGTGATACAATCTCAAATAGGCGATGAGGAATACGCGGTTATGGATAAATTAAATCTGCCGAAAACGGATTATGATTATCTGTTTGCCGCACAGGAATCAAGCATGGCGGAGCTTGCAGACTGGGCATATATCGCCCAATGGATAGAGGAAAACGACGATACGGAAACACTGACGCATTTAGTCGCGTCGTACCTTGACCAGCTTGAGCTTGAAAAGGTTTATCTTACATACGGCGCGATGGACTGGGTGGTCGATACGGATAAGGAAAACGCGGAGTATTTTAAAGAGATGATATATAAATATCCGAATATAATGCCCCAAAACTGCGAATGGCTTACAGACCACGAGCAAATTGTGGCGGAGTATGACGCAAGACTGGACGAAATAGAGGAGCGTATCAACGCGGAGCAGGAGTATACAAACAAGCTGACGCGCTCGCTTAGACAGGAAAACAAAGAGGGTACGAATTAAAAGGAGGAAAGGCAAATATGTTAGAAGTAACGAAAGAGCGTGAGTTTACGGCTTCGGAGTTTGATAGGATTTTAAATGAAATTCAAAATCGGTTTCCAAAAAACAAAACATCTATAGCTACATACAAGAACTCTTGGGGGAATTTTACTATTGATACGACGCGTCTTTATCAGGTAGAATGTATAGAGCTTTCACCGGCAGAGACAAAAGCCCAATATGGATAAGACGGTCTTCCGTGGGGAAATGCATGTATAGAAAGAGAGGTATTCAAAGGCAGGCAAGCGGTATTAAGTATAACCGTTTCTGATGGCATTACGAGTATCGGCGCACATACGTTTGAGAACTGCGAAAGCTTAAAGCGAGTCACTGTTCCGAACAGCGTTACGAGCATTGACGATGGGGCATTTGCCGGTTGCGAAAGCTTAACAAGCATAAAAATTCCCGACAGCATAACGAGTATCGGTGAAGGGGCGTTTTACGACTGCAAAAAATTAACAAGCGTAAATATACCGTACGGCGTTACCGTTATCGGCAAAAGTGCGTTTTCCGGTTGCCAGAGCTTAACAAAAATAGACGTAAGTGACAAAAACCCAAATTACACTGATATTGACGGAGTTTTGTTCACTAAAGACGCTGCAGAGCTGATCCAATACCCGATAGGAAATCGGCGAACCGAATATAAAATACCGGACGGCGTAACGAGCATTGGTGAAGAAGCGTTTTCTTGGAGCAGCTTAAAGCGCGTCACTGTTCCGGACAGCGTTACGAGTATCGGCAGATATGCGTTTTCTTGGAGCAGTTTAACAAGCATAAATATTCCGGACAGCGTTACGAGTATCGGCAAATATGCTTTTTTCGTCTGCGATAAGCTGCCGGCAAAGACGCGGCAGATAATAGAAAAAATAACTGAAGAAGCAGAACAGAAGAGACTTGCGGATGAAAAGAAAGTTAAGTCCCCCGAAAGTCTTTACTGTCGGATCGCCAAAATATGCAGGCGACTATGGAATACTGAGAAAGGCAGGGGTGCCGGGAGCAAAAAACTATAGCATCAGCGTTATAGAATTAAGGAGGAAAACGATGTTAGGAGCAATTATAGGCGATATTATAGGTTCGGTATACGAAATGGACAATATTAAGACAAAGGATTTTCCACTCTTTAGCGAAAAGTGCGTTTTCACGGACGACACCGTTCAGACTGTCGCTGTCGCGGACGCGATTTTGGAGCATAAGGAAAGCGGCGCGGATTTTAAGGGTATAGTTCTCGGAAAGATTAAGGAGTACGGCAGAAAATAC